>JBBIQA010000159.1:6571-10306 GCA_037442565.1 Rhodospirillales bacterium
GGCGACTGACGCATTGGCGACTGGCCTATTGGCGGTCCGGCACCGGGTTCGGCGCCAGGACCAGGCCGATGGCCCAGCCCAGGTAGAAGCGGAAATCGTCGCCGAGGTCCGTCAATGCGTAGAAGGGGGCGCCGGTTACGCCGGCCAACCGCAGCACGACCTGCAACAGCAGCGCCAGCAACTGCCAGGTGAGCATGAAACCGGCCAGGCCGATGGCCAGGTTCCGGAAGGTGGTTTCGTGCCAGTTGCGCCGGATGTAGCGCTGGCCGAGGGGAATGATGGCGATGCAGGGGAGGCTCGTCATGACGATGTCGCGGGCTGACCAGCCGTAATACCAGCCGATGCCGAGGATCCAGATGGCGGCGACGGCGGCGGCGATCAGCGGCAGGCGGCCGGTCAGCCGCGCGCCGAACCAGGCCAGCGTTACCGCCAATGGAATAAAGGCCCATTCGAGGATCAACCGGACGGCGTTGGCCACGCCCTCATCGGGCGGCGCATGTCCGGCGCCGAGGAAGGCGGTCATGCATTCATGCAGTCCCACCGCGATTATGCCGAAGGTGAAGGCGACGGGGGCGGTGAACAGCAGGCTGCGGGTGGTGCGGTGTTCGGGGGTCCAGCGCCCCTCGCGCGCCCGCTCCAGGATCGGTTCGACGAAAACCGTCAGGATCAGGCCGATCAGAACGATGGCGTAGATGTTCTGCCGCGAGAAATGACCGATCAGCGACAGCAATCCCTGCCAGATGAATTCCGGCGCGGCGGCGCAGACCGACACCCAGGCGGCGAAGCCGAGACAGGTGAGAAAACGGCTGACGGACAAAGCTGCCTGGCCCTTGCTGTTCGTGCGGCCCTTCTTGCCGCGCGAGCCGCGATCTGGCCAGTGGTTTCCCGCTTGCGGTGCGATCCGCTACAGGAAACCATACAGGACCTCCGAATGGATCGCAGGACCATGCCAGCCATCCCCTCCATCGCCTCCAGTGCCATCTCGTCCAGCGCGGGTCCGACTTCCCGCTTCTACGTCTCCCAGCGGTTGCGGCTGCATTATGTCGACTGGGGCAACCCGGACGCGCCGCCGCTGATCCTGCTGCATGGCGGGCGGGACCATTGCCGCAACTGGGACTGGGTGGCCGCGGAGCTGTGCAAGGACTGGCACATCATCGCCCCCGATCTGCGCGGCCACGGCGACAGCGACTGGCCTTCGGACGGGCAGTATCCGATGGCGAACTATGTGTATGACCTGGCCCAGTTGATCCATCAGCAGAAACTGGCGCCGGTGACCATCGTGGCCCATTCGCTGGGCGGCAATATCTCGTTGCGCTATGCCGGGATCTATCCGGAGGCGGTGCGCCGGCTGGTGGCGATCGAGGGGCTTGGGCCTTCGCGGCGGCAGATGGAGAAGGATGCGCTGCAGACGGTCGATGCGCGCATCCGCGACTGGGTGGACGAGCAGCGCACGCTGTCCGCCCGGCTGCCGCGCCGCTACCCGACGATCGAGGACGCGCTGAAGCGGATGCAGGACGAAAACAAGCACCTGTCGCCGGAACAGGCGCGGCATCTGACGCAGCAAGGCGTGAACCAGAACGAGGACGGCACCTATAGCTGGAAGTTCGACAACTACGTGCGTGTCTGGCCGCCCTACGACATGACCCGGGATGCCATCGCGGCGCTATGGGCGCGCATCACCTGTCCGGCCTTGCTGGTCTATGGCACCGAGAGCTGGGCGACGAACCCCGCGACCGACGGCCGGCTGGCCACATTCAGGACCGCCGAGGTGCTGTCGGTGGAGGGGGCGGGGCATTGGGTGCATCACGACCGGCTGGATGTGTTTCTGGATGCAGTGAAACGGTTTTTATAGCATGAATGGGGGTCGCGTGGCGTTCGAGCAGGCATTCCGGCATCCACCGGGGGAGGGCCGCAGAATCGAATCCCTGGAGTGCCTGCGGGGCTTTGCCGCCCTGTCCGTGGTGGCCTGGCATCTGCTGATCGGGTTCGCTCCGTTCCAGTCCGGCCAGTTTGCCGCCTCGGTGCCGAATCCGGTCATCGGGCGCCTCTGGTTCGCCCCGTTCAACGGTTCCGCGGCGGTCAGCTTTTTCTTCGTGCTGTCCGGCTTCGTGCTGCCCTGGGCCTATTTCAACTCGGGCGATCTGGGCCAGGTGTCGCGCGGGCTGCTGAAGCGATGGCCGCGCCTGGCCGGGGCCTGCACGCTGACCACGCTCGGTTCCTGGCTGCTGTTTGCCAGCGGAGCCTACCATTTCGTGCCGGCGGCGGAGATCAGCGGATCGCCGTGGCTGAAGGATTTTGCCTATGCCGGACTGGCGCCCGGCTTTCAGCCGCATTTCTGGCCGGCCCTGCTGCAGGGGGCGTTCTTCACCTTCTTCTCCGGCGAGAGCTATCTGAATTCCAGCCTGTGGACGATGCGCCCGGAGATCGTGGGCAGCATCGTGGTGCTGGGCGTGGCGCCGGTGCTGCGCCATCTGCGCCATGATCTGGTGGCCATCTGCCTGACCGTGCTGCTGGCGCTGATGTTCTACAAGGCGCAGCCGCACGTGCCGCAATTCCTGGCCGGGACCCTGCTCGCCAGACTGCTGGCCGGCCGGCCCCTGTTCATACCCGGATGGTTGGCGCTGTGCATGGGCGCCCTGGCGTTCTGGCTGTTCGGCTTCTTCGGCGCCCGCGGCGCCTATGCCTGGCTGGCGCCGTTCGGACTGGGGCGGGAATTCCTGTTTCCCGTGCTCTGGGTGCCGGCCTCGCTGCTGCTGATCCTCGCCGCCATCGGCTGCCCGCGGCTGGACCGCCTGCTCAGCGGCGGCTGGGCGAGGCGGCTCGGGCAACTGTCGTTTCCGATCTATCTGGTGCATGTGCCGGTGCTGTGCTCGCTTGGCGCATGGACCTATGTCGCGACGATCCCGGGCCTCGGCCGGCCGGGGGCGACGGCGGTGACGGTGGTCGCGGTCCTGGCCGGGACGCTGGCGGCGGCGCTGCTCGTCGGTGGTTTCGATCGCTGGTGGATCGCGCGGGTGAACCGGGCGGTCCGCGCCGTGGTGCCCGGGAACGGCGCGCGGGGCGGGCTGGCGGCCGGGCTGGAGCCTGGGCTGGCGGTTGCCGCTCAACCGGCGGCGGATTAGCGTTTGCCGGAACAGAACGGCCAGGGGCCGAACGGGGGAACGTCATGCGCTTCACGGACAAGGTCGCCGTCATCACCGCCGCGGCCAGCGGCATCGGCAAGGCGACGGCGGAGATCATGGCGCGCGAGGGCGCGATCGTGGTTGCGGTGGACAACAACCAGGGCCGGCTGGATGCGCTGGTGGACACGCTGCGGCTGGATGGCGGGCGGGCGCATGGGCGGCTGGTGGATGCGCTGAACCAGACGCAGGTGGACGCGCTGGTGGCCGGCGTGGTGAGCGAGTTCGGCCGGATCGACATCCTGGTGAATGCGGTCGGCGGCAGCACGATCATCTCCCGCCCGGCGGCGACAACCGAGGAGCTGACGCTGGAGGAATGGCAGAAGATCATCGCCTTCAACCTGGATGGCACTTTTTTATTCTGTCACGCCGCCGCACCGATCATGGCGCGGCAGGGTTCCGGCAAGATCGTGAACCTGGCCTCGATCGCCGGGCGCGGCCTGAGTGTATCGAGCAGCAGCGCCTATGCCGCGGCCAAGGGCGGGATCATTGCGTTCACCAAGAAACTATCCCTGGAGCTGGGTCCACACGGGGTGAACGTGAACGCCATCGCGCC
>JBBIQA010000160.1:0-10240 GCA_037442565.1 Rhodospirillales bacterium
GCAGCGCCCCTCCTGGGGTTTGGGGCAAAGCCCAAATCTTGCTTTCCGCCCATCCCATCGCACGCACCACGGCCATGAGTTCGATGCTGCGGGGGGTGGTGACGGTTGGGGTTTGGACGATGGCCAGCCGGGTGCTGGGGTTTGCCCGGGACATGTTGATTGCGGCCATGTTGGGTGCGGGGCCGGTGGCGGACGCGTTTTTTGTGGCGTTGAAGCTGCCCAATCTGTTCCGCCGGTTGTTTGGCGAGGGGGCGTTCAACGCCGCTTTCGTGCCGTCGTTCACCGGGATGTTGCAGGCGGAGGGCAAGGAGGCCGCCAACCGCTTTGCGGAGGAGGCCGCGTCCGTCATGGCATTCTGGCTGGGCGGGCTGACCATTGCCGGCATGGTGTTCATGCCGCAGGTGATGGTGGTGCTGGCGCCGGGCTTTTCGGCCATTCCGGAGAAGTTCGATCTGGCGGTCAATCTGACCCGGATCACCTTTCCGTACCTGTTCCTGATCTGTCTGACCGCGCTGTTTTCCGGGGTATTGAACGGATTGGACCGGTTCGCGGCGGCTGCGGCGGCGCCGGTGCTGTTCAACGTGTTCTCGATCGCCGCGATGCTGGGCCTGACGCCGTATTTGGCAAATGCTGGCTATGCGCTGTCGTGGGGCGTGACGGTCTCGGGTGTCGCGCAGCTGGCTTTGCTGGTCTGGGCGGTGCGCCGGGCGGGGATGCGCATCCGCATTCCGCGTCCGCGGCTGACGCCGCAGATGCGGCAGCTGTTTCGCAAGATGGCGCCGGGGCTGGTGGGCGCGGGGGTGACGCAGCTCAATCTGGCGGTGGACGTGATCATTGCCAGCCTGTTGCCGCCCGGCACCGTGTCCTTGCTGTATTACGCTGACCGGATCCAGCAATTGCCGCTGGGGGTGATCGGCACCGCGGTGGGGACGGCGCTGTTGCCGATGCTGGCGCGCCAGGTTCGCGCTGGGGAGGCCGAGGGGGCGATTTCCACGTTGAACCGGGCGCTGGAATTCGCGCTGTTCCTGACCCTTCCGGCGGCTTTGGCGCTGGCGGTTTCGGCGTTTCCGATCGTGTGGGTGCTGTTCGGGCGCGGGGCGTTCGACATGGAGAGCGCGCGGCTGTCGGGGCAGGCCTTGGCGGCCTATGCGCTGGGGTTGCCGGCCTTCGTCGCGGTGAAGGTGCTGGCGCCGGCGTTCTTCGCGCGGGGCGACACGGCCAGGCCGGTGAAGATCGGCATGGCCGCGGTGGCGCTGAACCTGGCGTTGAACGTGGCGTTCATGCTGCCGCTGCGCCATATCGGCCCGGCGCTGGCGACATCCATCGCGGCGATCTTCAATTGCGGGTGGCTGGCCTGGGTGCTGCATCGGCAGGGCCATCTGGTGCCGGATGCCAGGCTGCGCCGCCGGCTGCCACGCATTGCCCTCGCGGCGGCGGCGATGGCGGCGACGCTGGCGCTGGCGCAGGGGCCGCTGTTCGCCATTGCGCCGGGGGTGCGCGGGATGAAATACGCGGCTCTCGCGGCCCTGGTCAGCCTGGGGCTGGGCGCCTATGTCGCGGCCGGCCAATTGACCGGGGCGTTCGACCTGCGGGAGGTGCGGGCCATGCTGCGCCGGCCGCGCCGCAAGGCCATTGGGTGAAGGAAGGAAGGCCAGGGGGCTTTGCCCCCTGCACCCCCACCAAAGGCTCGCCTTTTGGAATCCATCCATTGTTTGGGAGTGCAAGGAGGGCCTACTCGGATCTTGCTCGGTCCCGGTTGGCCCTCCTTGCACTCCCAAACCAGTAGCGGGTTCTAAGGGCGAGCCCTTAGCGGGGTCCAGGGGCAGAGCCCCTGGCCTTGCTTCCTTTCACTCGATGGCCCCGGCGCCGGGCGCCACTTGACCGCGAAGCCGGTTCCGCCGAACAACGCCCAGGTTTTCAACGATCGGGCCGTCCTATGCAGCGCATCTTCTCGGGCATCCAGCCCTCCGGCATTCCCACTCTCGGCAATTATCTGGGCGCGATCCGCAACTGGGTCGGGCTGCAGCAGGATCATGAGTGCATCTGGTGCGTGGTCGATCTGCACGCCATCACGGTGTTCCAGGACCCGAAGGGCCTTAGCGCGGCGACGCGGGAGATGGCGGCGACCTTGCTGGCCTGCGGCGTCGATCCGGTGAACCACACGCTGTTCCTGCAGTCGTCCGTGCGCGCGCATGCGCAGCTGGCCTGGATATTCAACTGCGTGGCGCGGCTGGGCTGGCTCAACCGCATGACCCAGTTCAAGGACAAGGCCGGCAAGGACCGGGAGAACGCGTCGGCCGGGCTGTATGTGTATCCGAACCTGATGGCGGCCGACATTCACGCCTATCACGCGACGCGGGTGCCGGTGGGCGATGACCAGAAGCAGCATCTGGAACTGGCGAACGACATCGCGCAGAAGTTCAATCACGATTACGGCGTGGAGTTCTTCCCCAACATCGAGCCGCTGATCCTGGGCCCGGCGGCGCGGGTGATGAGCCTGCGCGACGGCACCAGGAAGATGTCCAAATCCGATCCGTCCGATCAGAGCCGGATCAACCTGAACGACGACGCGGATACGATCAGCCTGAAGATCCGCCGCGCCAAGACCGACCCGGAGCCGCTGCCGTCGGAAACCGAGGGCCTGGTGGACCGGCCGGAGGCACGCAATCTGGTGGGGATCTACGCGGCGCTGGCCGATACCGACCATGCCGGCGTGCTGCGCGAGCATGGCGGCAAGGGGTTTGGCGCGTTCAAGCAGTCGCTGGCGGACCTGCTGGTGGAGAAGATCGGCCCGATCAGCCGCGAAACCAGCAGGCTGCTGGCGGATCCGGCGGCACTGGACGCGATCCTGCACAAGGGCAGCGAGCGGGCTGCCGCCATCGCCGATCCGATCGTGGCGGAGGCGGAGCGGCTGGTAGGTTTCCTGAAGGCGTAGGTGTTCCGCCGGAGGCCCTGGCCCCCGGCAGATATGGCTCAGGCGACGCCGAAGCGGCTTTTCAGCAGTGTCAGGCCGGCCTGCAGCAGGGCATCGTTGTTCTGCGGCACCTCGCCGTTCGGGGTCAGGCCGTCGATCATCTGCGGCAGATGCTGGCTGATCTGGGCCATCAGCTGCTCGATCGGCAGGCCGGTCTTCTCGGCGATGGCCTGCACTGTGGCGGGGTCCAGCACCTGCTGCAGGGCGCCGGGGCTGATCGGCTGGTTCGCGCCGGTGCCGACCCAGGAGCCGATCACGCCGCCGAGGCCGGCGGACTGGAATTTCTGCATCAGGCCGGCGATCCCGCCCTCATGCGCGATCGCGGCCATCACCAGTTGCGGCAGGGTGCCGCCCGCGGCGGCCGCCGCCTGATCCTGTCCGGGTGTCTGGCCGCCGCTCAGCACGGCCCCGAGTATCTGATCGAACAATCCCATGATCGGCTCCCTCGACGCTGCGTCAGTTGCTTTTGGCGGCCGGCTTGGCGGATTTCGCCTTCGGGGCGTGGAAGCCGGCTGCGACGGCTTCCTTCTGGCACATATAGGCGCCCTTCTTGGTCTTGCCGTAGTACTTGTCGCCGGCCATGTGGATCGCCTTGGACGAGGTGTTGACCCACACCACCGTGTCGCCGGCGCACTTCGCCTTGGCGGAGGCCTCGTCGGCGTATTCGCCGGTCATCATGGCGCTGGCCGACCTGGTCATGTGCTTGGCACCGGTGACGGTCGAACTGGCGGCGCCGGAAATGGCCTTGCCAGTGGCGCTGGCGGCACTGGAAGCCGCGCTGCCGACGGCGGCGGTGGTACCGCTGACCGTCTGGGCCATGGCCGTTCCTGCGAGCAGGGAGGCGAGAAGGGCGGCGGTTGCGAGACGGATCATGGTGTGGGCTCCTTGGGAATGAAAGCGGTCAGGCGATCGACGGCACGCGAGATCCGGTGAGCGGGGCAGGAACGTCCCGATCAGCCGCTTGGACGATCGGAAGATGAACGTTGGTTAACAAGTTGCGGAATCAAGTCAAGCGACAATGCCGTGCATCCGGAAGGCTGATCGTCGCTGGTCCTGGCCATCCTAATCCTCGAAGATCGCCACCGCGCGGGTCCAGCCGGCGGAGGCCTGGTGGATCTTCACCGGAAAGCAGGCGATCTTGAAGCCGAACGGCGGCAGGACTTCCAGGTTGTGCAGCTTCTCGATGTGGCAGTAGCCGATTTCGCGCCCCGATTTGTGGCCTTCCCAGATGATCGAGGGGTCGTGGGTTGCGGCGAAGCGGCGCGCGGTGTGGCTGAACGGGGCGTCCCAGCTCCAGCCGTCTGTGCCGGTTACCTTCACGCCGCGGCTGGTCAGATAGAGCGTGGCTTCCCGCCCCATGCCGCAGCCGCTGTCGAGGTAGTCGTTCTGGCCGAACCGCTTGCCCGCGGCGGTGTTGACCACGACGATGTCCAATGGTTGCAACTGGTGGCCGATGCGCTTCAGCTCCGCCTCGACCTCCGCGGCGCCGACCACGTAGCCGTCGGGGAAATGGCGGAAATCCAGCTTCACGCCATTGCCGAAACACCAGTCGAGCGGCACCTCGTCGATGGTGATGGCGCGCTGGCCGCCGGACATGGTGGGGTGGAAGTGCCAGGGCGCGTCCAGGTGGGTGCCGGTATGGGTGCCGAGGGTGACCTTCTCCACCGCCCAGCCCTTGCCTTCCGGCAGCATGTCCGGCGTCAGGCCAGGAAACAGGCCGGCCACCAGGGCGGCGGATTGGTCGTGGTTGGTGTACTCGATCACCGGTATGTTGCGTGGCGGGTCGCTCGGGATGTCGTTCTGCAGGGCAACGGACAGGTCGACGATACGGCGGGGCATTCGGGTTCTCCTGGGCTTTGGCCGCCACTCTAGCCGAGGCGCCGGCGCGTGCTAGGGTTCGGGGCCAACCAGGGAGAGAAACATGCTGTTCTACGATTCCGTCGGACCCAACCCGCGCATGGTGCGGATGTTCATGGCCGAGAAGGGCGTTGCTCCGGAAAAGGCCACGATCGATCTGCGCGGCGGGGAGAACCGGCAGCCGGAATACATGGCGAAGAACCCGTCCGGGCAGACCCCGGCGCTGGCGCTGGACAGCGGCATGGTGCTGGCGGAGATCACCGCGATCTGCGAGTACGTCGATGAGATCGGCCAGGGGCCGTCGCTGATCGGGGCCACGCCCGAGGAACGGGCGGAGACACGGATGTGGACGCGGCGCATCGACCTCAACATCATCGAGCCGGGTGCTGCGGGCTTCCGCTTCGCCGAGGGGCTGAAGATGTTCCAGACCCGCATCCGCTGCGTGCCGCACGCGGCGGACGACCTGAAGCTGATCGCCAAGGAGAACCTGGCGAAGCTGAACGCGCAGATGGCCGGCAAGACCTATGTGTGCGGCGAGCGCCTGACGATGGCGGATATCCTGCTGTTCGCGTTCATCGATTTCTTCAACAATGTCGGCCAGAAGCTCGATCCGGCGAACACCCATATCGTTGCCTGGTTCGATCGCATGAAGACGCGGCCATCGGCGGCGGCCTGAGGGGGACGCGATGAAGCAGATCCGGATCGGCGACATCACCATCGACGCGGTGGTGGAGCGGGAGGGGCCGTGGCGGCGGCCGCAGGACTTCTTTCCCGCCTATGACGAGGCCGTGTTCAAGGCGAACCTGCCCCTGATGGAGCCGGAGGTGTTCGACGCCGCGGCCGGCATGATGGTGGTGACCTATCAGACCTTCGTGGTGCGCACGCCGCGCCACACCATCCTGGTGGACACCTGCACCGGGGAGGACAAGGGCCATCCGCCGCCGTTCGACTTCCCCGGCAAGGAGCGCTGGCAGAAGGAGCTGTTCGCGCTCGGCGTCAGCTACGACAAGGTGGACTACGTGTTCTGCACCCACCTGCACATCGACCATACCGGCTGGAACACCACGCTGCGCGACGGGCGCTGGGTGCCGACATTCCCGAACGCCAAATACATCTTCCACCAGAAGGAATACGAGGTGTGGGAGGCCGAGCACGCCAAGGGCGCCAACCCGCCGGGCACGGTGTTCCGCGACAACTGCCTGCCGATCGTGGAGGCCGGCCAGGCGCTGTTGGTGAACGACGACTTCGCGCTGGACGACACCATCACCCTGACGCCGACGCCGGGACATTCGCCGTGCCATTGCTGCGTCAACATCTTCTCCCGCGGGCAGCGGGCCGTGGTGACCGGCGACATGATGCACCACGCCATCCAGTGCCGGGAGGTGGATTGGTGCCCCGGGGTGGACTGGGACCCGAAGCAGGCGGCGGCGTCTCGGCGGAAGTTCCTGACGTCCGTGGCGGACACGGACACTCTGCTGCTGCCGATCCACTTCCCCTCGCCGACGGCGGGGCTGGTGACGTCGGACGGGGACCGGTTCAACTATCGTTACAAGCGTGACTGAACGGGGGCTGCCATGCCGACCATCGTGATTTCCATGCCGGCCAGCCGGCTCGCCGCTTCCGAGGCGCGGATCGACTTGTTCATCGAAACGGTCGTGCGGCACTGCATGGAGATCATGGAGGTGCCGTCGGACAAGGTGCAGCTGAATTTCGTGCCGGTGCATGAGAAATTTCACGGCAAGCCGGCCAACATCCATGCGACCTATCGCGACAAGGCCTCGCGCACGAAGGACGTGGTGGAACGCTTCATGGCCGCGCTGGAGGAAGCCTTCGTGCCGGCGTTCGGCTGCGTGCCGCGGATACGCTGCATGCCGAACGACGAGGGCAAGCTGATGGCGCGGAACTGACAAAAAAGGCCCGGGGCTTGCGCCCCGGGCCGTTTCATTCGTCCGGTTCGGATGGTCAGCCGAACTGGTTCATCGTGTTGTGCGAGCCGCCCGCCTTCAGGGCCGCCTCGCCGGCGAAATATTCCTTGTGGTCGTCGCCGATGTCCGAGCCCGCCATGTTCTGGTGCCGCACGCAGGCGATGCCCTGGCGGATCTCCTCGCGCTGGACATTGCGCACGTAGCCGAGCATGCCCTGGGCGCCGAAATATTCCCTGGACAGGTTGTCGGCCGACAGCGCCGCGGTGTGGTAGGTCGGCAGGGTGATCAGGTGGTGGAAGATGCCGGCGCGCTTGGCGGCATCGGCCTGGAAGGTGCGGATGCGCTCATCGGCTTCGGCGGCCAGAGGCGTGGCGTCGTATTCCACGCTCATCAGCTTCGCGCGGTCGTAGTCGGCAACGACGTTCTTGCCGGCGGCTTTCCAGTCGTCGAACACCTGCTGACGGAAGTTCAGCGTCCAGTTGAACGACGGGGAGTTGTTGTAGGCGAGCTTGGCGTTCGGAACCACGGCACGGATGCGGTCCATCATGCCGGCGATCTGTTCCACGTGCGGCTTCTCGGTTTCGATCCAGAGCAGGTCGGCGCCGTTCTGCAGCGAGGTGATGCCGTCCAGCACGCAACGGTCTTCCCCGGTTCCGGCGCGGAACTGGAACAGGTTGCTGGGCAGGCGCTTCGGACGCAGCAGCTTGCCGTTGCGGTTCAGCACGACATCGCCGTTGCGGGCGGTTTCGGGTGTGATCTCCTCGCAATCCAGGAACGAGTTGTACTGGTCGCCGAGATCGCCCGGGGCGTGGCTGACGGCGATCTGCTTGGTGAGGCCGGCGCCGAGGCTGTCGGTGCGGGTGACGATGATGCCGTCTTCCACGCCGAGTTCGAGGAAGGCGTAGCGCACGGCGCGCACCTTGGCGATGAAATCCTCGTGCGGCACGGTGACCTTGCCATCCTGGTGGCCGCACTGCTTTTCATCGGAAACCTGATTCTCGATCTGCAGCGCGCAGGCGCCGGCCTCGATCATCTTCTTGGCCAGCAGGTAGGTGGCCTCCGCGTTGCCGAAGCCGGCGTCGATGTCGGCGATGATCGGCACGACATGGGTTTCGTGGTTCTCCACCTTCGCCTGCAGCTCGGCCTCCTTCGCGGCGTCGCCGGCCTTTCGGGCTTCGTCGATCTGGCGGAACAGGCCGCCGAGCTCGCGGGCGTCGGCCTGGCGGAGGAAGGTGTAGATCTCCTGGATCAGGGCGGGCACGGAGGTTTTTTCGTGCATCGACTGGTCCGGCAGCGGGCCGAATTCCGAGCGCAGGGCGGCGACCATCCAGCCGGAGAGGTAGATGTAGCGGCGCTTGGTGGTGCCGAAATGCTTCTTCACCGCGATCATCTGCTGCTGGGCGATGAAGCCGTGCCAGGCGCCGAGGGACTGGGTGTAGGTGGTGGGATCGGCGTCATAGGCCGCCATGTCCTGGCGCATGATGCCGGCGGTGTAGCGGGCGATATCGAGGCCGGTGAGGAAGCGGTTCTGCAGGCGCATGCGCGCGACCGATTCCGGATTGATGCTGTTCCAGGTGCCCTTCTTGCCTTCGATCAGCCGGGCGATCTGCGCGGTATGATCCTGATAGGCGGAGCCACGGCCAACCGCCGCGGCCACGCCGCCAGCCAGACCGTCGGGGGAGTAGTTCGGGTGGGCCATCGGGGAGTTCCTTCGCATTGATCCGCGTCAGGTGCGGCCCGACGGATCTAGGATGCTGCAAATGCGAAGTCACCGGCGAAATGGCGCGCGGCAACGTAAAACTGTCAACGGATTTACAGTCGCGCGGCGGGGAATGTAAATCGTGTGAGGCCTAGCTGTAGGGCGGATAAGCGCAGCGCAATCCGCCAACGCAACGTTCCGCACACCCGGGCCTATGACCCTGATCCTCCGCGTGCCACGCTAACCCATGCCCGATTACCGCCGTAACCGTGTTCCCGGAGGCACCTATTTCTTCACGGTCAATCTTCGGGACCGGCGAGCCGGTCTGCTGACCGCCGAGATTGAATCGCTCCGCGCGGCGGTTCGGCAGACGCGGGCGCGTCATCCGTTCCACATCGATGCGTGGGTGGTCTTGCCCGAGCACATGCATTGCCTCTGGACCCTGCCGCCTGGCGACGGGGATTTTTCGACACGGTGGAAAGAGATCAAGGCGCGGTTTTCAAGGTTGCTTCCGATCGTTGAGCATCGGTCTTCCGTTCAGCTTCGGAGAAGTGAACGGGGCATATGGCAACGGCGATTTTGGGAACATACGATTCGCGATGATCGGGATTATGCGGCGCATATGGATTATATTCACTTCAATCCTGTGAAGCATGGGTGGGTCGAGCACGTTGCGGATTGGCCGTTTTCGACGTTTCAGCGATGCGTGGTGGCGGGTCTTTATCCGGCGGATTGGGGCGGGGATGGTGCCGGTTCTGTTGAGGCCGGGGAGCGGGTTTGACTTGCGTTGGCGGATTGCGCTGCGCTTATCCGCCCTACGCTCGCTGGGATTTTTCGACACGGTGGAAGGAGATCAAGGCGGTGTTTTCACGGTCGTTTCCAACGCACGAGCGCCGGTCTTCGGTTCACCTCCGGCGAGGTGAACGCGGTATATGGCAGCGGCGATTTTGGGAGCATGCGATCCGCGATGAGAAGGATTATGTTGCCCATCTGGATTATATTCACTTCAATCCTGTGAAGCATCGGTGGGTCGAGCACGTTGCGGATTGGCCGTTTTCTACGTTCCACCGATGCGTGGTGGCGGGTCTTTATCCGGCGGATTGGGGCGGGGATGGTGCCGGTTCTGTTGAGGCCGGGGAGCGGGTTTGACTTGCGTTGGCGGATTGCGCTGCGCTTATCCGCCCTACGCTCGCTGTAGGGCGGACAGGTTTTTCTTGCCTCGTTAGACCCGTTAGTATAAAACTAACGATATGAACCCTATACGAGACCAACAGGCTGAACCCGCAACCGACTGGACGCGCCGGCTGCCGCGGGAGGCGTTTCAGGAGATCCTGCTGATCCTGCGCGGCGCGTTGCCGCCGCCGCTGACGGATGATCCGGCGGCGGAGGCTCGCCGGGACCGGGCGGCGATGGCGGCGGTGGCTTCGTTGCTGCCGGAGACTGCGGCGGAGGGGCGGTTGGCGGCGCAATTCGTGGCGGCGGACGCGTGGGCGATGGATTGCCTGCGGCTGGCGGGGGAGCGCAGGCGCGAGTTCGAGGTGGCGCGGAAGTGCCGGGCGCAGGCGATGAGCATGATGCGCGAGGCGAAATCGGCGCTGCGGATGCTGCTGCGGATGCAGGCAGCTCGGCGGAAGATGGAGGGGGATGAGGAAGCGGCAGGAAGGGCCGCGTGGGTGGAACATGCGGCGGCGAGGATGATGGCGGAGGGGCTGGACGATGCCTTGCCAGCGTCGGCGTCGGGCGGGGATGGGCAGGATGCCGGCGGGGGGCTGGAGGCTCGGGAGA
>JBBIQA010000161.1:0-10164 GCA_037442565.1 Rhodospirillales bacterium
GTGGTTTCATTCGCCACAAGAGCAAGGCCGATCCGCGGCTGCGGGAGCTGGCGATCCTCCAGGTGGGGTGGCTGGCGAAGTCGCCGTATGAATGGTCGCATCATGTGAAGATCGGCTACGATTTCGGCGTCACCGACGAGGACATCAAGGCGCTGATCGACGATACGGCCGGCAAGGCGACCGGGCTGGATGAAACGACGAAGCTGGTGCTGAAGCTGGCGCGGGAGATGACGCTGGACGGCGGCGGGTCGGAGGCGACGTTCAGCGCCCTGGGGGCGAAGATGTCGAGCGAGCTGCTGCTCGATCTGACCATGACGATCGCGTTCTACAATGCGGTGGTGCGCATGCTGGCGACGCTGCAGATCGATGTGGAGCCGGACTACATGCCGTATCTGGAGAAGTATCCGTTGCCGAAATAGGTCACGGCGTCCAGGCGACCTGGCCCTGCATCAGGCGCCTGGACGTGCGGTAGACGACGGCGCTGTCGGCGACCGGGCCGGTGTTGGTGTTGCGCACCTCGGCGCCGGCGGCGAACACGCCGGAGGGGTTGGCGATGCGGATTTCGTCGTCCCGGGCCGGTGCGGCGCACAGCGCGTTGGGGATGCTGCCCTCGATGCGGCAGGCGACCGACAGGCACATCGACCCCGTCAGCGGCACGGCGCGGTGGGCGCGTTCCATGGAGATCATGCGCACGGCGATCTCGTGGGTTTCCGGGCCCATGGTTTCGCCGGTAAGGGTGCGGAACGGTTGGGGAGCGGCTACCAGGGCGATCTTGGGATTGGCGAGGCCGACCTGGTCCGGCGTGGCGGCCAGGCCCATGCGCACGCCGGCGGCGCGGCGCAGCTGGTCCAGCAGGGCCATCAGGCCCGGCCTGGCTTCCAATTCGTCCGGCGTTTCCGCGCCGGTGAGGCCGAGGTCGCGCGCATCGACGAAGGCAGCGCAGTTGGTGGCGTCGATCAGCGAGGCGCGGAAGCTGCCGGCGCCGGGGATTTCCAGTGTGTCCACCGGGTTGCCGGTGGGCAGCAATGAAGCGGTGAAGGCGCCGCCTGGTTTCAGGAAATCAAGGCGGATGCGCGCGCCGGTGCCGGCGACGCCGGGGATGGCGAAATCGCCGTTGACCACCGCGCGGCCGGCGGCGACGGGGAAGCGGGCATGGATGATCTTTTGGGTGTTGACCTGGTGGATGCGCACCAGGGCCTCGCCGTCCGCCGCGCGCACCAGGCCTTCATCGACCACGAAGGGACCGACGGCAGAGGACAGATTGCCGCAATTCGCACCCCAGTCGACCACCGGCCTGTCGACCGACACCTGGGCGAAGGTGTAGTCGACGTCGGCGTCTTCGCGCGTCGGCGGGCCGATGATCACGGCTTTGGAGAGCGAGGAAATGCCGCCGCCCATGCCGTTCAGCTGGCGCCCGTACGGGTCGGGGCTGCCGAGGACGCCAAGCAGGATCGGGTCGATCCCGGCCCGGCCCCGCGGCAAGTCCTTGGCGTGAAAGAACACGCCCTTGCTCGATCCGCCGCGAATGAAGGCCGCTGGGATGAAGCTTTGGGTCATGTTCTTCCCGCCAATAAGGGTTAGTTCCAGCCCTTGAACGGCATCTGCGGCTGCATGGTCGCCATGTCGGCGGGCCAGACCGGCACGTAGTTCTTCTGGATCAGCTGCACGAGCAGGGTGGAGGCCAGCTTGTTCTGCCCGGTCTCGTCGTAGGCAATGCCCTTGTAGCCGATCATCAGCTGGTCCGGCTTCAGGTCGGTGGCCCGCAGCGCGGCCTGCAGCTTCGCCGGCTCGGTGGACCCGGCGCGGTTGATCGCCTCGGCCAGGGCCAGGAACCCCTGCATGGCGCGCGCCGAGGTGTCGTCCAGCGCGTGGCCGGCGTGTTTCTTGTAGAGTTCGTTCACGATATAGGAGTTGGAGCCGGGCTTGCCGACATCGTAGGAGCTGCGGTTGATCACGCCCTCCGCCAGGTCGCCTACCGCGTCGATGAACGAGGTGTCGGAGAAGCCGCTGTCGTCGCCGATCAGGATCGGCGGCTTGTAGCCGAGGTTGCGCATGGTCTTCATGAACAGGATGGCGTCGGACGTATAGCTGACGAAGATCACCACGTCCGGGTTTTCGTTCTTCAGCTGCAACACCTGGGCGCTGACATCGGTGCTGTTGGCGTTGTAGGGAATGCGCAGATCCACCTTCAGGCCCTTGTCGGTGGCGGCCTTGATGATGGCGTCGCCGGTGGAGGTGCCGTATTCGGTGTTTTCGTTCACCACCGCGATCTTCTCCACCTTCATGCCGGCGGCCTTGCGCTGCAACATGAAGTCCGCATAGGCGGCGCCGAAATGGGTGCCGATCGGGGTGGGGCGGAACAGCCATTTGAAGCCGCGCGCGGTCAGGCTGGGGGCGGAGGCCTCGCTGGCCATGAAGGGGATGCCGTAGCGTTCGGCGACGGCGCTGGCGGTCAGGCCACAGCTGGACTGATAGGCGCCGACCATGGCGACCACTTTTTCCTGGGTGATCAGGCGCAGGGTCTGGCTCTGCGCGGTGGCCGGGTTGCCCTGGTGATCGGTGAAGATCACCTCGATCTTGCGCCCGCCGAGATTGGGCAGGCCGGTGGTGGGCGCGAGCGGCAGCTTCGGCATTTCCGGATGGGCGTTGTTGATGATGTCCACCGCCACCTCGATCGCCTGCTTGGCGGCCGTACCGGCGGAGGCCGCGCCGCCGCTGAGGGGATAGGTGGCGCCGATGCGCACCGTGTCGTCGGCCCGCGCGCCGGAGGGCAGCAGGGTCAGTGCCGGCAGGGCGAGAGCCAGGCGGGAAAGTCCGCGGCGCGTGGTCTTGATCATGGGGAGGTCTCCTGAATGCCGATCTGCGGGAAGCGGTTGGGTTATCCGCCGCAGAGGCCCGGCAGTCCATCGTGAAAGGCCGGTGCCGTCAATGTTTCAACCTTTGGCTTTCAACCTTGGGCCGGAGGATGCACGCTGGACGGATACCCATTCAACGGAGGGCGGTACCATGCATGTCGGTGTTCCCAAGGAAATCAAGACCCATGAATACCGCGTCGGGCTGACCCCGGCCGGGGTTCGGGAGCTGACGCGGCACGGTCATGTCGTCACCGTCCAGGCGCAGGCGGGCGTGGGGGCCGGCCTGTTGGACGATGCCTATCGGGACGCCGGGGCGTTGATCGTGGATACGGCGGCCGAGGTGTTTGCGTTGGCAGATATGATCGTGAAGGTGAAGGAGCCGCAGCCGGCGGAGATCGCGATGCTGCGCGACGAGCAGATCCTGTTCACCTATCTGCATCTGGCCGCCGACAAGGGGCAGACCGGGGGGCTGATGGCGTCCGGCGCCACCTGCATCGCCTATGAGACCGTGACCGATTTGCGCGGCGGGCTGCCGTTGCTGGCGCCGATGAGCGAGGTGGCGGGGCGGATGTCGGTGCAGGTGGGCGCGCATTGCCTGGAGAAGGAGCAGGGCGGGTCCGGCGTGCTGCTCGGCGGCGTGCCGGGTGTGGCGCCGGGGCGCGTGGTGGTGCTGGGCGGCGGGGTGTCGGGCACCAACGCGGCGCGCATGGCGGTGGGACTGGAGGCGAGTGTGGTGATCATCGACCGCTCCCTGCCGCGGCTGAAGGAGCTGGATCTGCAGTTCGGCCCGCGCGCCACGACGCTGTTCGCCACCACGGAGGCGATCGAGCGGGAAGTGGTGCACGCGGACCTGGTGATCGGTGCGGTGCTGGTGCCAGGGGCGGCGGCGCCGAAACTGGTTACACGCGAGATGATCCGGCGCATGCGGCCGGGATCGGTGCTGGTGGATATCGCCATCGACCAGGGCGGTTGTTTTGAGAGCAGCCGGCCGACCACGCATTCGGCGCCGACCTATATCGAGGATGGCGTGGTGCATTACTGCGTGACCAACATGCCCGGCGCGGTGGCCCGCACCTCCACCTTCGCGCTGACCAACGCGACACTGCCGTTCGTGCAGGCGCTGGCGGACAAGGGTTGGCGGCAGGCGCTGCACGACGATCCGCATCTGGCGGACGGGCTGAACGTTCTGGCTGGGAAGATCACGCATGAGGCGGTGGCGGAGGCGCTGGGGCTGGCCTATCAGCCGATGCCGAGCGGGGAGTTCGATCTGGCTTCGTGGGATTGACCGGCGGGGCGAGGGATCACGCGGCGCGAATTTTGCCGGCGACGGCGCGCACCTTGCCCGGGGATGCGCGCCAGATCGCCAGGGCCGACAGGACGCTCATGAAAACGCCGAGCCAGAAGGCCAGCGTGTAGTCGCCCAGCGCGTCGTGCAGGGTGCCGGTCAGCCACGGGCCGGCGGCGCCGCCGAGAAGCGCTGCCAGCATGACCGTGCCGAAGATGCCGCCGAAGTTACGCCCTTGGAATATCTCCGCCACCATGGCGCCCATCACCGCCGTCAGGCCGTAGCCGAGGCCGCCCTGTGCGGCGACCATCAGGTAGAGCCAGAACATCGAGGGGTCGTGACGCAGCATGAGCAGGGCAAGATAGCAGAGGACGAAGCCGAGATTGCTGATGGCCCAAACCCATTCGCGCCCGATCCGGTCGGAGAGATGGCCGAGCGAGACCTGGCCGGCCACGCCGATCAGGCTGACCAGCCCCAGCGCCCAGGCGGCGCGGTTGGCGGAAAAGCCGATTTCCTGGAGGTATTTGGTCTGGTGCACCTGCACGGCGTACCACGCATACAGCGCGCCGAAATAGCCCAGTGCCAGCCACCAGAACCGCGCGGTGGCCATGGCCCGGCGCAGGGTCCAGTCGGTCGCGGCCCAGGCGGGGTCGACGACGTTGGTGGCGTGCTGCGGGCCGGACGGGCCGGGGGCGGCGTCGCCGTCCGGGTGCAGGCCGAGGTCCTCGGGCCGCTGGCGCAGCAGCAGGTTGATCGGCGTCAGCACGATCAGGATCAGCAGCCCGAGGGTCCAGCAGGCCTCGCGCCAGCCGGCGCCCAGGATCATCGATTGCACCCAGGGCAGCAAGGTGACCGATCCCAGGCCTACACCGGAGAAGGCCAGGCCGATGGCAAGGCCGCGCGTGCGGACGAACCAGTTGGGCAGGAACAGGGATTGTCCGGAATAGCCGAGGCACACGCTGCCGCCGCCGACAAGGACGCCGATGGTGAGGTAGAGATGCCATGGCTGGGAGGTGAACGGCGCCAGCAGAAAGCCGGAAGCCATCAGCAACGTGCCGAGTTCCATCACCGCGCGGGGACCGAAGCGGTCCATCATGCGCCCGATCAGCGGGCTGAGGACGCCGGAGACGATGAAGCCGAAGGAGAACGCGCCGGCGGTCACGCCGCGGTCCCAGTGGAATTCATCCAGGATGGGCGGAAACAGCAGGGAGAACGCGGTGCGCGCGTTTACCCCGATGCCCATGGTGACGAAGGTGACGGCGACGATGACCCAGCCGTAGAAGAACCGTGCCCGCATGGTCTGCCTTTCGCTCGAAGCCGGCCGGTCGCCTCGGGAAGCCGGCGCCCCGGGGGGTTGTCTTATCGGCGCGGCCCGTAGGTCTTGAACCGCTCCCGCGCGGCTTTCATTTCGGCGGGCGTCAGCAGGCGCGGTGCGCCGGCGGCGCGGGCCAGCAGATATTGCCGGCAGAGGGTTTCCAGCAGCGCGGCCGAGGCGAGCGCGGCGGGCAGGTCGGGGCCGTGCACGATCATGCCGTGATTGGCGAGCAGGCAGGCGCTGCGGCCCCGCATGGCGGCGGCGGCGAGTGCCGCGAGTTCGGGGGTGCCGAAGGTGACATAGGGGGCGCAGCGCACGTCGTCGCCGCCGAAGGACAGCACCATGTAGTGGAAGGCGGGCAAGGGTTCGTTCAGGCAGGCGAGCGCGGTGCAGGAATCGGCGTGGGTGTGGACGATCGCGCCGGCACGCTTGTCGGCGGCATAGATCGCGGCGTGCATCGGCCATTCGCTGGAGGGCGGGGCGCTGGAGGGTGAGTGGGGGCCGTCCGCCGTGCCGTCCAGGCGCATCGCCACCAGGCCCTCGGCGGAGACGGTCTCCGCCGAGCAGCCGGATGGGGTGATGATCATCCCCGTTCCGGTCCGCGCGCTGACATTGCCGGCGCTGCCGGCGTTGATGCCGAGGCGCGCCAGCTCGCGGTAGACGAGGGCGACCTGTTCGCGAAGATCCTTCAGCGCGGGATCTCGGGCGTGGTGGACAGCAGCGGGAAGGCGCTGTGCACATGGGGGGCAGTGACCTGCGGCGCGCCGGCGTGGATATGGCCGCGGTTCAGCGCGGACAGGCTGGTGACGCCGAGCAGGGCCAGGGCGATCGCCACCTCGGTCTCCAGCAGCTGCAGCAGCTGGATGACGCCGGAGGCGCCTTCGGCGGCCAGGCCGTAGCAATACATCCGCCCGATGGCGATGGCGTCCGCGCCCAGCGCGATGGCCTTCACCACGTCGGTGCCGCGGCAGAAGCCGCCATCGACCACCACGGAGGCGCGGCCGCCGACCGCGGCGACCACTTCCGGCAGGACGTCCATCGAGCCGCGGCCGTGATCGAGCTGGCGGCCGCCGTGGTTGGAGACGTAGATCGTGTCCACGCCGTGCTGGACGCAGAGCAGGGCGTCTTCCGCGGTGGCGATGCCCTTGAGCATCAACGGGATGCTCCATTTGTCCTTGAAGCGCTTGACGTTGTCCCAGTTGAAACTGGCCTGGTACTCGACGCCGGTGGCGGCGGCGCGCCAGGGCTTGACGAAGCGCTTGGCGATGTCGCGCTCGCGGCGGCTGTAGGAGGCGGTGTCGACGGTGACGGCGAATTGTTCGTAACCGGAATCGATCGCGCGGCGGACATAGTCGTTCACCCAGGCATCGTCGCCGCGAACATAGAGCTGGAAGATCTTGCGCCCGGAGGCCGCCGCGGCGCTTTCCTCCAGTCCCGGCTTGGTGACGGAGCTGACGATGATCGGCACGCCGAACTCGCTGGCGGCGCGGCCGGCTTCCGCCGCGCCGGCGGGGTGGAAGGATTCGAGCGAGCCCACCGGGGCGAGCATCACCGGCAGGCGCGAGGCCTTGCCGAAGAAGGATTTCGTGGTGTCGACGTGGGAGACGTCGCACAGGACGCGCGGGCGCAGCGCCAGGCTGTCCAGCGCCAGGCGGTTGCGGCGCATGGTGGTTTCGGTTTCGGTGGCGCCGATCAGATAGTCCCAGATGTTGTCCGGCAGGTTGCGGCGGGCGGCGGCGACGAATTCGTGCAGGGTCTGGTAGTCGCCGGTGGGCTCGGTGAGATGCGGGGCGGTGGGCTGGGCGATGGCATGGGCGCTGGGCTGGGGCACGTCGTTCATGGATGGGTCCTCTCGGAACGGATCTTTGGCGGAATTTGCGCCATCAGGCCCCGAGTGCGGCCGATCCGCAAGGGGGGAAAGGTCAGGCCGCGACGGCGGCGTGTGCCAGGCGGGAGCGGCGCGCCGGGCGGGTTTCGGGCATGGCGAGCCAGACCAGCGCCGCCGCGGCGGCGCCGGCGGCTGCGAGGAACAGCAGGGCGATGTGGATGCCCGCCCGGTCGGCGATGGCGCCGGCCAGCGTGGTGCTGACCGTGGCGCCGACGCCGACCGCGAGGTTGAAGCCGCCGATCGCCAGGTTGAGGCAGCCGATGCGGCGGCTGACATCGGCCGCGACAAGCGGCAGCATAAGGCCGAACACGGCGCCGCTCAGGCCATCGAGCAGCTCGATCGGGATCAGCGACGTGGGGGCCGAAACCATCGCCAGCAACACGCCACGCAGCGGCAGGGCCAGCATGCCGGCGAGCAGGATCGGACGGCGCCCCCAGCGATTGGCCAGCCGGCCGATCAACGGCGAGAGCGCGGCGACCACGATCTGCGGGACGATGATGCAGGCGGAGATGATCCATTCGGTGTCGGCGGTGTGCGCGACGTAGCTGTTCAGCGCCAGCGGCAGCATCGCCGCGTTGGCCAGCTGGAACATCGCGGCACAGCCGGCGAAGGCCAGAAAGCCGCGCTCCTGCACGATGTTCCAGGCGGGCGCGGCGGCCTTCCTTCGGTCCGCCGGGCAGAGCAGCGCGGCGTGATCGTCGCCGTGCGCGGGTTCGTGCAGATCCTGGCCGCGGATGCCGAGCAGCGTGAGCAGGGCGGGCACCGCCATCGCGGCGGTGAGCAGCAGCACGCCACGCTGCGACAGCCAGGTGGCCCAGAGGCCAAGCAGCGCCGCGGCGCCGGCATTGCCGATGGAGGCGTAGCGGGCGTTGATCCCGACCCGCTCGGCAAAGCCGTCATGGCCGACGAGCGCCAGGGTAAGGGCGGCAATGACCGGGATCAGCACGCAGCTGGCCAGGCCGTGCAGCACCTGCGCCCCGAGTACCGGCAGCCAGCTGGGGAACAGCGCCAGCAGCAGGGCGCTGACGGCGAGCCCCAGGATGGCGGCGCCCGCGGCGGCACGCTTGGCGGTGGTGGCGTCGATCAGGGCGCCGGCCGGCAACTGGCCGGCGAGGCCGGCGATGGTGCCGACGCTCAGCGCGATGCCGATGTCGCCCTGCGACCAGCCCTTTTCGGTGAGCCAGACGGATACGAACGGGCCGAACCCGGTTTGCACCGCGGCGAGCAGCAGACTGAGCAGGCTGAGGGCAATGCGGCTTTGCGTGGCTGGCATGACCGGTTCCGGGTGGGCGGCATCCTGTGCATCGGGCGGCGGCGAAAAGGCCGCCGCCCCCCGCCCTGCCCTATTGGGCGATCCAGCCGCCGTCGATCACCAGTTCGGTGCCGGTGACGAACGAGGCCTCGTCGGAGGCGAGGAACAGCACGCCGTTGGCGACCTCGATTGCCTCGCCGAGGCGGCGCAGCGGGGTGGCGGCGATCTTGTCCGCGCGTTCGTTGCTGTTGGTGGAATTCAGCATCGCCGGCATGTAGCCGGGGTGGACGGTGTTCACCCGCACCTGGCTGGGCCCGTAGCGGACCGCCGCGGCCTTCGAGTAGATGCGCACCGCGCCTTTCGACGCGTGATAGGCCGGGTGGCCGCTGGTGCTGCCGACGAAGCCCATGATCGAGGAGATGTTCACGATCGAGCCGCCGCCGGTCTTGGCCATCTGCTCCGCGGCGAGCTTGGTGCCGAGGAAGACGCTGGTCTGGTTGACGGCGATGATGCGGTTCCAGCCCTCGATCGCGTCGTGGTCGCCGACCGCGCTGCCGGAGATGCCGGCGTTGTTCACCAGGATGTCCAGCCTTCCAAAGGCTTTCAGGGTGGCGGCGATGAGGGCCTGCCACTCGGCTTCGCTGGTGACGTCGATCTTCTGGAAAACGGCCTGGCCGCCCTTGGCGCGGATGTCCGCGGCGACGGCCTCGCCCATGTCGGGCAGCACGTCGGCGACGACCACCTTGGCGCCCTCGCGGGCGAACAGCCTGGCTTCGGCCTCACCCATGCCGTGGGCGCCGCCGGTGACGATGGCGACTTTGTCTTGCAGGCGCATGCTGGTTTCCTTCCCCAGTGGATTATTGGCGTGGATCCTTGGACCCGGCTTTGCATATTCGCCGCGGTGCTGCATGAATGGGGGCTGTCGCCGCGCCGGTTGTCAACCGTCCCGCGCGATGGTTCACGCCGAGTACTTCACAGGGAGAGTGACATGGCCAAGGCCTACTGGATCAGTGCCTATCGTTCGGTTTCCAACCCCGATGCCCTGGCCGCCTACGCCAAGCTGGCGGGGCCCTCGCTCTCGGCGGCGGGCGGCAAGTTCCTCGCCCGCGGCGAGGCGGCGGCGATCAAGGAAGCCGGGCTGAAACAGCGCACCGTGCTGATCGAGTTCGAGAGCGTGGAAGCGGCTTTGGCGGCTTATAACAGCCCGGGCTACCAGGAAGCCCTGCGTGCCCTCGGCACCGGCGCGGCCGAGCGCGATATCCGCATCGTCGAGGGCGTTTGAGGCCAGGGAAGGAAGCAAGGCCAGGGGGCGCTGCCCCCTGGACCCCCGCCAAAGGCTGGCCTTTGGAAACCTTCCATTGTTTGGATGTGGAAAGGGGGGCTACCCGGACCTTGATCGGTCCGGGTAGCCCCCCTTTCCACATCCAAACCAGTATGGGGTTTTAAGGGCTTGCCCTTAACGGGGTCCAGGGGCAGCGCCCCTGGCCTTGCTTCCCTTCTCCCCGGCTTCACGTGCCTCGGCGAATGCGGCTACGCGTACAGGTCGGCCCGGGTCGGGGGCAGCCCCGA
>JBBIQA010000162.1:0-1717 GCA_037442565.1 Rhodospirillales bacterium
GCGAGCCTCTGGCGGGGGTCCAGGGGGCAGCGCCCCCTGGCCTTGCTTGCTTTACCGCCTCGTCCCCGAACCCCGCATGAGGCCGTTGTGGGTGATGGCGGCGTATGGGTTTGTCGCCGGGCTGCCCTTGCCGTTGTCGGGGTTTACCTTTCGGCTGTGGCTGTCGGAGGGCGGGGTTTCGCTGGCGGCCATCGGGCTGACGGCGAATATCGGGTTGGCCTACTCGCTGAAGTTTCTGTGGGCGCCGATTTTGGATCATGCGCCGCCGCCGTTCGGCCTGGCTCGGTTCGGCAGGCGGCGGGGGTGGTTGCTGGCGATCCAGCCGGCGTTGGTTCTGGCGGCGGTATTGCTGGCCTTGTCCCATCCACGGGCGGCGCCGCTGGCGGCGGTTGGCGCGGCGGCTTTGGTGGCGTTCCTGTCGGCCAGCCAGGACATCGCGATCGACGCCTGGCGCATCGAGGTGTTTCCCGAGCGCGAGCAGGGCAAGGCGCTGGCGGTCTATGTCTGGGGCTATCGCATTGCGCTGCTGATCACGACGTCGGTGGTGATCGGCGCGGCCGGAAGGGTCGGCTGGCCGGTGGCGCTTTTGGGTGCAGCGGGGCTGATCGCGCTGGGGGTGCCGGTGACCTTGCTGGCGCCGGAGCCGGTCGTGCGGGTGGTGCGCGAGGCTGTCGTGGGGGCGTGGGGGCGGTTGCGGGCGGCGATCGTGGATCCGTTCGTGGAGTTCGTGTCGCGTCCGGGCGCGTGGACGATCCTGGTGTTCGTCGCCCTGTTCAAGCTGGGCGAGGCGATGGCCGGCATCATGACGGCGCCGTTCTACCGCTCGCTGGGCTTCGGGCGCGACGCGATCGCCGCCATCGGGCCGTTCTCGCTGGCGGGAACCTTGGCGGGGCTGACGCTGGGCGGCTGGCTGGTCTCGCGGATCGGCGTCGGGCGGGCGCTGCTGTGGACCGGCTGGGCGCAGACGGTGGCGATGGCGATGTATGTCCTGCTGGCCTATTCCGCCGGCGATCATAACATCCTGTATGCCACGGTGCTGGCCGAGGCGTTCGCCCAGGGCATGGCCGACGCGGCGTTCCTGACGTATCTCTCCGGCCTGTGCTCGATGGCCTTTACAGCGACGCATTACGCGCTGCTGTCCTCGCTGTCTGCGATCGCCGTGCATACGATCGGCGGGTTCTCCGGCTTTCTGGCCGGATCGCTGGGCTGGGTACGGTTCTACGCGCTTTGCATGTTCGCGGCCTTGCCGGCGATGGCGGTCATGCTGCGGCTGCTGCGCCGGTTCCCGCCGGCGGAAGGCGGCGACGGCCGCCGCTGAGCCCGGTTCACATCGGCTCGGGCACGCTGCCGAGGATGGCGAGGAATTCCGGTTCGCCGTAATCGCCGGCCTCCTCGTCGGCCATGACCCGCACGATGTGTCCGCCGGCGATCAGTCCGCCTGCCATCGCCTTCTCCGCGCGGCGATGCGCGTCTTCCGGGCTGCGGCAGGCGATCGGTGGTCCTGCCTTCAGGCCGCCCCGCTTGGGCTGGGTGTAGGGCTGAAAGATGATGCGTTCGGCCACGGCCATTTGATGTCCCCGATTCGCGGTCTCTGCTTCGCGACGGGGCCAGCATGTTCCTTATTTGTTCGAAACACAAGGATTGTTCGCCGACGACTGGCACCGGGAACAAGCCCCGGTCACGTGCCGCGCGGCGGATCCGGCGTGGTTGGCATTTG
>JBBIQA010000162.1:1817-5798 GCA_037442565.1 Rhodospirillales bacterium
TTGATCGCATTGTCCAGCAGGTTCTGCGCCACCTGGGAAAGCTGGTCGGCATCGCCCAGCACCGGCGGCAGGGCGGGGTCGAGCTGCAGGTCGAATGTCACCGACCGCTCCCTCAGCTTCGGTTCGAAGCCGGCGGCGATGCGGGTCAGCAGCGCCGGCAGGTCCACCGCATCGGATGGCACCTGGTGCTCCACCAGCTCGATCCGCGACAGGCTGAGCAGGTCGTCGATCAGCCGGTTCATCCGCGCGCCCTGCTCGGCCATGATGCCGAGGAAGCGGCGCTGCGCCGGCGGGTCGTCCGCCGCCGGGCCCAGCAGCGTGTCGACGAAGCCGATCATGCTGGCGAGCGGGGTGCGCAGCTCGTGGCTGGCATTGGCGACGAAATCGGCCCGCATCCGTTCCAGTGCCCGGTCCCGCGTGCGGTCCGACAAGACCACCACGGCGCGCCCGCCGTCCGAAAGCGGCGGGTCCATGGGAATGACCACCGCGTGGACATCGCGCGGCACCGGCACGGGCAGCGTCACGGCGGCGGTTTCCGTCGTCGCGGCCACGCCGGCGGGCGGGCTGAACGCCCGGTCGATCGCGGCGCGCAGGCCGGGGTTGCGCAGCACCGCCTGGATGTCGGCGCCGAAGGCGCCACGCGCGGCGGCGTTGGTCCGGCGGATCGACCGGTCGGCTCCCAGCACGATCAGCGGGTCTGGCAGACGCTCGACGATCCCTTCGTCGGCTCGGCGCATCCGCTCCACCAGCGCGGAGCGCTCGGCGGTGAGGCGGGTCAGCCGGTCGATGTCGCGCATCAGCCGCTCCATCGGCGGCAGCACGGGCGACATCAGGGCGGGCTGCGGGATTTCCTGCGCAATCGCCTGTTGCACCGTTTCCGACAACAGCTCCAGGTCGCGCGCCCACAATAGCGCGACGCACAGCGCCGAGGCGGCGGTCAGCGCCATCGAGAGCAAGGCCGGTCCGGTCGGCAATAGCTGGACGCTGGCGAGTACCGCGAATGCCAGGATCGGCACGCCCGCCAGTACGCCGACGATCAGGAACAGGTTGCGGAATCTCACAGGCTGGCTCGTCCTTCCGTGGTCAGGCCGGCGGCTGACGGCCGGCGGCCCGGCCCGGTCAAAAACCCGGTGTGGCGAAGCTGCTCGGCGCCGGTTCGGCCAACTGCGCGCCGCCCCGCTGCACCCGGAATACCGCCAGGCCGCGCCGCACCTGTCCGTCCGCCAGCAATGCCAGCGGGCCATCGACGCCGGCATAGCCTTCCGGCCGGGTCAGCGCGCCGGCCGAATAATCCGGCCCGGCGGCCAGCAGGCGGGCAATCGCCGCGCCGTCCACCGCAAGATCGGCCACCGGCGAGGGCGGCGCATCGTATTTGGCGGTATAGGCCTGCACGAAATCCGCCCGCGTGGCGGGATCCGGCGCGGCGAACAGAGCCCCGGGGAAGTTGCCGGATTGGCTGGCGGGATTGGCCCAGAGCGCCGGACCGTAGATCTGCACCACCCCGCGATCCAGGTCGTAATACGACAGCAGGGAGGCGATTTCGGCCAGCGATTCGCCGGCATCGGCCAGCAGCAGACCGTCGAAGTCCGGCGGCGGCACCGGGCGCTTGGCGATCTCGGCGGCTTCGTGGCGCCCTTCCGCCGAGAGCTTGGCGCGCGCCACCTTGATCTGCGCATCCATCACCCCGCGCCGGCTGGCATAGCCGGAAACATCGCGCACGGCCGAATTGATCGACGCCATGCCGGGTGCGTATTGCACGACATTCGGTGCCGGCAGGCCGCGCTGATCTGCGGTCGTCAGTAGCGCGTCGCTCATCGCCCGGCCGAAATCGTTGTTGGGCACCAGGGCGGAAAGCCGGGTCTTGCCCATGCCCTGCGCGACATCGACCAAGCGGCGAACCTGCTGCACCGGCGTGATGCCGAGCGTCCAGACACCCGGCTGGGCCTGCGCGGGATCGTTGGTGAAGGCCAGCACCGCGATGCCAGCCTCCCGCGCGACCGGCGCGACGGCGGCGGTTTCGACCGAGGTCAGCGGACCCAGGATCAGCCCGGCGCCGGCACCGATCGCCTCGCGCGCGGCGGTCGCGGCGCCCGCGGGGGTTCCGCCGGTATCCTTGGCGATCAGCCTGGGCCCGTCCGGCGCGTCCAGCACCAGCTTCGCCGCCCGCAGCATGCTCTGCCCGACATCCGCGTTCGGGCCGGTCAGCGGCAGCAGAATGGCCACGTCCCGGCCGGGCTGGCCCGGCTTGTCGACCGCGGCAACGCCCGGCCCGCCAACACCCGGCGCGCCGGTGAACGGCAAGTGGCCGGCCGGGGCCCCGGCGCCCGTACGCCCGCCGGCCGGACCGGTGGCGATCGGGCCCGGCATCGGCGTTGGCATGAAGGTCCTGGTCCCGGCGCAGCCGGCCAGTGCTAGGATGACGAACAGGAGTGCGCCAACCCGTGATGACAATTTCCAGCAATACATGCGACGGATCTCCCGATCAGCAGGTCGATAACCAGATCGACGATCAATTTGGGGGCGGATCGGCCCCGGTTGCAGGACTTGTGCTGGTTTCCACACCGATCGGCAACCTTGGCGATATGACACCCCGCGCGCGTCAGGCGCTGGAAGCGGCCGATGTTATCCTATGCGAGGATACACGCCATACCGGCCGGCTGTTGAGCGCTTTCGGCATCAACAAACCGCTACAACCGCTGCACGAGCACAACGAGGACCAGCGCACCCCCGCGTTGCTGGCGATGCTGCGCCAGGGCAAGCGGCTCGCCCTGGTGTCGGACGCCGGCATGCCGCTGGTCTCCGACCCCGGCTACCGGCTGGTGCGCGCGGCGATCGCGGCGGGTCTGCCGGTCGGCGTGGCGCCGGGCGCGAGCGCCGCGGTCACCGCCTTGGTGGTCTCGGGCCTGCCGCCGCAGCCGTACCTGTTCCTCGGCTTTCCGCCGCCACGCCAGGCCGGCCGCCGCGCCGCCTTCGGCACCCTGCGCGCCGCGGAGCGCGCGGGGCTTTCGGCCACCTTGATCTGGCATGAGGCGCCGCATCGCCTGGCGGAGACGCTGGCGGACATGGAGGCCGCGTTCGGACCGCGCCACGCCGCCGTGGCGCGCGAACTGACCAAGAAGTTCGAGGAGGTGCGGCGCGGCACCCTCGCGGAGCTGGCCGCGCACTATGCCGCGCACGAGGCGCGCGGCGAGATCACCGTGCTGGTCGGGCCGCCGGAAGAAGCCGATCCGGAGGATCTGGACGGGCAGCTGGCCTCCGCCCTGGCCAGCCACAGCGTGAAGGACGCCGCCGCCCTGGTGGCCGCGGCCACCGGGCTGCCGCGCAAGCTGGTCTATGCCCGCGCGCTGGCGATCAGTTCCGCAACTCCGGAATGACCCAGAGCGGCTTCTCACCCCGCGCCACCCGCTGGCAATTATCGAAGGCGTTGCGGAAGCGGTGGTACTGGTTGTCGTAGGTCGGCCCGGCCAGATGCGCGGTCAGCACCACGTTGGGAAGGGAAAAAAGCGGATTGTCCGGCTGCGGCGGCTCCTGGTCGAACACGTCCAGCCCCGCTCCGGCGATGCTGCCGTTGCTTAAGGCCTCGATCAGGTCCGGCTCGTTCACCACCGGCCCGCGGCAGGTGTTGATCAGATAGGCGCTGGGCTTCATCCGCTTCAGCTCCGCCGCGCCGATCATGTGCTTCGTGGCCGGCAGCAGCGGCACATGCAGCGAGACCAGGTCCGAGGTGCGGAGGATTTCGTTCATCAGCCGGAAGCGCACGTCCAGCGCGTCCTCGCGTTCCTCGCTCAGCCGCTCCACATCGTAATACTGCACCCGCATGTCAAAGGCCTGCGCCATGCGTGCCACCTTCTTGCCGATGGTGCCCAGCCCGATGATCCCCAGCGTGCGGTCGCGCAACTCGTACATCCGCGCCTGCGAGCTGTCGTTGCCGCGCCAGCGGCCGGCGGCGACGTTGGCGTGCTGCCAGACCAGCCGGCGGGA
>JBBIQA010000162.1:5898-7890 GCA_037442565.1 Rhodospirillales bacterium
CGGAACCAGCTCGCGGGCGATGTCGTTCTCGTTCAGCGGGCTGTCGATCAGCACGATCCTGTGGGCCATCTGGTTCCTCCGGTT
The DNA here is from genome assembly GCA_037442565.1 of Rhodospirillales bacterium. GTDB lineage: Bacteria > Pseudomonadota > Alphaproteobacteria > Acetobacterales > Acetobacteraceae > PALSA-911. The sequence goes on from JBBIQA010000162.1 coordinate 5,983, forward strand.
GCAGCGTTGCGGCGAGGATAGCGCGGTCCGGCCCCCGCATGCCAAGCTGGCGGCAAAGCGGGGGAACGGTCATGGAAAGTATTCGCAATTCGGTGCGCGAAAAGCTGGCTTCGGGCGGCGTGGTCGCGTCCATCACCGCGCGGCTGGTGCGCGGTGTGGAAATCGCCGCCATCGCCAAGGCGGCCGGGTTCGACACGCTGTATGTCGATCTGGAGCACAACAGCTTCTCGCTCGAAACCACCTCGCAGATCTGTCTCGCGGCCCTCGCCGGGGGGATCGCGCCGTTCGTGCGGGTGCCGGCGATCGCGCCGGAATACATCGCCCGGGTGCTGGACGGCGGCGCCCTTGGCATCATCGCCCCGCATATCCGCGACGCCGACGACGCCCGCGCGGCGGTGGCCTATGCGAAATACCCGCCGCTGGGCGAACGCTCCTACGGCGGCAACATGCCGCATCTCGGCTACCGCGCGATGCCCCCGGCAGACTCGATGGCGGCGCTGAACGACGCCACCATGGTGGTGGTGATGATCGAGACGGTGGATGCGCTCGAGCATGTCGAGGAGATCATCGGCGTCGATGGTGTCGACATGCTGCTGATCGGCACCAACGATCTGTGCGGGGAATTCGGCATTCCCGGCCAGTACGAGCACGAGAAGGTGCACGCCGCCTACCGGCGCTGCATCGCCGCCGCCAAGGCGGTGGGCAAGCATGTCGGCGTCGGCGGCCTGGCGAGCCGGCCGAAGCTCGTGGAGCAGTTCGTGCGCATGGGCGCGCGCTATGTCTCCACCGGCGCCGATCTCGGCTTCCTGCTCGAGGCCGCGGCGGCGAAGAGCCGCGCGGTGCGCGACATCGACCTGGCGGCCGGTTGATAAATCGCCCCGCATCCCGCAAGAGACACCGGTGACAATTCCGCGACTGTTGGGGAACCCGGCAAGATGGCCGTTCGGCTGAGGCATGCGTGAAGATCTACCGCACCTGGCAGGGCCTGCCGGAAGATGCCCGCGGCGCCACCGTCGCGCTGGGCAATTTCGACGGGGTGCATCTCGGCCACGTCCATCTGCTGCACGCCGCCCACGCCGCCCGGCCCGACGCCCCGCTGGCGGTGCTGACCTTCGAGCCGCATCCGCGCGAACTGTTCCGCCCGGACGACCCGCCCTTTCGCCTCACCTTGTCGGCCGAACGGGCGGAGGCGCTGGCGGCGAACCATGTCAGCATCCTGTACGAGCTGGTCTTCGATCACGCCTTCAGCCGGATGACCGCCGAACAGTTCGTCGACGAGGTGCTGCATGACGGCCTCGGCGCGCGGCATCTGGCGTCGGGCGCCGACTTTGCCTTCGGCCATCGCCGCGGCGGCGATACCGGGTTGCTCGCCACCCGTGCGGAAGCCCTCGGCATGGGCATGACCATCGTGCCGTCGCTGGCCGATACGCACGGGCCGCTGTCCTCCACCCGCATCCGCCGGGCGCTGCAGGACGGCTATCCCGAGCGCGCCACGGCCGAGCTGGGCCGCCCCTGGTGCATCCGCGGCATCGTCGCGCATGGCGACCAGCGCGGCCGGACCATCGGCTTTCCCACCGCCAACATTCAGCTCGGCCGGCATTTGGAGCCGGCGCGCGGCGTCTATGCCGTGACCATCCGCCTGCCCGATGGCAGCGTGAAGCCCGGTGCGGCCAATATCGGCCGCCGGCCGACGGTGAATGCCGGGCCGGAAAGCCGGCTGGAGGTGAATATCTTCGATTTCTCCGGTGATCTGTACGGCCAGGAACTCGCGGTGGCGCTGCACGCCTATCTGCGCCCGGAGCAGAAATTCTCCGGCCTGGAGGAGCTGAAGGCGCGCATTGCCGCCGATGCGGCCCAGGCACGGCAAATTCTTGACGCCGGGGCATAAGGCTTCGCCTTGACGCCGGG
>JBBIQA010000162.1:7990-10089 GCA_037442565.1 Rhodospirillales bacterium
CCATGGGAACGGTGTATAGGCACGCGCGAATTAGGGTCCCGGCCGGTTTCTGACCCTATCGGGTACTGACCGCCGGGTTCTGCCGCCGCCTGTCCTCCTCGATCGCGGCCATCGACGCCGCGGAGATAGCCCATGAACGACGCCCCGACGCCCGACAAGCCCGCCGCACGCGACTACCGCGACACGGTATTCCTGCCGCAGACCGGCTTTCCGATGCGCGGCGACCTGCCGAAAAAGGAACCCGCCATCCTCGCCCGCTGGGAGAAGATGGACCTCTGGGCCCAGCTGCGCGCCGCCTCCGTCAACAGGCAGAAGTTCATCCTGCATGACGGCCCGCCCTACGCGAACGGCAATCTGCATATCGGCCACGCGCTGAACAAGATCCTGAAGGATGTGATCAACCGCTCGCGCCAGATGGCCGGGCAGGACGGCCTCTATATCCCCGGCTGGGACTGCCACGGCCTGCCGATCGAGTGGAAGATCGAGGAGGAGTACCGCCGCAAGAACCAGGACAAGGACCAGGTCCCCATCCTGCAGTTCCGCGCCGAATGCCGCGCCTATGCCGAGCACTGGATGGGCGTGCAGGCGCAGGAATTCCGCCGCCTCGGCGTCGAGGGCGCCTGGGGGGAACGCTATGCGACGATGGATTTCGCCTCCGAGGCGGCCATCGCCAACGAGATCTGCAAGTTCCTGCTGAACGGCGCGCTGTATCGCGGCCTGCGCCCGGTGATGTGGTCCCCGGTCGAGAAAACCGCCCTGGCGGAAGCCGAGATCGAATACCACGACCATACCAGCACGACGATCTTCGTCCGCTTCCCGGTCATGGAAACCACGCTGGAACCGCTGCAAGGCGCGTGCGTGGTGATCTGGACCACGACGCCCTGGACCATGCCGGGCAACCGCGCCATCGCCTTCGGCGACGGCTTCGACTATGCGCTGGTGCATGTGGACGGCGTCGAGGACGGCTCACTGGCCCGGGTCGGCGAGCGGATGCTGATCGCGCTCGACCTGCTGCCCAGGGTCTGCGAGGAGACCGGCATCGCCGCGCACCATGTCGACCACGTCTTCAAGGGCGCCGAACTGGCCGGCACGATCTGCCGCCATCCGCTGCACGCGCATGGCTTCCCGCACGCGGTGCCGCTGCTGGCGGCCGATTTCGTCACCACCGAGGCCGGCACCGGCTTCGTGCACATCGCGCCCGGCCATGGCGAGGATGATTTCATCCTCGGCCGCGCGCATGGCCTGGAAATCCCCGAGACCGTCGGCGACGACGGCACCTTCAACCCCTGGGTGCCGCATTTGGCCGGCGTGCATGTCTATAAGGCCGGCGATCCCGTCTGCGCCCTGCTGACCGAGGCCGGTGGCCTGCTGGCGCGCGGCAAATTGGTGCATTCCTACCCGCATTCCTGGCGTTCCCGCGCGCCGCTGATCTATCGCGCCACGCCGCAATGGTTCATCCGCATGGACGGGCCGGAGCACATCCGCCAGAAGGCGCTGGCCGCCATCGCCGCCACCCATTTCGTGCCTGATCAGGGCCGCAACCGCATCGGCTCGATGGTCGCGGCCCGGCCGGACTGGTGCATCTCGCGCCAGCGCGCCTGGGGCGTGCCGATCGCCGTGTTCGTGGAAAAGCGCACCGGTGAGCCGCTGCGCGACGAGCAGGTGGTCGCGCGCATCGTCGCCGCGTTCCGCGAGGAAGGGGCCGATTGCTGGTACTCCTCCCCGCCGTCGCGCTTCCTCGGCGAGGGCTACGACGCCGACGATTTCGAGCAGGTGATGGACATCGTGGACGTGTGGTTCGAGTCCGGCTCGACCCACGCCTTCACGCTGGAGGATCGCGGCCTGCCCTGGCCGGCGGATCTGTATCTGGAAGGCTCGGACCAGCATCGCGGCTGGTTCCATTCCTCGCTGCTGGAATCCGTCGGCACCCGTGGGGTGGCGCCGTTCAAGGCGGTGCTGACGCATGGCTTCGTGATGGACGAGGCCGGGCGGAAGATGTCCAAGTCGCTCGGCAATGTCACCGCCCCGCAGGAGGTCAGCGACAAGTTCGGCGCCGATATCCTCCGGCTCTGGGTGATGATGTCCGACACGTCCGAGGA
>JBBIQA010000163.1:0-9916 GCA_037442565.1 Rhodospirillales bacterium
CCCCCCCCCCCTTGCTATGCCTCGTGCCGATGGCATGACACCAGGTGCCCGGGCGCCATTTCCCGCAGCCTGGGCACGTCTGTCCGGCAGCGGTCCATCACATAGGGGCAGCGGGTATGGAACGGGCAGCCCGGCGGCGGGTGCATCGGGCTCGGTACGTCGCCCTGCAGGATGCGCCTGCTGCGTTTCAGACGTGGATTGGGCACCGGCACCGCGGACAGCAGCGCTTCGGTGTAGGGGTGCAGCGGCTGGGTGAACAGGCTGCGCTTGTCGGTGTATTCGACGATCCGGCCCAGATACATCACCGCCACGCGGTGACTGATATGCTCCACCACCGCCAGGTCATGCGCGATGAACAGGTAGGACAGCTTCTTGTCCCGCTGCAGATCCATCATCAGGTTGATCACCTGCGCCTGGATCGACACATCCAACGCGGAAACCGGTTCGTCGCAGACGATCAGCTTCGGATTGAGCGCCAGGGCGCGGGCGATGCAGATGCGCTGGCGCTGGCCGCCGGAGAACTGGTGCGGGAAATTCTCCATCTGCGCCGGCCGCAGCCCTACCTGCTGGAACAACTCGGCCACGCGCGCCTTGGTCTCCTTGCCGCTGGTCAGGCCATGCACCTCCAGCACCTCGCCCACGATCGCCCCGGCGCGCATGCGCGGATTGAGCGAAGAGAAAGGGTCCTGGAAGATAATCTGCATCTCGCGCCGCACCGGGCGCATCTGCGCGCGGCTCAACCCGGTGATGTCGCGCCCGTCCAGCGTGATGGAACCGCCGCTCGGCTCGATCAGGCGCAGCACCGTGCGCGCGACCGTGGACTTGCCGCAGCCGCTTTCGCCGACCAGCCCGAGCGTCTCGCCCTCGTTGATGCTGAAACTGACGCCGTCGACGGCGAACACGCTGCCCACCTGCCGGCGCAGCAATCCCTTGCGCACCGGATAGTGCTTCTTGAGGTCATGCACCTCGATGATCGGCGTGTTCATTTCGCGGCTCCAGCCAACCGGTCGGCATGCCAGCAGGCCGCCCAGTGGCCCGGCTGGCGTTCCTCATAGGGCGGGTATTCCGCCCGGCACTGTGCATCGGCATGGGCACAGCGCGGCGCGAACACGCAGCCCGGCGGCAGGTTGGTCAGCGGCGGCACCGATCCGGGGATTTCCTGCAGCCGCTCGGCCGCGGCCGAAGCATCGCCGCTCATCACCGCCAAATGCGGCACGGAGGCCATCAACCCGTGCGTGTAGGGATGCAGCGGCTGCGCGAACAGCGTGTCCACGTCCGCCTCCTCCACCTTGCGCCCGGCATACATCACGATCACCCGCTGCGCCGTTTCCGCGACCACACCCAGGTCGTGCGTGATCAGCAGCATGGCGGTGCCGAGTTCCTTCTGCAGGCCGACCATCAGGTCCAGGATCTGCGCCTGGATGGTTACGTCCAGCGCCGTGGTGGGTTCGTCGGCGATCAGCAGCTTCGGGTTGCAGGCCAGTGCCATCGCGATCATCGCCCGCTGGCGCATGCCCCCCGATAGCTGGTGCGGGTATTCGCGCACGCGCTGGGCGGGCTCGGGGATGCGCACCAGGCGCAGCATCTCGACCGCCTTGTCCATCGCCGCCGAGCCCGACAGGTCCTGGTGCAGCCGCACCGCCTCGGCGATCTGGTTGCCGATGGTCATGACCGGATTGAGCGAGGTCATCGGCTCCTGGAAGATCATCGAGATGTCGTTGCCGCGGACGTCGCGCATCTCCCTCTCGCTCAGCGCCAACAACTCGCGCCCATCGAGCCGCACGTCACCGGCGACGATACGCCCGGGCGGGGAGGGGATCAGCCGCAGGATGGACAGCGCCGTCATGCTCTTGCCGCAGCCCGATTCCCCGACGACAGCAACCGTTTCGCCTCGCCCGACCGAGAACGACACGTCATTGACGGCCGTGACGACGCCCTGGCGGGTGAAGAACAGCGTGGTAAGGCCGGAAACCTCCAGCACGGGTATGTTGGAAGCGTCCATCAGCCGCGCTGCCTTGGGTCGAGGATGTCGCGCAAGGCGTCGCCGAGCAGGTTGGTGCCGAACACCACCAGGCTGATGACCACGCCGGGGAAGATCACCAGCCAGGGGGCGGTGCGGATATATTCAGCGGCCGATTCCGACAGCATCCTGCCCCAGGACGGATACGGCTCCGGCACACCCAGGCCGAGGAACGACAGCGATGCCTCGGTGAGGATGGTGGAGCCGAGCTGTGCCGTGGCCAGCACGATCAGCGGCGCGATCGTGTTGGGCAGCACGTGGCGGATGGCGATGCGCCACTCGCTCATGCCCACCGCCTTCGCCGCCTCCACCATCGCCAGTTCGCGCAGGGCCAGCGTGTTGGACCGGATCACCCGGGCCGAATACGGCACCAGGGGAATGGAAATGGCGATGATCGTGGTCTGCAACGACGGGCCGAGCGCGGCGGACATGACCAGCGCCAGCACCAGCAGCGGCAACGCCTGCATGATGTCGGTCAACCGCTGCGTCAGCAGATCCACCCAGCCGCCGACATAGCCCGCGGCCAGCCCGATCGCCACGCCGAGCACGCTGCCGATGAGGGTCGCGGTCAGGCTGACGGCCAGCGAGATCCGCGCGCCGTAGACCAGGCGGCTATAGACGTCCCGGCCCATGAAATCTGCGCCGAGCCAATGCTCCGCGCCGGGCCGGGCCAGCGACACCGCGGCGTTGGTCGTCAGCGGATCGAACCGGGTGATGAAATCGGCGAAGATCGCCGCGAACACGAACAGCCCCAGGATCACCGCGCCGACCGCGCCCAGCGGATACTGCCGCGCCAGGAAACGCATTTCGCCGAAAAAACCGTGCGCGTTGGCGCCGGCCTTGTTCAGCTCCGCGGTGTAGGTCTCGCCTGCCATGCGGTGCGGTCCTTAATCCGAATATTTGATGCGCGGATCGAGCACCGCGTAGAGCATGTCGACCAGGAAGTTCACCGTCACGACGACCACGGCGATGAACATCACCAGGTTCTGCACGATCGGGTAGTCGCGCCAGCGGATCGCCTCCACCAGGAAGCGGGCGACGCCGGGGATGTTGAACACCGTTTCGGTCACGATCAGCCCGCCGATCAGGAACGCGGTCTCGATGCCGATGACCGTGACCACCGGCAGCATCGCGTTGCGCAGCGCGTGCTTGAAGTTCACCGCCGCCGGCGAGGCGCCCTTGGCGCGGGCGGTGCGGATAAAGTCCTGGCGCAGCACTTCCAGCATGGAAGACCGCGTCAGGCGCATGATCAGCGCCGAGCTGCGAAAGCCCACAGCCGCCGCCGGCACCGCCAACAGCAGCAGCTCATTGAGCAGCGTCTTCGGCGGTTCGGTGTAGATCGGCAGCGTGCCGAAGCTGGCAACGAAGGCCATCAGGATCAGCAGGCCGAGCCAGAAGGCCGGCATCGACAGGCCACTCAGGCTGACGACGCGCAGCACGTAATCCAGCCAGGTGTTCTGCCGTACCGCGCTGATCACGCCCAGCGGAACCCCGATCAGCACCGCGAAGCTGATCGCCATGGCGGCCAGTTTGGCGGTGATCGGCAGGCGTGGCAGAATTTCCGACAGGGTCGGCTTCTCCGAGACATAGGAATAGCCGAGATCGCCATGCAGCAGGCCGCCAATCCAGGTGATGTATTGCTCCGGGATGGACTTATCGAGGCCGAGATCCTTCATGATCTTCAGCTTCTCGGCCGGGTCCACCATTCCCGCGCTGTCGAACAGGATGTCGACGATGTTGCCGGGCACCAGGCGCAACAGCGCAAAGATGATGACGGAGATGCCGAACAGGGTCAGCAGCATCAATCCCAGTCGTCTGACCAGATAGGCACCCAAGTTGAACTCTCCCCCCGTGTGGCGCCCGAGTGGCGCTGGTCTGGCTGGCTACTTGTCCAGCCAGACGTTCTCGAACCGGTAGCCGTTGTAGGAGCTGTTCACCATCACGGTGTAGCCCTTCACGTAAGGCTGCCAGCAGGTCGCGGCGCGGCTGTGCAGGATGATCGGCCGGGCCACATCCTCCTGCAGCTTGCGGTCGATTTCCCACACCAGCTTCTTGCGGGCCTCCAGGTTGGTTTCAACCGATTGCTTGTCGAACAGCACCTGCAGCTCCTTGTTGCAATACTGCGTGTAGTTGCGCGCCGAGCCGCAGGCGTAGTTCTCGTAGAAGTTCTGATCGGGATCATCCACCGCGCTTCCGGTCAGGTTCAGGCCGACGGAATAGTCCTTGCGGGTTACCTTGGCGTCCCAGTTCGCGGTTTCCACCACGTCCAGTTCGCCGTCGATGTAGATCTGCTTCAGATGGTCGATGAGGATGACCGCGGGATCGCGGTACTGGGGAATGTTGCGGGTGGAGATCTTCACGCTCAGGTGCTTGTCGGGGCCGTAGCCGTTCTTCTCCATCAGCTTGCGCGCCTCGGCCCGGTTCTTTTCCACGTCGGGCCCGTACCCGGGCAGGGTGGCCAGCATGTCCGCCGGCATGCCCCACACGCCCTCGGGCGGCGGCAGCATGGCGCCGCCGATGTCGGATTTGCCTTCCGACAGGATGTCGTTGAACTGCTTGCGGTCGATGGTCAGCGCCATGGCACGGCGGATATCGGCGTTGTCGAAGGGCGGTTTCTCCCGGTTGACGATCAGGTTGGTGCTGACATTCGTCGGCTCCAGGTCGCAGATCGCCTTCGGCGCCTGGGCCTTGATGTCCTTCAGCAGCGAGATCGTCACCTCGGTGGGGAAGGTGATGTCGAACTTGCCGGCGATAAAGGCCAGAATCGCGGTCGAGCGGTTCGGGATGATGGTGTATTCGATGCCGTCCAGATACGGCCGGTCCTTCCGCCAGTAATCGGTGTTGCGGGTCAGCTTGATCGACTCGTTCGCCTTGAACTCAACGAATTTGAACGGACCGGTGCCGATCGGATGCACCCGCATGTCCTTGGCCGACACGTGGCAGGGATACATCGGCGAATAGCCCGAGGCGAGCAGCGCCAGCAGCGCCGGCTGCGGCCGGTTGAGCGCGAAGGCCACCTCGTAGTCGCCGTTGGCGGTCACGTCCTTGACGTTCTGGTACCAGGCCTTGCGCGGGTTCTTGCGCAGCGGATTGCTGGATGTGCCGCGCAGCTGGTCCATCGTGCAGACCACGTCCTTGGCGGTGAAAGGCTGGCCATCGTGCCATTTCACGCCCTCGCGCAGCTTGAATGTCAGCACCGTGTTATCCGGGTTCCAGGCCCAGCTGGTCGCCAGCTCCGGCTCGATATTGGCCAGGGTGTTCTGCGGCGCGTCCTGCTTGTACAGCACCAGATTGTTGAAGACGCCCATGAACGGCACGTTGGTGGAGAACGTCGCCTCCTCGTGGATCGAGGCGCTGGCCGGGCTGTCGCGATGGTAGAAATGCAGGATCCCGCCATGCTTGGGTTCATCGGCGAAGCCCGGCTGCGCGGTCGCCAGCGCGGCAATACCGGCGCACAGCACGGTCAGTCTCTTTAGACGTGGCAGCATGGTCGTCAGTCTCCCTCGGTGCATAATCGCCCATCGCGCCTGTTACATTGCGCAGGATGGCCCCGGCAATCAGGCGTCACATGCCTGCGATTTCGCTTGTTTCTGATCCTGCGTCTAGCATGAAGTGTCCGGCCCAGCCACATGGAAACGTCAACCGGCACTTCGGGCCTGGCGATGATCCCGTCGGTCGAGGTGATGCAAAAAGTTACGAATAGTTCATTGCGCGACTGTGGGCGCTTCCACGGTGTTGCGCAGCACGCCGATGCCGTCGATCGCCACCTCCACCACCATCCCCGCCCGCATCGGCAGCGCCCCGACGGAGGTCCCGCAGGCGATGAGATCGCCGGCCTGCAGGGTCATCTCGCGGGAGATCAGGCTGACGATGCGCGCGGGCGGCAGGATCATGTCGCTGGCCGGATAGTTCTGCCGTTCGCGTCCGTTCAGCAGCACGCGCACGCGCAGCTCTGACCAATCGAGCCCGGTGGCGATGGCCGGACCGCAGGGGCCGTAGGTGTCGCAGCTTTTGGCGCGCGCCCATTGCGGGAACGATGGATCGGCGTTGAGCAGGTCGAGCGCCGTCACGTCATTGACGCAGGTATAGCCGAAGATCGCCGCTTCCGCTTCCGCCTCGGTGACGTTGGTGCAGGTCCGGCCGATGACGATGCCAAGCTCGCCCTCGTACAGCGTCTTGCCGGTATAGCCGGAGGGCGGAACGATGGCGCCCTCGGGGTGCTGGATGCTGCCGGGTGATTTCAGGAAATACAGCGGCTCGGTGGGAATGGCCGAACCGAGTCTGGCGGCGAGCTCGTGGAAATTGTTCCACAACCCGATGAACTTGCCGGGTCGCACCGGCGTCAGCAGGCGAATCTCGGCCAGTGCCACCGCCGCGCCGGAAGGGGCTGGGGCGGAAAACAGGTCTCCCGAGTGCGGCCGGATCCACTCTCCGTCCAGCGTGCCGAAGCCTTCCGCGTCGCCGTGCTCGTATCTCACCCAAAGGGCCATGCTGCTTCCTCCGCGTTTTGTGCCCGCAGCTTGGCCCCAGGGGGCGGCTGGAGACAATCCGCGTTTCCGGGTCATACTGCCGGCAAGCCAGACGCCGAGGGAGAAGCCATTTCATGCCTGCCGACACGCGAACTCCGGAAAACCTGCCGCTGGCCGGGATCACGGTGCTGGATTTCGGGCAGATCTACCAAGGCCCGTATTGCTCCATGCTGATGGCGAAAGCCGGCGCCAACGTCATCAAGATCGAGCCATTGACCGGCGAGCCGCTGCGCCGCCGGGCGCTGTCGGGCGGCAAGAACACCACCCTGCCGGTGGCGATGCTGAACGCCAACAAGCGCGCGATCACGCTGAACCTGAAGGACAAGCGCGGCCGCGACCTGCTGTTCCGGATGGCGGAGCGCGCCGACGTGCTGCTGGAGAATTTCGCGCCCGGCGTGATGGACAAGCTCGGCGTCGGCTGGGACGTGCTGCATGCGATAAACCCCGCGTTGATCTACGCCACCGGCACCGGCTACGGCATCAGCGGGCCGGACCGCGACAACCTGGCGATGGACCTGACCATCCAGGCGGTATCGGGCATCATGAGCGTGACCGGCGAGCCCGGCGGCTCGCCGATGAAGGCCGGCCCCACGCTGGTCGATTTCATGGGCGGCATCCACCTTTACGCCGGCATCATGACCGCCCTGTTCGAACGCAGCCGAACCGGCCAGGGCCGCCTGGTGGAGGTGGCGATGCAGGAGACGGTCTACTGCTCGATGGCCTCCTCCATGCAGCACTACCTCACCACCGGCGAAATCCCGCCGCGCACCGGCAACCGCCAGGCGGCGCTGAGCAGCGCGCCCTACAACGTGTATGCAACCAAGGACGGCCACGTGGCGATCAACGTCGTCACCGAAGCCCATTGGCAGAATATGTGCACCGCCATGGGGCGGGAGGACCTGCAGGCCGACCCGCGCTTCGCCACCATGAAGGACCGCTCCGCCAACATGGACCTGACCGACGAGATCGTCACCGCATGGACAAGCGGCCTCGGCAAGATGGAGGTGTTCGCCATTACCGCGAAGTACAAGATCCCCTGCGCCCCCGTGCGCAACGTGGCGGAGGTGATGAGCGACCCGCACATGCACGGCCGCGGCATGCTGGAATGGGTGGACCATCCCGAACTCGGCCGCGTGGTGCTGCCGAATTCACCGCTGCGCCTGCACGGCGCGGACAAGGTGGCGAGCGTGCCGAGCCCGAACATCGGTGAGCACAACAACGACATCTACGGCGGCTGGCTCGGCCTGTCCGCCGATGAAATCAGCGAACTGAAAGCGGCCGGGGTCATCTGATCCCGCATCGGCAACGAGGATAAGCACATGCGACAGATGACAATGGTGGCGTTCCTGCAGGCGCAGAACTGCACGAACTTTGTCGGCTCCTGGCGTCACCCGGACGCGATGCCGGATTTCACCTCCGCCGAGTATTACCGCCGCATCGGCCGTATCCTGGAAGCCGGCAAGTTCCACGTCGGTTTCTTCGATGATCGCCTGGCGATGCCGGACCGCTACGGCGCCAACCACGAGCACACCGTCGCCAACGGCATCCGCTGCGTGAAGATGGACCCGCTGACCATCCTCACCGTGATGGGCATGGCGACCGAGCGCCTCGGCCTCGGCTCCACCGCCTCCACCACCTATTTCGAACCGTTCGACATCGCCCGCAAGTTCCAGACGCTCGACCTGATGACCAACGGCCGCGCCGCCTGGAACATCGTCACCTCGATGAACGACAGCGAGGCGATGAACATGGGCCGCGAGATGCACCTGGAGCATGATTTGCGCTACGACCGCGCCGACGAATTCCTCGAAGTCGTCACCGGCCATTGGAACAGCTGGGAAGACGGCGCGATCGTGCTGAACAAGGAAACCGGCCTGTTCGCCGAACCGAAAAAAGTCCACCGGCTCGATCATCGCGGCAAATTCTTCAACTCGCGCGGCCCCTTCACCGTGCCGCGCTCGGCCCAGGGCCATCCGGTGCTGATCCAGGCCGGCCAGTCCGGCCGCGGCCGCCAATTCGCCGCCCGCTGGGCGGAACTCGTCTTCGTCGTCTATCACGGCATCGAAAACGGCAAGCGCGACTACAAGATCCTGAAGGACGCGGTAGCCGCCGCCGGCCGCGATCCGGAGGACGTGAAGATCACCGCCGCCGTCTACCCCGTGGTGGCGGAAACCCGCGCCGAGGCGGAAGACCGCGTGGCCCTGATCGACACCCTGCCGAAGGACATCGACAAGCTGTCTTTGCTCTCCGAAGTGCTGAACTTCGATTTCTCCACCAAGGGCATGGACGAGCCTTTCAGCGACGAGGAGATCGCCAGCATCTCCGGCGTGCAGACCATGCGCGACCGCGTCATGGCCGTCAGCGGCAAGGCCAACCCCACCACGCGCGATTTCATCGAAATCAGCGGCCGCGGCACCTTCCACGACCACACCCGCATGATCGGCAGCCCGAAGGACGTGGCCGACGGCCTGGAGCAATGGTTCTCGGAGCGCGCCTGCGACGGCTTCGTCATCGCCGCCTCCCATGTGCCCGGCGCCTACGAGGACTTCGTCCGGCTGGTGGTGCCGGAACTGCAACGGCGCGGCCTGTACCACAAGGACTATGCCGGCGTGACGCTGCGGGAGAACCTCGGCCTGGCCAAGCCGCGCGCCATGGGATTTCCCGGCCGCGTCTCCGCCTGAGTATCCCTCGGCCACCGAAGGAGTTTGAAATGTTGCGATTCAACGGCACCTGGAAGATCGACCTGGAAAACGCCAGCAAGTGGGACACCGCCACCAAGGCCTACATCCCGGACGCGGTCGGCGAGGAGATCATCACCATCCGGGTCGAGGACGGCGTGCAGGACTATGAAGTCCTGTACGGCGACGACCCCGTCATCCGCATGGGCTACACGGCCCGCTTCGACGCCGCGGAGTGGGTGCCCTACTCGGTCCGCGAGATCATCACCGCCCCCGGCGTCGATCCGGCCAAGGCCGTGGCGGAATTCCGCCAGCGCATCGGCGCCAATGAAGCGTCGAATGCGCGCAACTTCCAGGTCGGCAAGCCCTACGGCCTCATCCGCCTGATCTATGTCGACGAACGGACACACTACCGGATCGGCAAGTCCGAGGACGGCCGCCCGCAGAACGTCCTGCTCCGCCGGTTGGCCGAGGACGGCCGGTCCTATAGGACCAGCCTCCTCGACGCGGAAGGCGTGGTCAGCCGGATCCGGCCGTTCATTCGCGTGAAATGATTGCAGGCGCCGCGGCTTCGCCACATGCGTTGCCTGGTTGTGATTCAGGTCGGGCACGGACGCGCCGGATCCCCTGGACGTTGATGAGAGCGTTCGTACGACCAGCGCAGACTCCGATCGGTCCAGATCGTATCC
>JBBIQA010000164.1:0-9817 GCA_037442565.1 Rhodospirillales bacterium
GCCCGGATGATGATGATGGGCCTGCATTTCATGGGCGACGTGCCGTTCCGCACCGTCTACATCCACGGCCTGGTGCGCGACGAGCGCGGCCAGAAGATGTCCAAGTCCAAGGGCAACGTCATCGACCCGCTGGAACTGATCGACGCCTACGGCACGGACGCGCTGCGCTTCACCATCTGCTCGCTGGCCGGCCCCGGCCGCGACATCAAGCTCGGTCCGTCGCGCGTCGAGTCTAATCGCAGCTTCGTGACGAAACTATGGAACGCGGCGCGGTTCTGCGAGATGAACCACGTCGTGCCCGACCCAGCCTTCGATCCCGCCAGTGCCAAACTGCCGCTGAACCGCTGGATCCTGGACGCCGCCAACGCCGCGATCGCCGAGGCGACGGCGGCGCTGGAGATCTACCGCTTTGACGAATACGCCGGCGCCGGATACCGTTTCACTTGGAATCTGTTCTGCGACTGGTTCGTCGAATTCGCCAAGCCCGTGCTGCTGGAAGGCGACACTCCGGCCGCCAACGAGGTCCGCAAAACCGCCGCCCACGTGCTCGGCACCATCCTGCGCCTGCTGCATCCGGCGATGCCGTTCGTGACCGAGGAGCTGTGGCACAGCTTCGGCTACGGTGCGGAATGCAGCCTGATCGGCACTGCCTGGCCGCAACCGGTCGCCGTGACGGATGCGGAAGCGGCGCGGGCGGAACTGGGCTGGGTGGTCAAGCTGATCACCGAACTGCGCACCGTGCGCGCGGAAATGAACGTTCCGCCGGCGACGCTGGCGCCGATTCTGCTGCGCGACGCCAGGCCGGAAACACTCGCGCGCGGCGCACGCTGGATGGACGCCATCCGCCGCCTCGGCCGCGCCGAGAGTATTTCCCCGCTGCAAGGGGAGATGCCGAAGGGCGCGGCGCAGATCGTGGTGGACGAGGCGACCGTGATCCTGCCGCTGGCCGGGCTGATCGACATCGCCACCGAGCGCGCCCGCCTGTCGAAGGACCGCGCAAAGGCGGCCAATGAGGCGGACAAGGTGGTGAAAAAACTCGAAAACGCCGATTTCGTCCGCCGCGCCCCCGAGGAAGTGGTGGAGGAAAACCGCGAGCGCCTGGCCGCCTATCGCGACGAGATCAGCCGCCTGGACGCCGCCTTGCAGCGGATCGCCTGATCCGTCCCATGCGCGCGTGGCTGATCGGCGTGCTGATGGGGCTGGTGCTGTCCGGCGAGGCCCTTGCCGCCTGCAATGTCGAGCAACGGGCGGACATCCCTGTCACCCTGATCGGCGGGCAGGTTCTGGCGGCCGGGCGAATCGACGGCAGGTCGGTCACGTTCCTGATCGACACCGGTGCGGAAAAGACCCTGCTGACCGATACGGCGGTGAAGCGGCTTGGACTGGCGCGCGACGAATGGGTCAGTTCCCACATGCAGGGCATCGGCGGTTCCGAACAGCATCCGAACGCCAAGCTGGGCAAGCTGGAACTCGGCGGGATCGTGCTGCACCGGCGCGGCACGGAGATCGAGGGAACCATCTCCGTCGCGCCGCTGCCCTTCATCACACAGACCAATCGCGCGATCGATGGGCTGCTGGGCCTGGACTATCTGTCGAGTTTCGATGTCGCCTTCGATCTGCGCCGAGGGCGGATGACGCTGTACAGCGTCAGCGGCTGTGACGGAAACTTCCTGCCCTGGACCCGCCCCTATTCGGCCATTCCCGCGCAAAATCCGGTGCCGGGCCTGTTGCTGCTGCCGGCGCGCGTGAACGGACGTCCGGCCATGGCGCAGATCGACAGCGGCTCCACGCGCAGCCTGGTGTCGTTATCGACCGCGCTGCGGTCGGGCGTGACGCAGGCGATGCTCGATCGGGACCCGCGCCAGAAGGTCAGCGGCCTCGGCAAATCGGAATTGATCGCGCATGAGCATCTGTTCAGCGAATTGCGGGTCGGGACCGAGGATCTGCACAAGATGCGCGTCTTCGTCATGCGCCTACCGCCGCGCGCCAGCGGGGTCGTGCTCGGCATGGACTGGCTCGGCGCCCAGCCGGTGTGGATATCCTGGGCGACCCATCAGGTGTTTGTCGGCCGGTAGACGGTCAGGCCAGTTCAACCACGACCGGCACGTGATCCGAAGGCGAGTCTTCCCCGCGTTCCCGCCGATCCGGCGCGGCGGAAACCAGCCTTTCGGCCAGCGTTGGCGACAGCAGCGCATGGTCGATCCGCAATCCGCGATCGCGCGGCCAGGCGCCGGCCTGATAGTCCCAGAAGGTGTAGGCCGGCCCGCTCGGCTGCATCGCTCGGATCGCGTCCGTCAGGCCGAGCCAGAGCAGCCGGCGAAACTGCGCCCGGCTTTCCTGGCGAACCAGCGCGTCGTCCGGCGGCAGGGCGCCCGGAGCCAGGTCCTCGTCCGTCGGGCAAACGTTGAAATCCCCAAGGATCACGGTCGGCGCATCCGCCTGCAGCAGGGCATCGGCCCGCTCGGCCAGCTTGTCCATCCAGGCGAGCTTATAGGCATACCCCGCCTCGCCGCCGGAATTGCCGTTGGGCAGATAGATGCCGGCCACGGCAATGTCGTCGGCGAGGATTTCGATGTAGCGGGACTGCGCATCCTCGGCCGGCAGGCCCGGCAATGCGCGATGCGTCACGGTGATGGGTATGCGTGAGAGCACGGCGACGCCGTTATAGGATTTCTGCCCGACCACGTCCGAGCGATAGCCCAGTTCCTGAAAGCTCATCGCCGGGAAGGCCGGTTCCTCGCACTTGATCTCCTGCAGGAACAGCAAATCGGGCTTCACCCGCTCCAGCCAGCGGCGGATATGCACCTCGCGCTGACGGACGGAATTGACGTTCCAGGTGGCGATCTTCACCGAACTAATCGATGGCGAAGCTGGTGCCGCAGCCGCAGGCGGAGGTGGCGTTCGGGTTGCGGACGGCGAAATGGCTGCCCATCAGTTCGTCCGTGTAGTCCAACTCCGATCCTGCCAGCAGATCCAGGCTGGCCGGATCCACGAACACCCGCGCCGGACCGCGCTCGATCACCAGGTCATCCGGCTGAGCCGCGTCGTCCAGCTCGAACTTGTATTGGAAGCCGCTGCATCCGCCCGCGAGAACGGCGACCCGCAGCGCCGCCTGCCGGCCTTCCGCGGCCACGATCTCCGCGATACGGGAAGCGGCACGCTCGGTGACGCCAAAGCTGGCTGGGGAGGACCTATCCATGGGAGTAACATAGGACGGCCCGGCGCCGATTTGAAGCACCATCGCCGCACGGGCGATTCAGGCTGCGGGTCGAAGCCGGCCGGGAAGCCGCGCCGGCCCAAGGTCAACGGAAAGGCAGCGCGTATTGCAGGCCGCCCTTGGATGCCAGGCTGTTCTGTCCACGCGGCAGATCCAGCGCCTTCGGGCCGAAATACCGGTCGTAGATCTCGCCATAATTGCCCACCGCCTTGATCGCCCGCAGCATCCACTCGTCGTCCAGCCCCAGCTTCTTGCCGAACTCGCCTTCCAGGCCCAGCAGGCGGCGAACGGTGGGATCGGCACTGGTCTTTTTCATCTCGTCGGCATTGGCGTTGGTGACGCCGGCTTCCTCGGCGGTCAGCAGACCTGCATGCAGCCAGAACAGGATCTTCGACCATTGCGCATCGCCGGCGCGAGCGTGGATGCCCAGTGGCTCCTTGCTGATCACGCCGTCCAGCATCACCCAGTCGGCCGGGTTCTTCAGCGTCGAGCGCATGCCGGCCAGGCTGCCGGTATTGTCGGCGTAGCCATCGCAGCGCCCGGCCTCCATGGCGGTGACCGCGTCCTCGGGATTGTCGAACAGCAGCGTGCCGATGCGGGTGCCGTGCGACCTGGCGAGATCGGCGATGTTGGCTTCCAGCGTCGTGCCGGCCAGCGTGCAGATGGTGGCGCCGTTGAGCTCGGCGATCTTGGACACGCCTAGCTTCCGGTTCACCAGGAAGCCCTCGCCGGCATAGAAATTCACCGCGACCTCGTCCAGTCCAAGCTGCACCGAGCGGGTGAAAGTCAGCGTGCTGTCGCGGATCAGCACGTCGATCTCCCCCGATTGCAGCGCGGCGAACCGGCTTGGCGCGGTGGTGGAAACGAACCGCACCTTCTCCCCATCGCCCAGCACGGCGGCGGCGATGGCGCGACAATAGTCGACATCCAGTCCCTGCCAGCGCCCGGTATTGTCCTGCGCGGCGAAGCCGGGCACGCCGGCATCGATGCCGCAGTTCAACTGGCCGCGCTTCTTGATCGCCTCCACGGTCACGCCGGGCCAAATGCTGCCGGCGGGTGCGGCGCCTGCGGGCACGGTGCCGGTGGGCGCGGAGCCTGCGGTCGGGGAGCCTGGGGGCGCGGAGCCTGTGGGGGCTGGGCCTGTGGGGGCTGAGCCGGCGGAAACGGGACCGGTGGGGGCAGGGTTCTGGGCACGCGCGTCGCTCCCGGCCAATCCGCCGGCCAGCAGCACCGCGGCGGCGGCAAGGCCGGCCACGCCCAGCCGGCGCTGCGAACGCCCGAAACCCGTTGGAAACCCTGTCACTTCCTGCTTCCCTGATCGCGCCATCGAACCGGCTCCCGGAATTTCAATCCGGCGAAAGCTGACGGAACCTCCCCCCCGGCGCAAGCGTTGTTGGGCGGCTGCGAAGGGCTGCCCTGCCGGCATCGGGGTAGTGTTCCGCTATATCCCGATCTATATATCGCCTCGCTGAACGGCGCCCTGCCGGCGGCAAGGCCAAATCCTGACCAATTTGGGGAATTCCATGTCCTATCCTGATGTTCTGCTCCTGATCGACGGCGAGTGGACGAAATCCGCCGCCGGCCGGTCGCTGACCGTGCTCAATCCCGCCACCGGCGAACCGCTGGGCAGCGTTGCTCATGCCGGGCGCGAGGACCTCGACCGCGCCCTGGATGCGGCCGAGAAGGGGTTCCGGATCTGGAAGAAAACCTCCGCCTACGATCGCTCCAAGATCATGCGCAAGGCCGCCGACCTGCTGCGGGAACGCGCCGACCGCATCGCCCCGCTGATGACGCAGGAACAGGGCAAGCCCTTGCCGGAAGCCAAGGGCGAGACGCTCGCCGGCGCCGATGTGATCGACTGGTTCGCCGAGGAAGCCCGCCGCGCCTATGGCCGCATCGTCCCTGCCCGGGCCGAGGGCGTCTACCAGTTGGTGATCAAGGAGCCGGTCGGCCCGGTCGCCGCCTTCACCCCCTGGAACTTCCCGATCAACCAGGTGGTCCGCAAGCTGTCCGCGGCGCTGGCCGCCGGCTGCTCGATCATCGTCAAGGCGCCGGAGGAAACCCCGGCCTCTCCGGCCGAACTGATCCGCTGCTTTGTCGACGCCGGGGTGCCGGCCGGCGTGATCGGCCTCGTTTATGGCGTGCCGGCCGAGATCAGCGAGTATCTGATCCCGCACCCGGTCATCCGGAAGATGTCCTTCACCGGTTCCACCGCCGTGGGCAAGCAGCTCGCCGCCATCGCCGGGGCGCACATGAAGCGGGCCACGATGGAACTCGGCGGCCACGCTCCCGCTATCGTGTTCGACGACGCCGATGTCGATGTCGCCGCCCGCTTGCTGGTCGGCTCCAAGTTCCGTAACGCCGGCCAGGTTTGCGTCTCGCCGACGCGCTTCCTGATCCAGGAGCGGGTCTACGAGCAGTTCGTCGACAAATTCGTCGCCGGCGCGAAGGCCTTGAAGGTCGGCAACGGCATGGAGGCCGGCACCACGATGGGCCCGCTCGCCAACCCGCGCCGGGTCGCGGCGATGGACACGCTGATTGCTGACGCCGTCCGCCACGGCGCCACGGTGCGCACCGGCGGGAACCGGATCGGCAACACCGGCAATTTCTATGAGCCGACGGTGCTGACGGACGTGCCGCTGGATGCGCGGGTACAGAACGAGGAGCCATTCGGCCCGCTCGCCATCGTCTCCACCTTCAAGGGTTTCGACGACGTGATCACCGAGGCCAACCGGCTGCCCTATGGCCTCGCCTCCTACGCCTTCACCCGCTCGGCGAAGACGGCCAATGCGGTGGCCGCGCAGGTGGAAGCCGGCATGATGACGCTGAACCACATGGGCCTCGCTTTGCCGGAAGTGCCGTTCGGCGGCATCAAGGACAGCGGCTATGGCTCGGAAGGCGGCTCGGAAGCGATAGAGGCCTATCTGAACACCAAGTTCGTCTCCCAGGCGGGCCTGTAGACCTTTGGCTCGGCTTCGGGCCGGCCAGGCCGGCCGGCCCGAAGCCCGGATTTCGACCGATACCTCGTCACGGCGATGATGACCCTTGCCTAAAGGCGGGCGTCCGTGCCGGACAATGGGTTCAGGCCAGCGTGGTTTGGGACGGGTGCCGCCTCCCGCGACTGTCCCGCATGCTGCACTGCAACCGCTTGCCGGGGCGCGCATGATGGGCTAGCAACGCGAGCCTTCCGGGCTACCGGGTGCCCGCGGGGCGTCGTCCATTATACTAGGGCGTCTTTCACCCCGACCCTCGGTAAGGATCACCCATGGCCCGCAAGAAGATCGCCCTCGTAGGCGCCGGCAACATCGGCGGCACGCTCGCCCATCTCATTGGCTTGAAGGAACTCGGCGACGTCGTCCTGTTCGACGTGTTTGGCGGCGTGGCCGCCGGCAAGGCGCTGGACCTGATGCAGTCCGGTCCGGTGGACGGTTTCGACAGCATGATGACCGGCGGGTCCGACTATGCCGCCATCGCCGGCTCGGACGTGGTGATCGTCACCGCCGGCTTCCCCCGCATGCCCGGCATGTCGCGCGACGATCTGATCGGCAAGAATGCCGGCGTGATCGCCGAGGTCGCGGCCGGCATCAAGGCGCACTGCCCGAACGCCTTCGTCATCGTCATCACCAACCCGCTCGATGCGATGGTGTGGGTGATGAAGGAGAAGTCAGGCCTGCCCGCGAACAAGGTGGTCGGCATGGCCGGCGTGCTGGACAGCTCGCGTTTCCGCCTGTTCCTGGCGCATGAGTTCAACGTGTCGGTCGAGGACGTGACCGCCTTCGTGCTCGGCGGCCATGGCGACACCATGGTGCCGCTGACCCGCTATTCCACCGTCGCCGGCATTCCGGTGCCCGACCTGATCCAAATGGGCTGGACGACGCAGGCGAAGATCGACGCGATCTGCGAGCGTACCGCCAATGGCGGCGGCGAGATCGTCAAGCTGCTGGAACGCGGCAGCGCCTTCTACGCCCCCGCCGCCTCGGCGATCGCCATGGCCGAGGCCTATCTGCTGGACAAGAAGCGGGTGCTGCCGTGCGCGGCCTACCTGACCGGCGAATACGGCCAGAAGGACATGTATGTCGGCGTGCCGGTGGTGATCGGCGGCAATGGCATCGAGCGCATCGTCGAGATCAAGCTGAACCCCGACGAGCAGGCCGCGTTCGACAAGTCCTGCGCCGCGGTGCGGGAACTGGTCGATGCCGCGAAGAAGCTGATCGCCTGATCCTCGAACCGGAAGGCCGGCGCCATGAACATCCATGAATACCAGGCGAAAGAGCTGTTGAAGACGTACGGCGTCGCCGTGCTGGACGGCTTCGTCGCCTGGACGCCGGAAGAAGCCGAAGCAGCGGCCGGGAAACTTCCCGGCCCGGTCTATGTGGTGAAATCCCAGATCCACGCCGGTGGGCGTGGCGCTGGGCATTTCGCGGATGACCCCGCCGGCAAGGGCGGGGTTCGGCTGGCGAAATCGCCGGCCGAGGTGCGCGAAGCCGCCGAGGCGATGATCGGCCATACGCTGGTTACGAAACAGACCGGCGAACACGGCAAGCGCGTGCATCGCGTCTATGTCGAGGCCGGCTGCGACATCAAGCGGGAGCTCTACCTGTCGCTGCTGGTGGATCGCGACAGTTCGCGCGTGACCATCATCGCCTCTACCGAGGGCGGGATGGAAATCGAGCATGTGGCGGAACACAACCCGGAGAAGATCCTGCGTGTCGGGGTCGATCCGGCCTCCGGCATTTCCGGCTTCCATGCCCGCAAGCTGGCCTTCGGGCTGGGCCTGGAAGGCAAGCAGATCGCCACCTTCACCAAATTCGTGCTGGCGATGTACCGCGCCTTCATCGAGCTCGACTGCGCCATCGTCGAGATCAATCCGCTGGTGGTGACCGGTGTGGGCGATGTGATCGCGCTGGATGCCAAGGTCAGCTTCGACGACAACGCGCTGTATCGCCACCCCGAGATCGAGAAGCTGCGCGACGAGGCGGAGGAGGACCCGAAGGAGCTGGAAGCCGCCAAATACGCGCTGAACTACGTGGCGCTGGACGGGCAGATCGGCTGCATGGTCAACGGCGCCGGCCTGGCGATGGCGACGATGGACATCATCAAGCTGTATGGCTCCTCGCCGGCCAACTTCCTCGATGTCGGCGGCGGCGCGACGAAGGAACGGGTCTCCGCGGCGTTCAAGATCATCCTGTCCGATCCCAACGTCGAAGGCATCCTGGTGAATATCTTCGGCGGCATCATGCGCTGCGACGTGATCGCCGAGGGCGTGGTGGCGGCGGCACGGGAGGTGCAGCTGAGCGTGCCGCTGGTGGTGCGGCTGGAAGGCACCAACGTGGCGCTGGGCAAGGAGATCATGGCCAAGTCCGGCCTGCCGATCATCTCCGCCGATAACCTCGCCGATGCCGCCGAGAAGGTGGTCAAGGCCGTGAAGGAAGCCGCATAATGGCCGTTCTCGTCGATGCCAACACGCGCGTGATCTGCCAGGGCTTCACCGGGGCGCAGGGCACGTTTCATTCGGAACAGGCGATCGCCTACGGCACGAAGATGACCGGCGGCGTGACGCCGGGCAAGGGCGGCACGAAGCATCTGGATCTGCCGGTGTTCGACACCGTCGCCGAGGCGGTGGAGAAGGCCGGTGCCGATGCCACGGCGATCTACGTGCCGCCGCCTTTTGCCGCCGATGCGATCCTGGAAGCGATCGACGCGGAAATCCCGCTGATCATCTGCATCACCGAGGGCATTCCGGTGCTGGACATGGTGCGGGTGAAGCGCGCCCTGACCGGCAGCCAATCCCGCCTGATCGGGCCGAACTGCCCCGGTGTGATCACGCCCGATGCCTGCAAGATCGGCATCATGCCCGGCCATATCCATCGGCGCGGCAGCGTGGGCATCGTGTCGCGCTCAGGCACGCTGACCTATGAGGCGGTGGCCCAGACCACCGCGGCGGGGCTCGGGCAGAGCACCTGCGTCGGCATCGGCGGCGATCCGGTGAAGGGCACCGACTTCATCGAGGTGCTGGAGATGTTCCTCGCCGATCCCGAAACGAAGCAGATCATCATGATCGGCGAGATCGGCGGGCAGAGCGAGATCCTGGCGGCGGAGTTCCTGGCGGCGAACAAGGTGAAGAAGCCGACCGTGGGCTTCATCGCCGGCGCCACGGCCCCGCCGGGGCGGCGCATGGGCCACGCCGGGGCGGTGATCTCCGGCGGGCGGGACACGGCGGCGGCGAAGTTCGAGGCGATGCGCCTGGCCGGCATTCACGTGGCGGAAAGCCCGGCCGCGCTGGGTAGCACGATGGTGACGGCGCTGCGCGGGTAGTCCGCGGCGGGGCGGCCGTCGCCGCCCGGCCGTCAGTTGCCCAGCTTTCAGTTTCCCGAGACGGGCATGGTCTGTTCCATCGTCAGCGCCGCTGCGGTGGTGAGCCTGGGGCCGATCATGCGGGCCGGCACGCCGGCGGCGGTTGTGAAGGGGTCGACCGACGTCAGCACCACGCTGCCGGCGCCGATCTTGGCGCCCTCGCCGACCTCGATATTGCCGAGCACCGTGGCGCCGGCGCCGAGCAGCACGCCGCGGCGGATTTTCGGGTGGCGGTCGCCACATTCC
>JBBIQA010000165.1:0-4587 GCA_037442565.1 Rhodospirillales bacterium
TCCTGGCTGGTGCTGCATCACCTGCTGCTGAGCCAGACCGCGTTCAAGCGCGACATCGACGATCCCAAGACCATCCTGGACCTGGCCGAGGTGATCCAGTCGCCGGAGCGGCTGCGCCTGCTTCTGGTGCTGACGGTGGCCGATATGCGGGCGGTTTCCGCCAAGGTCTGGAACAACTGGAAGGCGACGCTGCTGCGCGAGTTGTATGCGCGGGTGGCCGAGGTTCTTGCGGGAGGGCTGTCCACCACCGAGCGCGACGTGCGGGTGCAGCGGGCCAAGCAGGCGGCCTCGGCGATGCTGGCCGGCTGGCCGGAAGCGGACCTGGAGATGTTCACCGGGCTCGGCTATCCCGGCTACTGGCTGTCGTTCGATCCGGAAACCCATGCCCGCCACGCCCGGCTGATCCGCGACGCGGAAATGCGCAAGACGCCGCTGACCGTCGATACCCAGCCGCTGCCGGCGCGCGCGGTGACGGAAGTGACCGTGTATGCCGCCGACCATGCCGGGCTGTTCAGCCGGATCGCCGGGGCGTTGGCGATGGCCGGCGCGTCCATTGTCGACGCGCGCATCCACACCATGACCAACGGCATGGCGCTGGACACATTCTGGATCCAGGACGCCGCCGGCGGCACCTTCGACGCCCCGCACCGGCTGGCGCGGCTGTCTGCGCTGATCGAGCAGGCGCTGTCCGGCCGCATCCGGCTGGCGAGCGAGATCAAGAAGATGTCGAAAAGCCTGATGGGCCAGCGGGTGCGCGCCATCCATGTCGCGCCGCGCGTGGTGATCGACAACCGGGCGTCCAATACCCACACGGTATTGGAGGTGAACGGCCGCGACCGTCCCGGCCTGCTGCACGACGTGACCGCGGCGATCAGCGAGCAGGGGCTGCAGATCGCCTCCGCCCATGTGACGACCTACGGCGTGCGCGCGGTGGACGTGTTCTACGTCAAGGACGTGTTCGGCATGAAGGTGGAGAACGAACGCAAGCTGCAGCAATTGCGGGAGGCGCTGCTGGCCGCGCTGGAAAACCCCGAGGCCGCCGCCGCGCCGGCCGCCGAGGCGGAGGCGCCGCGCAAACGCCGCCGGGCGGCGGCGGAGTAGGATTTCCCCCGTACGCCTGCGCCGGAGGATGTCGCTGGATTGCCATAGATCATGATCCGGGTGGGGCTGGCGAGCGAGACCGATTGGGACGGCTGGCGCGCGGCCACGCGGGCGCTGGTCCTGAACGGCATACCTGCGGAAGACGTGGTTTGGTGCGTCGGGAAAGGCGATCCACTGCCGGAAGCGAACGGCACCTTCGGGGTTTCCCGCTCGTTGATCCAGTTGGCGCAGGTGGCCATTCAGGCGCGGTCCCCGGAACGGTTTGCCTTGCTCTACCGGCTGGTGATGAAAGCGGAGGAGCCGGCGCTGGCCGAGGCGCGGCGACTGGCGCTCGCGGTGCGGGCCGAGGCGCACCGCATGCGCACGGAACTTCGCTATCTGCCGGTCGGGGACCGGTATGTCGGCTGGTACGCGCCTCGGCATTTCGTGCTGGAGGCGAACGCCCGGCTGCTGGCGCGGCGGTTTTCCCATCTGGCTGTCTCGGTGCTGACGCCGGGTGGCAGCGCGCACTGGGGCAGCGCGCATTGGCAGGGCGGCGAGCCGGTTTTCGGCGCGGCTGCGGATCTCGGCGACGACGCGGCGCTGGCCGCGTTCTGGCGGGAACGGGGCAGCGAGATCCTGGCCGGCGCCGGCGCCGGTTCGTCGCTGCCCGCGGCGGAGGCGTTGGACGAGGACCCGAGGCCGCCCGACCGGAAGGCGATCGGGCCGGTGGTGTTGCCGCGGCGCGATCTGCCGGACCTGGACCTTGCTTCGGCCGAGGCCGCATCCTGCGCGCGCTGCGGCTTGGCGGCGCCGGCGACGCAGGCGGTGTTCGGCGAGGGGCCCGGCGAGGCGCGGCTGATGTTCATCGGCGAGCAGGCCGGGGACCAGGAGGATGTCATCGGCCGGCCGTTCGTCGGCCCCGCCGGCCAATTGCTGGACCGGGCGTTGGAAGAGGCCGGGATCGACCGGCGCGAAACCTACGTCACCAACGTGGTGAAGCATTTCAAGTTCGTCCCGCGCGGCACGCGCCGCCTGCACCAGAAGCCGGATGCCGGCGAGATCGCGGCGTGCTGCGTCTGGCTGGACCGCGAGCGCGCCGTGCTGCGCCCGACGCTGATCGTGCTGCTCGGCGCCACGGCGGCGCAGGCGGTGCTGGGGCGGCCGGTGACCATCGGCCGCGAGCGCGGGCGGCCGATCACGCTGGCGGATGGCCAGCGCGTATTCGTCACCGTGCATCCCTCCTATCTGCTGCGGCTGCCGGACGCGGAGGCGCAGGCGCGCGAATACCGTAATTTCGTCGGCGACCTGCGCCGGGCGGGAGAGCTGGCCCGCGCCGGATGAACGGCAGGCTCAGCGCGGGATCAGGGATTGCAGCGGCGTCGCCGGATCGGCGATGGCGGCCGGGTCGACCGGCTTGGCGGATTTGATCATGGCGGTACCGGCGCGGATGTCGCGCGGGTTGTTGGCGGCGGTGACCGCAATGACCCGGTTGTCATCCAGCAGGTGCACGGCCGTAAATCTGTGCGGGTTGTCGCCCGGACGAAGGATGGTCCGTGTCGCGTCCACCGCGAGGCCGGCGACCTGCAGGTTGACATCGTACTGATCGGTCCAGAACCAGGGGATGTCGTCATAGGGCTTCTCGGCGCCCGCCATCGCCTGGCCGACCGCGACGCCGTGGTTCTGGGCATGCCGCCAGGCCTCCAGGCACAGATGCTTGCCGAACAGAGGATGGAAGAACGCCGCCACGTCACCGGCGGCGTAGATGTTGGCGACCGAGGTGCGGCCCAATGCGTCCACCACGATGCCGCCGTCGATCCTTGCCCCGGCCTGGCGCGCCAAGGTCAGGTTGCGCTCCATGCCGACGCCGGCCAGCACCACATCGCCGGACAGGCCGAAGCCACCGCCGCAGAACACCGACAGCGTGCCGTCCGGCGCGGCGTCGATCGCCTCCACCGCCATGTTGAAATGCAGCTCGGTGCCCGCACCCTGGTGCAGGTCGGTGATGAAGCCGGCGATCTCCGGCGTGACGCTGCGGCCCATCGGTGATGGGCCGGCTTCGAGCACGGTAACATCGGCGCCGCGCTTGCGGGCGGAGGCGGCGATTTCCAGGCCGATCACGCCGGCGCCGATGCAGACCACACGCCGGGCGGTGGCCAGCCTGGCGCGGATCGCCCGCGCGTCCTCGATCGTGCGCAGGGTCAGCGCGTGTTCCGCGCCGGGGACGGACAGGCGCCGGGCCCGCCCGCCCGTGGCGAGCAGCAATCTGTCGTAGGCCAGCACGCTGTCATCGGCGAGGCGGATGCGCTGGCCGATCGGATCGAGGTCGATCACCTCGCTGTTGGGGTGGAACTCGATGTCGAGCTCGGCGTAGCGCTCTTCCTTGTGGAAAAACTGCACGTCCGGCGGCTCCGGCTCGGTGAGCCAGGCCTTCGACAGCGGCGGGCGTTCGTAGGGTCGCCAGGGCTCCTCGCCGAGCAGCAGGATGCGACCGGCAAAGCCGGCCTGGCGCATGGCGGTGGCGGCCCAGCCGCCGGCCTGGCCGGCGCCGATGATGATGTGGGTGGTTTTCATGCGGCGATGCTCGCCCGGGAATCGATCCGCGCCAAGGGGGTGCAAGCGCGGGGCGGGTTGGAAGCCGGGTTGGACCCTGGCATGGTGCAGCATCTTCAGAAAGGGACGCACGACATGGCGGATGCGGCTTGGGTTCGGGTAGCGGGCACGGCGGATGTGGCCGAGGGCAAGGTGATCGGCGTGCGCGTCGGCGCCAAGGATCTGGCTGTCTATGCCATGCCGGGCGGGGGATACTGCGTCACCGACAATGTCTGCACGCATGAATTCGCGCTGCTTTCGGAAGGCTGGTTCGAGGATGGCTGCATCGAATGCCCGCTGCACGCCGGCCGGTTCGACGTGAAGACCGGCAAGGGCCAGGGCGCGCCGATCGACAAGGATCTGGACGTGTTCGAGGTGAAGGTCGAAGGCGGCGATATTCTGGCCAGGCTGCCGGGCTGAACAGCCGGCGCAACAAGCGGAAGGCGGCGGCGGGCGACGGCTTTTAGGGTTTCCCGGGTTGAAACCACAGGAGCCCGCGCCGATGAACCCCGTCATGACTGCTTTCCGCTGCGTGCCGATCCCCACCGAGACCGCCGAGCGCTTCCGCCGCACCGGAATCGACGACAACGGCAATGCCATCCGCCGGATGGTATCGAGCGGCGTCGCCCCCTGCCGCCACTGCCTGCGGGAGGCGCGCGAGGGAGAGCCGGTGCTGCTCGGCTCCTACAACCTGCCCGGCCCGGTCGGCATCTATTGGACCCCGAGCCCGATCTTCGTGCACGCGGAACCCTGCGAGCGCTTCTCGGCGGCGGGCGAGGTTCCGGAAATCGTCCGCGGCCGGCTGGTTTCCGTGCGGTCCTACGACGCCGCCGAACAATGCATCTACGATCTGGGTGAGGCGGTCGAAGGCGGGCAGGTGGATGCGCCGCTGGCGCGCGCCATCGCCGATCCGCG
>JBBIQA010000165.1:4687-6465 GCA_037442565.1 Rhodospirillales bacterium
CCGACGGGCGCACCGCGACCACGCCGGAATTGCTGGCGGCCCAGGCGCTGGACCCGTTCGGCACCGGCACGGCCATCCTGAACTGCCTGTACGGCGTGCAGCTGCCGTTCAGCGAGGACATGGGCGCGGTGTTCGCCCGCGCGGTGAACGACTGGATCGCCCGGGAATGGCTGGACCGCGATCCCAGGCTGCGCGCCGCCATCGTGCTGCCGGTGCAGAGCGCCGAACTGGCGGTGGAGGAGATCGAGCGGCTGGCGCATGACCGGCGCTTCGTGTCCGTGCTGCTGCTGGTGATGGGCGAGACGCCGCTCGGCCGGCGCCAGCACTGGCCGATCTATGCCGCGGCCGAGCGGCACGGATTGTCGGTCTCCATCCACGCCGGCAGCTCCTATCGCAATCCCCCCTCCCCCGTCGGCTGGACCAGCTACTACACCGAGGAATACATCAACCAGGCCGGCGCGTTTCAAACCCAGCTGACCTCCTTGGTGTGCGAGGGGGTGTTCGCGAAGTTCCCGAAGTTGAAAGTGGTGATGCTGGAATCCGGCTTCACCTGGCTGCCCGGCTATCTGTGGCGGCTGGAGAAGTTCTGGAAAGGGGTGCGCATGGAAGTACCCTGGGTGGACCGGCTGCCCGGCGAGATCGTGCGCGAGCATGTGCGGTTTTCCCTGCAGCCGTTCGACGGCCCGCCCGACCCGGCGGCAATGGGGCGGCTGATGGAGCACATGCGGTCCGACGAATTGCTGGTCTATTCCACCGACTACCCGCACTGGCAGTTTGACGGGCAGGATGCGATGCCGGAAGGTTTCTCTGCCGAGCTGATCCGCAAGATCACGATCGATAATCCGCTGCAGGCGTTTCCGCGTTTGGGGTTGGCCCAGGGTGGCGAGACGCCGAGCAACAGGGAGCTGACGTCATGAACGTCGATGTTCTGAACCGAACCGGGGCCCATCTGGCCTCGTCCAACCGGCTGATGATCGCCGATTGCGACATCCATCCGCGCATCGCCGGCGTGAAGGCGCTGTATCCGTGGCTGTCCAAGCGCTGGCAGGAACATCTTGAAACCTTCGGGATGACCCACCGCCAGCCCTATGAGCGCGGGCCGGCCTATCCCAAGGCGCAGCCGATGGCCTCGCGCCGGGATTCGTTTCCCCCGACCGGCGGCGGACCCGGCAGTGATCTGGCCTTCATGGCCTGGCAGCATCTGGATGCCAACAATGTCGAACTCGGCATCCTCAACCCGCTGACCCCGTCCGGCCAGGGCGCGGTCAACCCCGACCTGTCCGGCGCCATGGCGCATGCGGTGAATGAGTGGCAGATCGAGAAATGGACCAGCCAGGACAGCAGGCTGAAAGCCTCGATCGTGGTCCCGTACGAGGATACCGCCGCATCCGTCGCGGAGATCGAGCGCTTTGCCGGTAACCCGCATTTCGCTCAGGTATTGCTGCTGAGCCGCACCGGGGAGCCGCCGGGGCAGCGGCGCTACTGGCCGATCTATGAAGCCGCGGCGGCGGCCGGGCTGCCGGTGGCGTTCCACGCCTTCGGCCATGGCGGCCACCCCAATACCGCCAGCGGCTGGCCTTCGTACTATATCGAGGACATGGTCGGGCACGCCCAGTCCAGCCAGGCCGGGCTGGTGAGCCTGGTGATGGAAGGGGTGTTCGAACGCATCCCGAGCCTGAAGGTGGTGATGGTGGAAGCCGGCTCGGCCTGGGCCCCTTCCCTGCTCTGGCGCATGGACCGGCAGTGGCGCAAGCTGAAGGCGGAAACCCCGCATCTGC
>JBBIQA010000165.1:6565-9707 GCA_037442565.1 Rhodospirillales bacterium
CTGCGGCAGCAGGCAGGCCTCCATGCCGGAGGGCAGGCCGAACAACACCTCCGGCATGCCGAAGCGGCTGTCGTCGGACGCCGCGCGCATGTCGCAGGCGGCCGCCACCTCCAGCCCCGCACCCAGGCAATAGCCCTGGATGCGGGCGATGACCGGCACCGGGGTGCGGCGGATCGCCTCGCACATCCGGTGCGTCAGGCTGGGGCCCAGCATCGCGTCGTGCGCCTCGAACCCCGCCATTTCCGTCAGATTGGCGCCGCCGATGAAAGATCGGCCGCCGGCGCCGGTCAGCACGACCACGCGCAGCCGGGGCTCGCTCGCCACCGCTTCGATCGCCTCGGCCAGCCGGCGCTTGCCTTCATTGCCCAGCGCATTGTGGTGTGCGGGATTGTTCACCGTGACGCGGACGACGATGCCGGGCTCGCCGCGGTCTTCGTGCACGACCTGCACCAGTTCGGTTGCGGACATGGGGGCTCCTCCGTGTTTGGCCGGGATGATCGCACGCGGCACGGGTTGAGCCTATCGGGCGATCATGCCGTAATCGCCGGAACGAACGAGGGGGAGACCGACATGACAGCGACCCGCGAACCAACCCGCTACGGCCACATCTATCCGCCCGACGCCGCCTGGCTGGCGAAGGCCGAGCCCGAACCGGTCCTGGAGCCGGAGCTGCCGATCATCGATACGCATCATCATCTGTGGGTGCGCGGCGACCAGCGCTATCTGCTACATGAGTTCCTGGAAGACATCAACTCGGGCCACAACACCGTGGCGACGGTGTTCCTGGAATGCCATTCCATGTACCGCGCGGCCGGGCCGGAGGAAATGCGCTCGGTCGGCGAAACCGAATTCGTCGCCGGCATCGCGGCCATGAGCGAGAGCGGCGGCTATGGCCCGACGCGCGTTGCCGCCGGGATCGTCGGCGCGGTGGATCTGACGCATGAGCGCGCGGAGCAGGCGCTGGAGGCGCATATCCGCGCCGGCGGCGGACGGTTTCGCGGCGTGCGCCACGCAGCGGGCTGGGACGCGGACCCGACGATCGGCAATAGCCGCAACATGACCGGGCTCGGCACCTATATGCGCCCGGACTTCCGCCGCGGCCTGGCGAAGATGACCGCGCTCGGCCTGTCGCTCGATGCCTGGCTGTTCCATCCGCAACTGATGGATGTGGTGGACCTCGCGCGGTCGATGCCGGCGAGCAACATCATCATGGGCCATTGCGGCGGGCCGCTCGGCTATGGCCGCTATCTCGGCAGGCAGGACGAGGTGTTCGCCACCTGGAAGGCGGGCGTGACCGAGCTGGCGAAATGCCCCAACGTGACGATGAAGCTGGGCGGGATGATGATGCGGCTGGCTGCCTATGACTACCGGGCGTTGCCGAAGCCGCCGACATCGGCGGAGATCGCCGCCCTCTGGCGGCCGTATATCGAGACCTGCATCGAACTGTTCGGCGCCCGCCGCTGCCTGTTCGAGAGCAACTTCCCGGTAGAGAAAATGGGCGCGAGCTGGCCCGTGCTGTGGAACGCGTTCAAGCGGATCGCGGCCGGCGCCTCGGCGGACGAGAAGCTGGCGCTGTTCAGCGGGACGGCCCGGCGGGCGTACCGGCTGGCCTGACCGCGTCCGGCGGGCGGATCTCGCGCAGCGCCTGCAGGATGGCCTGGGCCCGTGGAGTTTGCAGCAGGCCAGGCACCGGGGCGGCGAGCTTGCGGCGCCAGTTCGGCCGTTCTGTATCGGTGCCCGGCAGGTTCACGGCCTTCGTTGTGCCGTCGAGGTCGTCGGCCTGGACGAGCATGAGGGCGGCCGGCGAGCGTGCGACATAGGCGTGCGCGGCGGTGCTGGTTTCCATGGAGACAATGCCCTCTTGCCGCACGGCGTCCCCCAGCGCCTGCCTCTCCGCTTCGCGGCGCGCCATGGCATCGGCGGGGTTCGCGAGCAGGCCGAGTTGCGCCTGTTCCGCGATATCCGCGCCTTCCCGCCAGCCCGCGACCGTTGGCAGATCGTGGGTCGATACGCTGGCGAGCGCCAGGGCGGGATAGGCGGCGGGCGGCTTGAATCCGAGGCCCTCGCGTTCCAGCAACAGCACGCGATAGCTCAGGATATCGGCCTTCGCCAGGGTGTCACGGAAGCCTTCGGGCACCGTGCCCAGATCCTCCCCGACGATCAGGCAGCCGGCGCGCCGGCTTGCCAGCGTGAGCTGGCCGAGCAGGTGGCGGAACGGATAGGCGACATAGGCGCCGTCCGCCGCTTTCGCGCCTTCCGGCACCCAGAATAATCGCGACAGACCCATCACATGGTCGATCCGCAGCCCGCCGGCCTGGCGCATGTTGGCGGCGAGCAGGGCTGCGAAGCCGGCGAAGCCCTCGCTTGCCATGGCGAGCGGATTGGGCGGCGGCAGGCCCCAGATCTGCCCGTCGGCGGAGAACGGGTCCGGCGGTGCGCCGATGGACGCGCCGTGGGCGAGGAGATCGGCGCCGGCCCAGGCCTCGGCACCATCCGGTGCCGCGCCGACGGCCAGATCCCGCAGCAGGCCGAGCGACAGGCCGGCGGAATTGCCGCTTGCGGCAGCGGCGGCGAGTTGGCGCTCGGCAAGGAATTGCAGATACAGATGAAACCGCACGCGCGGCGCATGGGCCGTTGCGAAGTTCGCGACGGCCGGACTGAGGGCATCACGCAGGGCTTGCGGCCATTGCCGCCAGGGCTGGCCGGGATGGCGTTCCGCGATCGCCTCGAACGTCGCAAAGCGCTGCAGCCCGGCACCGACCTCGGCCTGGAAGGCGGCGAAAGCCAGCGCGGAGGGGCTGTTCGGATGGTTGCGGCAGGCGGCGTCGAAATCGGCAAACCGCTGTTCCAGGACGGCACGTTTCAGCGACCAGACAGCCTGGTAATCGACATCCGGCCTGACTGACAGCGCGGCCCATGCGGCGGTCGCCGAAGACGGGGCAAGGCCATCGTCCAGCGTGGCGAGGTCGAGATAGATCGGGTCCAGGAACCGCCGGTCGGAGGGATGATAGGGGCTGGCGCGGCCGCGCTGGGCCGGGAACAGCGCATGCAGCGGGTTGATCGCCAGGATCGCGGCGCCCTCGGCGGCGGCACCTTCCGACAGCGCGGCCAGGGTGGTGAAATCGCCGATCCCCTGGTCGCC
>JBBIQA010000166.1:0-4803 GCA_037442565.1 Rhodospirillales bacterium
ATGGGTGTGGCCGGAGATGGAGCGGGCAGTGCAGTCGGCCCTGCGGCATTGGACGATGGGAGACACCAATACCATCAGGGCAGGAGGCGCGATCGCGGATCGTGCCTGGAAAGGCGCGTGCTACGGCCTGGCGGGCGATGAATTCGCCACCCGCATCCTGTTCGACGAGGTCGTGGAGGCATTGGCTGAATTCGATCGCCTGAGCCGTATTTATGACGATCGCCACGCGCAGGTCCTGCGGGCCATTCACGTATCGACGTCCTGGCGGGTCACCGCGCCGTTGCGGCTGGCCAGGGCGCTGACCTCCGGCCGTCCCGCCTGATCCAGCCGGCCGCCTTACCGGATCACGGCTTTTCCACCTCGCCGCCCGCCGCCACCCAGTCCTTGAACCCGCCGAGATTGCGCACGTCCCGGTAGCCCAGGTCGTGCAGCGTCTTGCCGGCCAGCGCCGCACGCCCGCCGGAGCCGCAATAGAGGATCACCGGCCGATCGGTGTGGAAGGCCGGATCATGCGTGGAGGAGTCCGGCGCGGCGCGGAATTCCAGAAGCCCGCGGGAGACGGCGACGGCGCCCTTCACCTTGCCGCTGGCGGCGATTTCGACGCCGTCGCGCAGGTCCACCACCAAAGCGTTGGCCGTGGCCATCATTTTCGCCGCCTCGGCCGGTGATATGGCGGGCACGAGGGCGCTGGCGGCGGCGAGCATGTCTTTCAGGGTCGTGGTCATGGTTGCTGTCTCCTGGGGTCTGCATGGATGGAATGGAGTGTCGGCCGGCGCCGGACGCGGCGCGATGCCGGGTGTGAGGTCGGCCGGTTAGCCGCCGTAGAACACGGTTTCGCCCAGATCCTTCATCTCCAGGATCGCCGCGTCCGGGCGGCCTGTGATGGCGTTCGGCAGATGCGCCTCGACGACCTCGCCGACGACGATGTGATGGTCGCCCTGTTCGACGATGCTGGCGACCTTGCATTCCAGCGCGCCGATCGCGGCGTTCAGGATCGGCAGGCCGTTATGGCCGTTGTGGAAATCCTGGCCGGACAGCTTGCCGCCTTCCAGCACCGCCGGCTTGAAGAAGGTGAAGGCGAGGCCCTTGGCGTCCTTGCCGAGCATATTGAGGGTGAAGATCCCGGTGGATTTCAGCAGCGCGTAGGTGCCGCTGTCGGTCTTCACCCCGACCACAACCAGCGGCGGGCTGAAGGCGGACTGGGTGACCCAGTTGACCGTGGCGGCGGCGACCGTGCCCTCGCCGGCCTTGGCGGTGAGGACGTAGATCCCGTAGGGGATCATGCGCAGCGCGGTCTTCTTGGCATCGAGATTCATCGTTTCCTCCTCGGGTTCGTGAACGAGCGTAGACGTTATGGTGTCCGGGGTGAATTGCCCTCACGCCACCTGGTGCAGCAGCGTCTCCCCGGCAGCGAGCCGGCGGCAGTTCTCCGCGGCAATGGAGAAGCTGCGCGCGAAGGTGCCGCTGGTCAGCCAGCCGATATGCGGCGTCAGCACCACATTCGGCAGCCGCAGCAGCGGATCGGCGGGCTCGGCCGGCTCGGCGGCGAACACGTCCAGCCCGGCGGCGGCCAAACGGCCCGCGCGCAACGCCTCCGTCAGCGCGGGCTGGTCGACCAGCCCGCCGCGGGCGGTGTTGATCAGGATCGCCCCCGGCTTCATCCGTGCCAGGGCGTCACGGCCGATCAACCGGTCGGTGGCGGCATCCAGCGGCACGTGCAGCGAGACGATGTCGGCCTCGGCCAGCAAGGCATCCAGCGGCCGGTAGGCATCTGGCGCGTCGGCGTGCGGCGCGCGGGCGGCGTAGATCACCCGGCAGCCGAGCGCGCCCAGCACTGGCGCCAGCGCGCGGGGAATGGCGCCGTAGCCGACCAGCCCCACGGTCCGCCCACCCAGCTCGCCCAGCCCGTCCTGCATCGCCGCATCCAGCGACCAGCCGCGCCCGGCGCGGGTGGCCGCGTCGAAGGCCGGCAGGCGGCGCAGGCAGGCCAGCATCAGCGCCAGCGCCAGCTCCGCCACCGCCCTTGCATTGGTGCCGGGCAGGTTGCAGACCGCGATGCCACGGGCACGGGCGGCATCGAGGTCGATCGTGTTCACGCCGACGCCGATCTTCTGGATCAGCCGCAGTTTCCCCGCCGCCGCGATCATCGCCGCCGTGCACGGCTGCAATACGTGCCAGAGCACCTCCGCCTCGGGCAGCGCCGCCATCAGCGCAATGTCATCGGTTTCCGGCACGACAACGACATCCAGCCCCTGCGCCTTCTGCGCCGCCAACTGCGCGGCCAGGTCCGCGCCGGCGGCGAAGTGGAAGACGATCCTCATTGGCGCGAACGGCCGAACGCCGAGCCGCCGGCGAAGCGCGCGCGGGCGCCGAGCGCCTCCTCGATCCGCAGCGCCTCGTTCCACTTCGCCATCCGCTCGCTGCGGGAAAAACTGCCGACCTTGAACTGCCCCACGCCCCAGCCGACTGCCAGATGGATGATGGTGGTGTCCTCGGTCTCGCCGGACCGCGCGCTGACGATGGCGGAGAACCCGGCCGCCTTCGCGGCGTTCCAGGCGGCGAGGGTCTCGGTAATGGTGCCGCGCTGGTTCGGCTTCAGCAGCACCGTGTTGGCGGCGCCCTTCTTCGCGGCCTCTGCAACGCGGGCGGCCTCGGTCACCAGGAAATCGTCGCCGACGATCTGCAGGCGGTGGCCGTACTCCTTGGTGAACGCGACGAACCCGGCGAAATCGTCCTCGGCCAACGGATCCTCGATGGAGACGATCGGATACCGCTCGATCCACTGGCCGAGCATGCGGATCATGCCGTCGCTGTCCAGTTCGCGGCCCTCCAGGCCCAGCCTGTACTTGCCCCCGCGCCCGAACTCGGAGGCGGCGATATCCAGCGCGATGGCGACCTGCTCGCCCGGCCTGAAGCCGGCGCGCTCGATGGCGCGCACCAGCATTTCCAGCGCCTGCTCGTTGGCGGTGAAATCGGGCCACCAGCCGCCCTCGTCGGCAACCCCGGCGAGCTTGCCGGCCGCCTTCATCAGTCCGCCGGCGGCGCGGTACACCTCCGCCGTCCAGTCCAGCGCCTCGGCAAAGCTCGCCGCCGCCGGGCAGCAGACCAGAAAATCCTGGATGTCCACCCGCCTTCCGGCATGCGCGCCGCCGCCGAAGATCTGGATCTGCGGCAGCGGCAGGGTGTTGGCGTCCTCGCCGCCGATATACCGATACAGCGGCTGCCCGGCGGCGGCGGCGGCGGCGTGCAGCGCGGCCATGGACACGGCAAGCACGGCGTTGCCGCCGAGGCGTGATTTGTTCGCCGTGCCGTCCAGCGTGATCAGCGTGTCGTCCAGCTCCGCCTGGTCCGCGGCGTCCATGCCGATCGCCGCATCGGCCAGTTCGCCGTTCACGTTGGCAACGGCGCGGGTGACGTCATAGCCGCCGAACGCCTCGCCGCCGTCGCGCAGGTCCAGCGCCTCGCCCGACCCGGTGGAGGCGCCGGCCGGGGCAATGGCGCGCCCGACCGCGCCGCCTTCCAGCAGCACCTCAGCCTCCACCGTCGGGCGGCCACGGCTGTCCCATACGCGGCGGCCATGCACGAAGGCGATGCGGGTTCCGGTCATGTGGACAATTCCTCGTTCCAGGCTTTTCCGACGTCGCTCAGGCGGTCCACCGGACGGGCCAGCAGGTCCCGGGCGGTCCGGCGTACCCGGTTCCTGTCGGTTTCCGACGTGATGTACTCGACCGGAGACTTGCCATCCACCCTCGCCAGGAACAGCCCGGCCAGCAGATGCGCGGCGCGCGCCTCCAGGGCGGCCGGGGCCTCCCAGGCAACGCCGGCCAGATAGCGGCTGGCCAGGGCGTCGAAGCAGGCCAGGAAACCGGCACGGGCCTGTGGGGTCCACAGGCATTTCAGCAGCAGATGGTTAAGGCAGAACGCCAGGTCGAAGGCCGGGTCGCCCCACCAGGCGCACTCGGCATCCAGGAACACCGGCCCGGCGGGGCCGTGCAGGATGTTCTTCGGGCTGACATCGCCGTGCACCAAGGCGCGCTTGTTGGCCCGCGTGGTCTCCACCAGCGCCAGCAGCGCGCCGGCGCGGTCCGGATGGGCACGGGCGGTGGCGACCAGATAGGGCTCCAGGCGGATGTCGTAGAAGATGTCGTCGGTGGGGAATTCGGCGGCCACGGCCGGATCGCCGGCGGTGGCGGCGTGAATGCGGACC
Organism: Rhodospirillales bacterium; assembly: GCA_037442565.1. Lineage (GTDB taxonomy): Bacteria > Pseudomonadota > Alphaproteobacteria > Acetobacterales > Acetobacteraceae > PALSA-911. The sequence continues at coordinate 4,208 of JBBIQA010000166.1, forward strand.
AGCGTGGCGGCGACCGCGGCGGCGAAGGCCGGATCGGCATGGCCATCGCGCAGCTCGGACTTCCACAGCGGATGGTCCGTGGCGGGAAGATATTCCATCGCCAGCGCACCCGCCGCGTCATCCTGGCCCAGCAGGGCAGGGACCGCGCCCGGCGCGGCGGCGGCGGCGCGGCGCATCCAGCGCGCTTCATACAGGTTGCGGGCAACCGGCGCCCGCCAGTCGGCTTCCACCCGAAGCTTCGCCAGGGCGCGCTTCACGCAGACCGGGCCGGCCGGCAGGTCGATCCGCCAGATGTCGGAAGAAACGCCGCCGGTCAGCGGCTCGCCGGTCGCCTCGGCGGCGGCCGGCATCAGGCCCATGCGGACCAGGCTGTCGAGGATGTCCTGCGGCGGAGAGGGGTTGGGCATGGCGCCATCCTGTCCCGCCTCGGCCCGGGCGGCAACCGGCCGCCGGAGGGCTGCGATGATGCGATGTTCACGGTTTGTCAGCCTCCTGGCCGGCAGGATGCGGACATGACGATGCCATTGCCTCCATCGCCGAGCGACGCGTTTCTGGACCGCTTCCTGACCCGGATGCGCCCGGACGTGGCCGCCAGC
>JBBIQA010000166.1:4903-9409 GCA_037442565.1 Rhodospirillales bacterium
CGACGCGTTTCTGGACCGCTTCCTGACCCGGATGCGCCCGGACGTGGCCGCCAGCTTCACGCCGGACCAGTTGGCGGCGGTGCGGATGGCCTTCGGCATGCGTTACGCGATGGACCATGCGGTGGATGTGCGGCGAACCGTGACCCTGCCCTGGGGGCGGTTCTATCTGGTTCTGCTGGGCGGGCGGGACCGGCGAACCGAGGCCAGCCGAGGCGCCGGCCTGTATCGCTGGCTGGCCCTGCTGGGCGGCGTCGCCGCTGCCGTGCTGCTGGCCTGATCGTTGCCCCGGTCGGGAACGGCGGTTAGGTTGCGGCGCTCCACCCGCAGGAACGGCGATGATCCGCGTCACCGACACGCTCTCGATCGATCCGCGCGACATCGAGGAAAGCTTTGTCCGCGCCTCCGGACCCGGTGGGCAGAACGTCAACAAGGTCTCCACCGCGGTGCTGCTGCGCTTCAACCTGGCCGCCGCGGCGATGCCCGACGACGTGCGCGCCCGGCTGGTGCGCCTGGCCGGCAAGCGGCTGAGCCAGGACGGCATCCTGCTGATCACCGCCCAGCGCCACCGCACCCAGGACCGCAACCGGGCCGAGGCGCTGGAGGCGCTGGTGGACCTGGTCCGGCAGGCCACGATACGGCCGGTCAAGCGGGTGAAGACCCGCCCCACCCTGGCCTCCAAGGTCCGGCGGGTGGAGGCGAAGGCCCGGCGCGGCACCATCAAGCGCGGCCGCGCAACGCCCGCACACGAAGCCTAGGGGCATCAGCTCGTCAGGGCACGGACGATCAGCATGGACGCCAGCAGGCTCAGCACGACCAGGGCGACCGGGCGGTGCAGTTTCGGGTTGGAGCGGCGAAAGCCGGTCACGCCGAGGCGCGAGCCGACGAACAGGCCGGGCAAGGCCACAAGCGACAGCATTACCGCTTCGCGCTGCACCAGGCCGCGCAGGAGCAGCGTGGTCACGCCCGCGACCCCGGTGGCGGCGAAGACGACGATGATCGAGGGCCGGGCGACCCGGCTCGCATGCGGCAAGGCCAGGAAATAGGCGACGATCGGCGGCCCGGCGATGGCCGCCAGCCCATTGACGATGCCGGAGGTGACGCCCGCCGCCAGCGCCAGCGCGCGTGGCGGACGGACGGGCAGTTGCAGGCCGGCGCCGAGCAGCGCCACCGAGGCGCCGATCAGCAGGCCGATCGCGAGGCGCACCCGATCCGGCGGCAGGCTGGTCAGCAACGCGATGCCAAGCGGCGTGCCCACAACCAGTCCGCCGATGATCCAGCGCGTGCTGCCCCAGTCACATTCGCGCCAGGACCCGCGCAGGTCGCTGAACGCCACGATGGCCTGCAGCATCACCACGATCGGCACCACGCGGGCCGGCGGCAGCGCCAGGCTGAGCATCGGCACCGCCGCCAGGGCGAACCCGAAGCCAGTGAATCCGCGCAGAACAGAAGCCAGAAAGATCGCCACGACGACGAGGGGGATGGTCCAGATCATGACCGCCAGCCTGCCCGAGGCGGGCGCCGGAGACCAGAGATGGTCCGGTCCGACGGCCTGCCAAACGGCGCGGACACGGCCGCGTCAACGGGCGGATGTGCATTAGGGGTTGCCAATGCGGGTCTAAATCCAGATAATCCAATGCATGAACAGGAATCTGCATGCCGGCACCCAGAGTAGGTGCCGACCAGATGGGTGTCCTCAACAACATCCATCCAAAGAAACCGATCGTTTCGAACCGGATAAGGATGGCTCGATTGGCCATTACTCACGCTCCCGGTCCTCGATATTGTCGTTTAAATTCTTCGGGATGCTGCCAGTAATGCTGGCGGTCGCGCTGGTCTGCGCGCCGTTTCAGGCCCATGCCGCGCAATCCGCCAAGGTCTCGGATGCGGAGGCCCTGGCGGAGTCAGCCAGGGGCGTCCGGGCGGACTTCCCGCCAGGAACCCCGGACACCGCGCAAGCGGAAGCTTCCGGCGATGGGCAAGTCGAAACCGGCATCGCGTCGTTCTATGGCCGGGCGTTCCAGGGCCGGCGCATGGCCGGTGGCGGGCGGTTCAACCAGATGGCGATGACCGCCGCGCATCCCTGGCTGCCCCTGGGCACCAAGGTGCTGGTGACGGTGGAAGAGACCGGCCGGGCCGTGGTGGTCACGATCACCGACCGGCTGCCCTCCGGCCGGCGGGTGATCGACGTCTCTCTCGGCGCTGCCCGCGCGCTCGGCTTCGTCGGCCAGGGCCTCGCCGAGGTATCGCTGGCGCAGCTTTCGCTGTCACCGCGCTAAACCCGGTTTCCGCCAGGAATGGCCCTGGCGTAACGCCGGGTTTGTGCCATGCTTCGCCTGAAGCATGAGCCGGACCCCGCGCCCCCCGCGTGAAAACATGCCGGCTTCTTTTGGGAAGGCGGCCCGCATGAACCACGACACACAGCTCAAACGCGATGCCCAGGGCAACGCGCTGACCGCCGCCTCGGCCGAGGCGGCGGCGGCGTTCGATGGCGTGATCGCCGGCTATCTCGGCTACCGCGCGGACATGCAGCCCCGGATGGAGGCCCTGTTCGCGGCCGATCCGCAGATGCCGTTCGCGCATCTGCTGAAGGGTCTGCTGTCGATGCTGTCCTACAAGCAGGCGATGGTGCCGGTGGCCCAGGCCGCGGCCGATGCGGCGCGCGGCCTCTGCGCGCGCGCCACCCCGCGCGAGCAGGCCCATCTGGCCGCGCTGGATGCCTGGATCGGCGGCGCGCCGGACCGGGCGGCGGCGATCTGGGACCAGATCCTGCACGACCACCCGCACGACATCCTGGCCTTCCGGCTGGCACATTTCGTCCATTTCTGGCTCGGCCGGCCCGACCGGATGCTGGCTTCCGTGCTCTCCACCGAAAAGCATTGGAGCGCCGATCTGCCGGGCTACGGCGCGCTGCTGGGCTGCCGGTGCTTCGCCATGGAGGAAAGCGGCCACTACACCGAGGCCGAGGCCGCCGGGCGGGAGGCGATCGCGCGCGATCCCGCCGATCTCTGGGCCGCGCATGGCGTTGCGCATGTGCTGGAGATGCAGGGAAGGCGGGGCGAGGGGATCGCCTGGATCGACAGCCTGGCGAGCAACTGGGAGGGCGCCAACAACCTGAAGCACCATCTGCACTGGCACGCCGCGATGTATCACCTGGAGCGGGGCGACACCGCCCGGGTGCTGGAACTGTACGACGAGGAGTTCCGCAACCTGGCCTCGCCCCTGGTGCAGGCGGTGCCCGATTTGTACATCGACCTGCAGAACGCCGCCTCCATGCTGTTCCGGCTGATGCGCCAGGGCGTGGACGTCGGGGAACGCTGGGTGGAACTCGCGGACAAGGCGGAGGCGCGGATCGGCGACTGCGTGTCTGGCTTTACCCTGCCGCACCTGATGATGGCGCTGGCCGCCACGGGACGGCAGGCGGCGGCGGAGCGGATGCTGGCCGCGATGCGCGACTTCGCGGCGGGCAACAGCACCAATGCCGCCCTGGTGCGCGATTATGCGCTGCCGGTCAGCGCGGCGGTGGCGGCGCATGGGCGGGGTGACCATGCCCAGGCGGTGACGCTGATGCGTCCGGCGCTGGGCGGGATGTACCGCCTCGGCGGCAGCCACGCGCAACAGGATGTGCTGGAGCAGCTGTTTCTCGATGCCGCCGTCAAGGCCGGGCTGTCCGCCGACACGCGAACGCTGCTGGAACGCGTGGCCGGCCGGCACAAGCTGCCGCCGGCCCGTCGGATCGGCTATGCGGCGGCGGCGCGGGAACTGGGGTTCGCCTAACCGGAAAAGCCATGGGCGAGGGGGCCTGCCCCCTCGCCCAGGATCGGGCCTTCGGCCGGTTCCGTCGTCAGAGCGCTTTCACGAAGAGTGAAAACGTTCTGGTCATCTTTTAGCAATTTCATGAGCCTAATACCCAATTGCGGAAAGACCGACCCGTCTTGCCCGGGCTTGTCCCGGGTATCCACGCCTTTCACGCGGCCGGAAAAGCCGCGGATTGCCGGCACAAGGCCGGCCATGACGGTTGCTCCAAGGGTCGCCAATCGCGCCGGGTGGTATAAGACCGCTTCGCGATTCCAGTCAGGCTGATATTGCTCTAGCCGGCCGGGGCGCCTACCGGCGCCACCAGCCGCGCTTTTTCTCCGCCGACGGCGCTGGCGCGTCACCAATCACGATCGGTTGGATGATCGGGCCCGCCACCGGCTCGGCAACCGGTTCCGCCGCCGGTGCCGGTGCAATCGGCTCCGGTGCGACCGGTTCGGACATGAAAGGCTCGGGCATGACAGGCTCGGCCGCCGGCGCCGCTTCGGCCACGGGTTCCTCGTGGGCGAGTGCCGTCGTCGGTTCCAGGGGGGCCTCCACTGGTGGTGTCGTTGAGATCGGCACGATCACCACCGTCGCGGCAGCCGGCTCGGACATTGCTGGCTCCCCGACCAAAGCCGTCGGCTCAGCCGCCCCAAGCTGGGCAGGTTCGGGCTGGGCAGGTTCGGGCTGGGCGGGACTTGGCTCCGCCAG
>JBBIQA010000167.1:0-3196 GCA_037442565.1 Rhodospirillales bacterium
CTATTTCTTCACCCCGAGCCCGCGCATGAAGCGGTCGCGGATCTGCGCGGGGTCGCGTTCGGTGGTTTCCTTCGGGCCGGAGGCGTCGATGCGGCAGCCGATCAGCCAGGGACCGTCCTCGGCGATGGCGCGGTCGACCAGCTCCTCGAAATGGCCCTCGTCGGCAGCCCAGAAGCTTTGCGCAATGCCGGCGCCGCGCGATATCGCGACGATGTCCGTGCCCGCGCCGGTGGCCGTGGCCTGGCCGCCGGTGATCTGGTAGGCGCCGTTATCGAGGATGATGATGACCAGGTTCTTCTGGGCCCGCGTAGCGATGGTCGCCAGCGCGCCGAGTTGCATCAGGATGGACCCGTCGCCCTCCAGCCCGATCACGCGCCGGTCCGGCTGGGCGATCGCCACGCCGAGCGCGATGGGCGCGGCGAGGCCCATGCTGCCGAGCATGTAGAAGTTCTGCGGCCGCCTCCCGGCCGCCCACAGGTCGAAATTGGTGTAGCCGATGCCGCCGATCACGGCCTCGTCCTTGTGCAGCTTGCGGACCATGCGGCTGATCAGATCGAAGCGCCCCATGACCTTGGCCTGGTCGCGGTTCAGCGGGTGATTGGCGGATGACATTGTGGCGCTCACTTCGAAAAGACCTTTCCACCGGTCAGCAGCGGCGACAGGATCCAGCACACCGGCTGCTGCGTGGCGACCGCCTGACGGATCGAGCGGTCGACGATGAACTCCACCTCGTCCAGGCGCGTGAGCGTGTGGTGCTCCATCCCCAGGCTGTCCAGCGCCGGGCGCATGGTGCGCGCGACCATGGCCTGGCCGATGTTGAATTCGCCGAGCGTGCCGCGTTCGGAGACCATCATAAGCACCGGGATCTGGAACGGCACCGGCAGGGACGCCAGCACGTTCGGCAAGGTGGCGAAGCCGCTGGTCTGCATCAGCACGATGCCGCGCATGCCGCCCATCCAGGCGCCGGAGACGATGCCCACGGCCTCTTCCTCGCGCGTGGCGGTGAAGGCGGTGAAGAACGGATCGGCGTGGATCGCCTCGATCAGCGGGCGCAGCACGTTGTCGGGCACGTAGGTGACCAGTCGCACATCGTGCGCTTTCAGCGTATCGCGCACGATCTCATGCCACGCTCTGGTGGCAATTTGGCTGGGTGCAATCTGGTCGGCTGGCATCGTCCACTCCCGGTCAGGCTTTGCGGCAGTTTGCGGCAAAAGCGCGGGGCGGGAAAGCCTGGAGGCCTCAACTTGCGAAGCCGCAGGGGCGTTCGTATAGGAAATGCTGGGTATTCGCGGAAGGACGACGGATGAAGGACCTCAGCCGGACCTGGGATGTGCTGGTGGTGGGCGGCGGCAATGCCGCGCTTTGCGCCGCGATCACCGCGCGCGAGGCCGGTTGCAGCGTCCTGCTGCTGGAGCACGCGCCGAAAGCGTTTCGTGGTGGCAACAGCCGCCACACGCGCAACTTCCGCTCCATGCACGAGAAGCCGACCGACGTGCTGACCGATGCGTATCTGGAAGAGGAATACTGGGACGACCTGAAGCGCGTGACGGGCGGCAACACCGATGAGCAGCTGGCGCGCATGACCATCCGCGCCTCGGCCGGGGTGACGGGGTGGATGCGGCAGAGCGGCGTGCGGTTCCAGCCGTCATTGACCGGCACGCTGAGCCTGTCGCGCACCAACGCCTTCTTCCTCGGCGGCGGCAAGGCGCTGGTGAACGCCTATTACCTGACCGCCGAGCGCCTGGGCGTGACGATCCTGTACGACACCGAGGTGCTGGCGCTGAAGATGGAGGACGGCTTCGTCCGCTCCGCCGACATCGCCTATCGCGGCTACCCGGAAACGGTGCGGGCCAAGGTGGTGGTGGCGGCCTCGGGCGGGTTCCAGGGCAATCTGGACTGGATGCGGCAGTACTGGGGCGACGCTGTCGATAACTTCGTTATCCGGGGCACGCCCTATGCCAAGGGCAAGATCCTCAAGAGCCTGCTCGGCCAGGGCGTCGCGCAGGTCGGCGATCCCACGCAGTTCCACGCCGTGGCGCTGGATGCCCGCGCGCCGCAATTCGACGGCGGCATCGCGACAAGGCTGGACAGCGTGCCGTTCAGCATCGTGGTGAACCGCGACGGCGATCGCTTCTATGACGAGGGCGAGGATTTCTGGCCCAAGCGCTATGCCATCTGGGGAAGGCTGATCGCCCAGCAGCCGGACCAGATCGCCTATTCCATCTTCGACCAGAAATGCGTCGAGATGTTCATGCCATCGATCTACCCGGCGAAGAAGGCGGACACGATCCGCGAGCTGGCGGTCCAGCTCGGCATCGCCGATCCGGACAAGGTGGAAGCAACGGTGGCGCAGTACAACGCCGCCGTGCGCGCCGGTAGTTTCAACCCCGGCAAGCTGGATGATTGCGTCACCGAGGGGATCACGCCGCCGAAGACGCATTGGGCGCGGCCGATCGATGTCGGGCCGTTCTACGGCTATCCGCTGCGCCCGGGCATCACCTTCACCTATCTGGGTGTGCGGGTGAACGAGCGCGCCCAGGTGATGATGGAGGACGGCCGCCCGGCCGGAAACCTGTTCGCGTCCGGCGAGATCATGGCGGGGAATATTCTGGGGCGCGGCTATCTTGCCGGGTTCGGCATGACGATCGGCACCGTGTTCGGCCGCATCGCGGGACAGGAGGCGGCGAAGCATGCCCGCAACTGAGACGATTACGATTGGCAGCGTTGGTACCATCGGCGCCGTTACGCAGGCCGAGGCGCTGGGCGATGCCCGGCACTTCATGGAGATCTGCAACGGCTGCCGCTATTGCGAGGGTTTCTGCGCGGTGTTCCCGGCGATGGAACTGCGGCGCGAGTTCGCCGACGCCGACCTGAATTACCTCGCCAATCTGTGCCACAACTGCCAGGGCTGCTTCTACGCCTGCCAGTACGCGCCGCCACATCCGTTCGGCGTGAACGTGCCGCAGGCGATGGCGCAGGTGCGGGCCGCGAGCTACGAGCAATATGCCTGGCCGCGCCCCCTCGCCCGGCTGTTCCAGGGCAACGGCGTGGTGGTTTCGCTTGCCACGGCCGCGGGCCTGGCACTGGTGCTGCTGCTGTCGATGCTGTTCCGCTCGACCCAGATGCTGACCACCTGGCCGGTGCAGCCGGGCGCGTTCTATCAGGTGATCCCGTTCCCGGTGATGATGTGGATGGG
>JBBIQA010000167.1:3296-9303 GCA_037442565.1 Rhodospirillales bacterium
CTGGCGGCCACCAGCGTCGGCACGGTGTTCCATCATTTCCTGGGCTGGCAGGCGCCGTATTCGCTGCTGAGCCTGCCGGTGGTGCTGGGCACGCTGGGCGGGATCGGCCTGCTGATCGGCACGGTCGGGCTGTTCGCGATGAAGTTCACGGACGACCCGGCGCCGAAGGTCCGCAGCCTGCTTGGCATGGACGTGGCGATGCTGGTGCTGCTGGCGCTGGCGGCATTGACCGGGCTGGCGCTGCTGGCGCTGCGCTCCACCGGCGGCATGGGCGTCGCGCTGGCGGTGCATCTGGGCGTGATCCTGGCGCTGTTCCTGGTGCTGCCGTACAGCAAGATGGTGCACGGGGTGTACCGCGCCGCGGCGCTGCTGCGCTATGCCGTGGAACGGACCGGCAAGCCGCTGGGCACGGAGTGATCCCGGAGCTAAATCCTGGCCATCCGCGCGAAACCGGTGCTATGGCGTTGATCGCCGCCGGAACCGGCGCCGGCCCATCGGGCAATCCATGCAAGGGAAGCACATAATCATGTCGCGCCGGAAACCCTGGGTCCTGTCCATTGTGCTGCTGTCCGCGTCCGGCATCGCGCTGGGCGCTTGCAGTTCCTCTTCCGGGAGCGATTCCAGCCCGCCGAAGACCGTCATCATCCCCGCCAACTCGAAGATTGTCTGCGTCGACGGGACCGAACCGCCCTGCAGGTAACCGATACCCCCGCAGCGAAGCTACGGGGCTGGCGGCCCGGCCTCGCAGGCGCCGGCGCCGATCGCCCTGGCGACGACCTGGCCTGAGAACATCACGCCATCCGCATCCAGCGCCAATCCGGCCGCACGCAGCGCATCCGCCGCCCAGGTGTTGCAGGTGTGGGCCAGGCTGTAGCCGCTGACCGCCGCGTATAACAGATTGCCGGGGAACCGGCCGCGTGCGATCAGCCTGGGTCCGCCGGCCACGTCCTTGGCGATGTCGTTCCAGATGAAGTCCGACAGCGCGCGGGCACCGCCCGGGGGCAGGCGATACACCAGGACATCGCCGGGATCGTAGGCATCCGTCGGCAGGCTGCCGACGCCGGTCACCTGAACGACGGCCGGCCCGGGCAGCGGACCGAGCAAGTACTCGCTGAATGTATCGGGCGGGGCGGTCATGAAGGTTCTCTTGCCATAGCCGAACATCACCGCCGGGACGCCGGGGAACACGTCGCGAAACACCGTCAGCGGCCCGGTGATGCTGCCGGCCGCAAGTCCGATATCGACATGCCAGTCATGGCTGCGGATATAAACGAGATCTTCCGGCGGTGTCCGCCATGGGCAGGAAGGCGGTGCCGGCGCGGCGCATCCGCCGGCCGCCAGGATCGCCAAAAGGACAAGGCACCGGACGGCGCGGGCCAACAACCTATCCGCGCCGGGCCATGGCACGTCACTCTCGGGGATCGCTGCAGGCTCAGGGCTCGGCGTGTTCCGGCTCCTCCGCCTCGCGGCGCAGACGGTGGAAGCTGCGGCGGCTGAACGGCAGCATGATCAGGTAGATCAGTCCCCCCGCGGCCAGGGCGGCCCAGGGATCGGCCACCAGCAGGGCGGCGTAGAGGCCGACGCCGAGCAGCGTCGGCAGCACATATTCGGCCGGGACCTTGAAGTTCTTGAAGCTCCAGACCGGCAGGGTGGAGACCAGCAGCAGCGCCGTGCCGGTGAGGAACAGGGCGGGGAACAGGGGAAACTGGGTGATCGCCAGCAGATGTGTCCAGCCCTGCGACTTGGCTTCCAGCCCGAGGAACAGCGGAAACAGCACCACCCCGGCGCCGGCGGGGGCCGGCACGCCGGTGAAGAAATTGTAGACATAGGCGTGCAGCTCGTCCGGCTCGGTATCCAGAGCGGCGTTGAAGCGGGCCAGGCGCAGCGCCATGCAGACCGCGAAGATCAGGCAAGGCACGAAGCCGTAGGCGCCGACGCGTTCCAGCGACCATAGATACATGACGAAGGCCGGCGCCACGCCGAAGCACAGGAAGTCCGACAGGCTGTCGAACTCCGCCCCGAAGCGCGAGGTCGCCTTCAGCAGCCGTGCCAGCCTTCCGTCCAGCCCGTCGATCGCGCCGGCGAGCACGATCGCGGCGGCGGCCATCCCGAAGCGGCCCTCCAGCGCCAGGCGCATCGAGGTCAGTCCGGCGCACAGCCCGAGCATGGTCAGGATGTTCGGCAGCATCCGGTTGAACGACAGCCCGCGGAAGCGCGGGCGGGTGCGGGGGCGCAGCCGTCCCCGCAGGCGCCGGATCGGCGAGCCGGGCGGCGGGTTGAGGGGGGTGACGTTCATGCGATGCGGCCCTTTCAGAGCTGCGCCACGACGGTTTCGCCGCCGATCATGATCTGGCCGACCGTGACCAGCGGCTCGATGCCTTCGGGCAGATAGATATCGGTGCGGCTGCCGAAGCGGATGATGCCGAAGCGCTCGCCGGCGCGCACCGCGTCGCCCTGGCGCACGTCGCACAGGATGCGCCGGGCGATCAGGCCGGCGATCTGCACCACCGCCATTTCCCGCCCGTCCGGCAGCCGGATGGCCAGGGCGTTGCGCTCATTGTCCTCGGACGCCTTGTCCAGGCTGGCGTTGAGGAACTTGCCGTGGCGATAGGCGATGCGGGTGATCGTGCCGTCCACCGGCACCCGGTTCACGTGCACGTCCAGCACCGACAGGAAGATGGCGATGCGCGGCCGGGGCGCGGTGCCGATGCCGAGTTCCGCCGGCGGCACAGCCGGGCCGACCAGCACCACGCGGCCGTCGGCGGCCGCCAGCACGGCGCCGGGCCGGTCCGGCGGCACGCGCTCGGGGTCGCGGAAGAAATACAGGCAGAACAGGGTGAAGGTCAGCCCGAGCCAGGCCAGCCACGCGCCGACGACGAGGCCGAGGACGATCGCCACCACCCCGCCGATGATGAACGGCCGGCCGGCCGGATGCGGCGGTGCAAGCACCATGCGAACAGAGGCAACAAGGCTCATGGGGAAACGTCCGGATGCTTTTGGCAGGCGCGTCCCTGCATTGGCCGATGTTTATGGAGGGTTCATCTTCCCGGAGCAAGATTTCGCGGGTGCACGATTTCCGGTGAACCGGCGGGAAGGAGCTTGCCATGGGGTTGAACTTGCCTTGCCTGCTGGGTCCTTTCGCGGTCGACGCGGAGGGGCGGCTGTCTCCCAGCGAGCCCGATCGGCCGGCGGGCTTCGGCTTTCGCTGGCGGGAGCGGGCCATGCGGGCGCAGCTCGGGGCGGCCGGCGCCGCCGACACTTTGGCGATGGCCGGCGCCGGCACGCTGGCGATGCAGGCGACGCTGGGCCGCGTGCCGAGCACGGCCTCGCACGATCAGGCCATGCTGCGGCCGCACAGTTTCGCCACGGTGCGCGGGTTGCAGGGCGGCCTGCCGGAGGCTTGGCGGGTGCAGCTGATGCCCGATCACCGGGTGATCCTGCGCACCGAGGCCGTGGTCGCGCTGCCGATCACGACGGAGGCGTTGCTGGTGGAGATCACCCAGTTCCTGCTGGGGCTCTCGCCTTACCTCGACCTGCTGGACGAACTGGGCGCGGTGCCCGGCTTCGCGGAGCCCGGCCAGGGTGAAGGAGCCTCGCGTGATGAGGGCTCCCCGGGGGCGGGCGGCAGCGTCAGTATCTGACCGGGATAGATCTTGCCGGGATCGGTCAGCCGGGCCCGGTTGGCTTCATAGATCACCGTATAGCGGGCGCCGTGGCCATACAGGCTGCGCGCCAGCAGCCACAGGTTGTTGCCGGGCCGCACGACGATATTTCCCTCGGCCAGCTCCTTTTCGGTCATCGTCTCGCGCTGGAATGGGTACTCCGCGTGCTCGGCCACCTTCCCGTCCGGGCCGAGCCGCTCCAGGCGCAGCCGGTGTGCGCCGGGCTCCACGGAGGCCGGCGGGATCAGGCTCCAGCTGCCATGCGCGTCCGCGACCGTCTCGCCGGCGGGGCGGTTGTCGATCTGGATGCGCACGTGCGCACCGGGCGGGGCGGTGCCGGCGAAGCGCAGCTCGCCCTGGTTGTCGTACTCCACCGCTTCCAGACCGAGCTTGCCGGGAGTTTTGCCGGCGGTGGCGCCTTGCAGCACGCGCGGCGCGCCGGTTGCATCCGACAGCACCGCAACCGGCGCCGGCGGCAGGTTCGTGGCCGCCAGGCTGCCGGGCGGCAGGCGCTCGGGCACCACCAGCACGACGGATCCGGCACCGGCGATCTCCGGCCCGTTGGCGGTCCGCGCGCTCAGCGTCAGCTGCCTCGCGCCGGACGGTAGCGGTTCGCTCGGCAGGAACACCCACTCGCCACGGTCGTCGGCGTGGGTACGGCCGATCTCCTTGCCGTCCTGGTGGATGATCACTTCCGCGCCCGGCGCGGCTCGGCCGGCGATCACGGTATCGCCGCGTGGATTGACCCGCACGACGTCGAAGGACGGCGCGACGCGGTGCGGCTCCGGCTTCGGCGTTGCGGTAATGGCCGGCTTCGGCGGGCTCGTGTCGGGCGGGCTGGTATCGGGCGGGCCGCGCAGACCCAGCACGGCGACCACCAGCACGCAAGCCACGCCCACCGCGATCAGGATCGCGGAGCGCGGTCCGATCGGCCAGCCGGGCGACCGGGGGGGAGGGCTTGGAGTTTCGGGCATTTCCAACAGCCTAGGCCGCAAGGCCGGCGTTCGCAATCTTCGTGGTCGTTCATCGCGTGATCCGCGGGGGGCTTTTACCCGTGGGCGGCGGGCCGATATGCGGTTACGGCTATGGAGCGATGGGACAAGGAGATACCGGATGAGAGATGCTGATCCGCCGCCGGCGCTGCGGCCCGTGAAAGTCTGGGACCTGCCGACCCGGATATTTCACTGGTCGATCGTGGTGCTGGTGTTCGCAAGCTGGCTGACCAACCGGCTGAACCAGATGGATCTGCACTTCCTGTCGGGCTACACCTTGATGGGCCTGCTGATTTTCCGCCTGATCTGGGGCGTTCTGGGGTCGGAAACCTCCCGCTTCCGCGATTTCCTGAGCACCCCGGCAGAGGCTTTCGGCCACCTGCGGCACCTGTTCGTGCGCGAGCCGGACCAGGAAGTCGGCCACAACGCCGCCGGCGCCTGGATGGTGCTGGGGCTGTTGGCCCTGCTGGTGGTTCAGGTGGTCACGGGCCTGTGTTCCAACGACGATGTGCTGATGGAAGGGCCGCTGGCGAAATACGTCGGCAAGGACATGAGCGACCGTCTCGGCACGATCCATTCGATCAATTTCACGCTGATCGAACTGGCGGTGCTGGCGCATATCTGCGCCGTGCTGGCCTACGCGGTGTTCAAGCGGCAGAACCTGGTGCGGCCGATGATCACCGGCATCAAGCGCCTGCCGGCATCGATACGGGCCCCGCGCATGGCCAGCCCGGTGCTGGCTGTCGCGACAATCGCCAGCGCCGCCATCCTGGCGGCGCTGGTAGCCACGCGCCTGTAAGGCCGGTCCTACTTCGCGCGATATTCCTTGTGGCAGGCGCCGCAGGCCTCGGCTGTCACCTTGAACTGCGCGGCGAAGCCTTCCGCGTCACCGGCCTTGGCGAGCGTTGCCAGCTTTTCCGAGGCTTCGGTGAAATTGGCGGCGGCCTTATCGAACCCGGCGCGATCCGACCAGACGCTCGGCAGCGCCTTGGTGGGGGCGCCGGTGTCGGAGCCCGGCGGGAACTGGAGCGGGAACACCTTCATCCATTTCGTCATCGCGTCGGCCCGCCCGGCGAGGGGTTTCACATCGACCTTGGCGTCGATGGCGGTTTTCAGCCCGCCGAATGTGCCGAGAAGCAGGTCTTGCCCGGCCTGACGGATAAGGATGATGTCGGCCGCGCCGGCGGCCCTGGCTACGCTCGGCAGCGAAGCCGCCGCGCCGGCGGTAAGCAATGCAGCAAGTCCGATGGCGATCGCGCGCGCTTTCATGCAAAACATCCCCGTTGTTTGTGTGAAGCCAGCCCGGCGCTAGATTAGATAAGTCCGCGTCCGCGTCCAGGGGCTTTCCTTGCC
>JBBIQA010000168.1:0-9246 GCA_037442565.1 Rhodospirillales bacterium
TGGTCGATCCGCATCTGCTGTCGGCCAACAAGCGGCTGGTCAATCTCGGCCTGGAGCTGATGGGTGCCCGCACCATCCAGCGCATCGCCGCCGAGGTGGACGCCCGCGGCCACAACGCCCCGATGGCGCGAGCTTTCAAGAAGACAATGCGCGAGGAAGGGGTGAAATCCGCCTTCACCAAGCGGGATTCGCTGTTCGGCAAGGGTTACGTGAATGTGCGGGGCCGCGACCCGGACTGATGGGCTGGGGTTGCGTGTTGCATCGACCGGGATACGATCCTTTCTGAACCGCGCCAGATCCATGCGCGCGGCCAAAGGAGGGAACCACCCATGACCATCCGTTTCGATGATCGCGTTGCCATCGTCACCGGCGCCGGCGCCGGGCTTGGCCGTCAACACGCTCTGCTGCTCGCCAGCCGCGGCGCCAAGGTGGTGGTGAACGATCCGGGCGGGTCGGTGGAGGGCGTCGGCGGCGCCAACGCCGTGGCCGATGCCGTGGTGGCGGAGATCAAGGCCGCCGGCGGGCAGGCGGTGGCGAGCTACGCCTCGGTTGCCGACGAGAAGGCGGCGCAGAGCATCATCGACACCGCGGTGAAGAATTTCGGCCGGCTGGATATCCTGGTGGCGAACGCCGGCGTGCTGCGCGACAAGGCGTTCAACAACATGTCGATGGAGGATTTCGAGTTCGTGATGCAGGTCCACCTCATGGGCAGCGTCTATTGCACCAAGGCGGCCTGGCCGATCATGCGCGAGCAGAAATACGGCCGCGTCGTCGTCACCACGTCCGGTTCCGGCACGGTCGGCAATTTCGGCCAGGCCAACTATGGCGCGGCGAAGATGGCGCTGAACGGCTTCATCAACGTGCTGCGCACCGAGGGCGCCAAGTACAACATCATGCTGAATGCGATTTCCCCATCCGCACGCACGCGCATGACCGAGGCGCTGCTGCCGGAGTGGGTGTTGAACTTCATGCGCCCGGAACTGGTGTCCCCGGCGGTGGCCTACATGGCCAGCGAGCATTGCACGATGTCCGGCGAAATCATCTCCGCGACGGCCGGCAGCTTCAGCCGGGTGAAATACATCCAGAGCGAGGGCGTGCAGTTCGATCCGGACAAGCCCGTCACGCCGGAAATGTTCGAGGAGAATTTCGACAAGATCATGGATATCGGCACACCCCAGCCGCATGGTATGAGCCTGCAGCGGCTGGAGGCCCGGCTGCGCGCGATGGGAAAACTCAAATAGTCCAACCTCTTTTCTATCCGGGGGCATTGCCCCCGGAACTTGCTTGACCACGACCCCGTCGCCACCCGGGGAGCCGCCTGTCCAGGAGGACGCGCTGCGCGGCATCGCGCTGTCGCTGTCGGCGACGGCGCTGTTCTCGGTGGCGGACACCATCGCCAAGTTCCTCAGCACCCAGCTGCCGATCGTCGAGATCGCCTGGATACGCTACGTGATCTTCGTGTGTGTCGCCGCCAGCCTGGCCTGGCGCGCCAGCCCCGGCGATCGGATGCGGATGGTGGCGGTGCGAAGCTGGCGGATGCAGGTGGCGCGGGGACTGTGCCTGGTCGGGTCCACGCTGCTGTTCATCACCGGCGTGCGGTCGATGGAGATGGCGCAGGCGACCGCGATCAGCTTCGTGTCTCCGCTGATGATCACCGTGCTGTCCATTCCCTTGCTGGGGGAGGTGGTCGGAATGCGCCGCTGGGCCGCCGTCGCGGTGGGCCTGATTGGTGTGCTTGTGGTGGTGCGCCCGGCAACCGGAGGCTTCCAGCCGGCGGCCCTGTTCGGCGTGGCCTCGGCGCTTTGCTGGTCGCTCGGCCTGATCATCACCCGCAAGATGTCCGGCACCGAACGCCCGGCGACGACGCTGCTATGGTCGGCCGGCGTCGGGACGGCGGTGCTGAGCTGCCTGCTGCCGTTCCACCAGGTCTGGCCGACCCTGGCCCAGTTCGGATTGACCCTCGTGCTGGGCTGCCTGGCCTCCGCCGGGCAATGGCTGGTGGTGCTGGCGCACCGCCAGGCGCCGGCCTCGGTGCTGGCGCCGTTTTCCTACATCCAGCTGCTGTGGTCGGCGCTGATGGGGTTTCTGGTGTTCGCCAACGTGCCGGACCGGTGGACGCTGACCGGGGCGGCGATCATTATTGCCAGCGGGCTTTATACGGCGCATCGGGAACGGCTGCGGGCGGCGGCGCGACAGCAGGGCGGCAATGGCGCGGTGCGAACGGGGCCGCGCGCCTGATTTTTGCCCCGACAATCGTTGCCAGCTTTGCAGCTGCCGTGCAGCATGGGATGCTGCCGAGCGGACGGTTGGATTGCACAGCCGGTCGTCCGGGTTCGGTGGTCCATTAGGATCACATCTCCACTCAATTGTTGGTTGGAACTTCGGGGGCACGATGAAACCATTGTCACGACGCAATATACTGGCCACGTCCGCGGCTGGCGGCGCCGTGGTGGCGGCCGGCGTGGCGCGCGCGGCCTCATTCGGCAATCCCGATTTGCCGCCGGAAGGCTCGGTCAACGTGACCGAGCCGAACGCGCTGACCATCCCCGGCCCCCATGATGCCACGATCGCCAACACGATGCCGGCGTTCGTCGATCCGCCGGCCACCGACATCGGCAGTTCGCCGCAATTCTGGGCCTCGTTCAACCTGGCCCCAAGGCGCATCCAGGATGGCGGCTGGGGCCGGCAGGTCACGCAGGCCGATTTCGCGATCTCGTCCGAGATCTCCGGCGTGAACATGCGGCTGTCGGCAGGCGGTATGCGCGAACTCCATTGGCACCAGCAGGCCGAGTGGGCGATCATGACCTACGGCCATTGCCGCATCACGGTGCTCGATGCCAAGGGGCGCCCGTCCGTCAGGGACGTCCAGGAAGGCGATCTCTGGTATTTCCCCCCTGGCCTGCCGCACTCGCTGCAGGGGTTGGGGCCCGATGGCGCAGAATTCGTCCTGGCTTTCGATAACGGCGTCTCCTCGGAATTCAATACCCTGATGGCGACCGACTGGCTGGCGCACACCCCGCCTGATATCCTGGCCAAGAACTTCGGCGTGCCGGCCGAGGCGTTCCGGAATATTCCTCTGCAGAACCGGTGGATCTTCCAGGGCAAGGTGCCTGGACCGCTGGCCGAGGCGCAGGCCTCCGTGGCCTCCAAGGCCGGCTCACCGGAGTTGCCGTTCGTGTTTTCGCTATCCGCGCTGGCGCCATCCAACGTCACGAAAAGCGGGCACGTGCAGATCGCGGACAGCAGCAACTTCCCGATCTCCAAGACCATCGCGGCTGGCCTGGTGACGGTAAAGCCCGGCGGTTTGCGGACGATGCACTGGCATCCGAATGCGGACGAGTGGCAATATTATATGAAAGGCACCGCGCGGATGACCGTGTTCAATGCCGGGCCATCAGCCACCACCGCCAATTTCCATCCAGGCGACATCGGCTACGTCAAAAAGGGTCTGGGCCATTACGTCGAGAACACCGGATCGACCGATCTGGTGTTCCTGGCGCTGTTCCGGTCGGACCGCTACGAGGAAGTCTCGCTGTCGGACTGGCTGGCGCATACACCGCCCGATATTGTCGCGGCCACCTTCAATCTGGACCCCGCGGTGATTGCCCAATTCCCGAAGGACCGCCCCGATATCATGCCGGCTTAAGCAAAGGCCCGAACGAATTTATCGCCGGGCGTGCAAGCTTCGGGCGTGCCACCTTCGGGCGTGCCAGCGCCGGGCGACCACCGCGCCGAGCAGGGCGACCGGCAGGATCATCGCGGTGCCAGGCTCCGCCACGGCCGCGAGCGGTGTGTCGCTGATCGGAATGGATGGGCATGCGGGCGCGCCCGGGGGCGCGATCGCGCAATAAATGATTGCGTGCAGGTACCCCGTAACGTCACCGTGGTAGACGCCCGTTCCGGTAACTCTCGCCGTCGCGCCGCCTTGGTAGGTTGCCACGCCGTTCCAAGTATAGGGAACGTCGAAGGAAATGTCCTGCCCGGTGATATAGGCGTCGTAGGTATAGCCGGGGGGAACATTGGGCCGCACACCCGCTTGAAACGTCGTGCTGTTCGACGTGGTCGTCGTCTGGCCTTTGCTGATCGTCGTGGTGCTCGTCACACCAAACTGAAGGCTGGTCCCGGCGACGCCGGGAACCCCAACCGACACGGAAGAACTGATCGAGACCCCGGTGGCATTCGAAACCTGGAAGTTGAAGGACGATGTGTCCGTGTAGCTCAGTGTCAGGTTGACGTTGAACTGTTGGGTCTGCGAGGTATAATTCGTGATCGGTGTGTTCTGAGAGGATACGCCAAGAACCCTTCCCACCGTCGCCGCGCCGAAATTATAATCGATGCCGGTTCCCGACGCACCGCCCGACAGCGTGATGCCGGTCATCGAGCCGACGATGTTCTTCGCGTCCAGTATGAGCGGGTTGGTCTGATCCGGATAGGTGCCCTGGTATACGAGGAAGCTGCCGCCGTCGTTCCCATGCGACGGATTGTCCTGGATCGTGGCGTAGTACGGTGGCGTGGCGGGGATCTGTCCCGTCATGGAGCTGGAGACAGGAACGACCACGCCCTGGTCCTTGCCGGTCGCCGAAGTATAGACGACAAGATTGCCGTCCGTGCCCATCTGGGCAAAAAAGCCGCCAAGATTGGCGGACGGCGTGGTCGTGACCGGATACGAACAGTAAATGCAGCTGCTTACGACAGGTGCGATTGTAGGATTTGATCCGGGCGCTACCAGAAATATCCCAGGTGTCCCGGAATACGCGCCAATGGTGTCCAGGAAGCCATAATATAAACCATCCGGGGATGTGACGTAATCGCCAGCGAATAGTTGGCTGCCCGACGGAATGTAGCCGTTATAAACGGTCACCAATAATCTCCGTTTAACAAAAAATTACTGAATGACGCATTTATAGGATCGTCAACGCGTCCGCAAGGACATATTCCAACGCAATCGTTCGGGCGATCGGATCGGTCACATGGACGGACCTGGATGCACGCCCCGATGTGCTTACCGAACCAAATTCCCCGGCTGCTTCCCTTCCAGCACCGCCGCGATCCCCTCCACCGCCAGCCGTCCCATCGCCTCCCGCGCTTCCACGGTGGAACTGCCCATGTGCGGCAGCAGCACGGCGTTATCGAGTTCCAGATAGCCGCGATTGAAGTCTGGCTCCCCGTCGAACACGTCGAGCCCGGCATAGCGGACATGACGCGATTTCAGCGCCGCGATCAGGGCCGTGTCGTCGATCAGGCTGCCGCGCGCGGTGTTCACCACGATCACTCCCGCTGGCAGCTGCGCGATACGGGCCGCGTTCAGCCAGTGCCGCGTGCCGGCGCCGCCCGGCGCGTTCAGGCTGAGCACGTCGCAGGCTGCAAGGAAGCTGTCGTCGTTGTCGTGCCAGATCGCACCATGCTCCAGCGACGGGCTGAGGCGGGCGCGGTTGCGGTAATGGATCTCCATTCCGAACCCGCGTGCCATCCGCGCCAGGTGCCGCCCGATGCTGCCCATCCCGAAGATGCCCAGGCGCTTGCCGTGCAGTTGCACCCCGATCAGCAGATCCGGCTGCCAGCCCTTCCATTGGCCGGCGCGCAGCAGGCGCTCTCCCTCGCCGGCGCGCCGCGCCGCCATCAGGATCAGTTGCATGCCGATTTCGGCGGTGGAGATGGAAAGCACATCCGGCGTGTTGCACACCGCGATGCCGCGGGCGTGGGCGGCCTGGAGGTCGATGTGCTCGAACCCGGCGCTGAACGTGCTGATCACCTGCACGCAATCGGGCAGCCCGGCGATCCTGCCGGCGTCGTAGCGCTCGATGCTGGAGGTCAGGATGCCCTGCGCGCCGCTGGCGTCGGACGGGCCGTGACGCAGCACGTCGGTCGTGTCGTAGCGCACATCGAACAGCGATTCGGCATAGGCCTTCACCGCCTCGGGCAGCCGGACAGTGACGATCACGCTGGGTTTGGCCATGGGAACCTCGGGCTGCGGCAGGGGCGGGGATGGCGCGAGCCTATCGCGATAGAAGCCGCAGCCGATAGGGGGCTGGCCGGATTTGCCGCCCGGCCTTGTCACATTTTCCCCGGCGCGGTTGTATGGGCCGACCCCGGACAGGAACAGATATCGCATGGCCTCCGCTCGTCTTGCCGTCGACATTGGCGGCACCTTCACCGACCTCGCGATCGAGCACGCGGGAAAGCGCACCACCACCAAGGTTCTCACCACGCCAGCCGCGCCCGAACAGGGGGTGATGGAAGGCGTGCGCGCCATTCTGTTCGCCTCCGGCCTGCAGGCATCGGACATTTCGATCCTCGTGCACGGCACCACCCTGGCCACCAACGCGGTGATCGAGCGCAAGGGCGCGCGCACCGCCCTGGTCACCACGGAAGGCTTCCGCGACGTGCTGGCGATGGGCAATGAGAGCCGCTACGACCAGTACGATCTCAACATTGTGCTGCCCGAGCCGCTGGTGCCCCGCCATCTGCGCCTGACCGTGCCGGAACGGCTGGACAACGAAGGCCGCGTGCTGCGCCCGCTGGACGAGGACGCGGTGCGCGCCCTGGTACCGGTGCTTGTGCGCGAGGAGGTGGAAAGCATCGCCGTCGGCCTGCTGCACGGTTTTGTTAACTCCGTGCATGAACGAAGGGTGCAGGACATTCTCGGCCACGCCTTGCCAAACGTACCGATCTCGCTGTCGTCGGAGGTTTCGCCGGAAATGCGGGAGTGGGAGCGCTTTTCCACTACCGCCGCCAACGCCTATGTGCAGCCGATGATGGCGCGCTATCTGCGCCTGCTGGAGGCCGATCTGGCGGCGATGGGCGTGGCCGCGCCGATCTTCCTGATGCTGTCCGGCGGTGGCCTGACAACGATCGAGACCGCCTGCCGCTTTCCGATCCGCCTGGTGGAAAGCGGCCCGGCCGGCGGGGCGATCTTCTCCGCCCATATCGCGCGCGAATGCGGCATCGGGAACGTGCTGTCCTTCGACATGGGCGGCACCACGGCGAAGATCTGCCTGATCGACGACTACAAGCCGCAGACCTCCCGGACCTTCGAGGTCGCCCGCGTTGGGCGTTTCCGCAAGGGATCGGGATTGCCCCTTCGCATCCCGGTGATCGAGATGGTGGAGATCGGCGCCGGCGGCGGCTCGATTGCGCATGTGGACAGTCTCGGCCGCATCGGCGTCGGCCCGGAAAGCGCCGGCGCCGATCCGGGCCCGGCCTGCTACGGCCGCGGCGGCGCCTATCCGGCGGTGACCGATGCCAACCTCGCGCTCGGGCGCTACGACCCGTCCCGCTTCGCCGGCGGCACGATGCAACTGGACGAAACGGCGGCCTGCAACGCCCTGGCGGCGAAGGTGGGCGGCGCGCTCGGCCTCGATGCGTCGATGGCGGCGCTGGCGGTGGTGGAAATGGTCGACGAGAACATGGCCAACGCCGCCCGCGTGCACGCGATCGAGTCCGGCAAGACCTATGAAGGCCGCACGCTGATCGCGTTCGGCGGCGGCGGGCCGGTGCATGCCTGCCGCGTCGCCGAGAAGATCGGCATTTCCCGGGTGCTGGTGCCCTCCGGCGCCGGCGTCGGCAGCGCCATCGGCTTCCTGCGCGCGCCGGTGGGCTACGAGGTTGTTCGCAGCCTGTACCAGCGCTTTTCCAGCTTCGACGTCGCCGCGGTGAACGCGCTGCTGGCCGAGATGGAAACCGAGGCGATGGGCGTGGTGGAACAGGGCAGCTTCGGCGCCCCCACGGCGCAGACCCGCATCGCCTACATGCGCTATGTCGGCCAGGGTCATGAAATCCCGGTGCCTTTGCCCGCCCGCCCGCTGACAGAGGACGACGTTGGCGCCATCCGCGCGGCGTATGACCAGGAATACATCCGCTTCTACGACCGGCCGGTGCCTGGATCGGATGTGGAAATCATGAGCTACGCCGTGGTCGTCGCCACGCTGGCCGGGGAGGAGGACGCGCCGCCGGTGCCCGGCGACGATGCGCTGTTCGCACCGGAAGCGGTGGCGGTGCGCACCCAGGCGGTGCGCGACAGCGTGACCGGGGAGGTGTCGCCCTGGGCGATCTACGACCGGGCGGACCTGACCGCGGGCGCACGCCTGTCCGGCCCGGCGATCGTTGCCGAAGATGAAACCTCCACCCTGGTCGGCATCGGCTGGACGGCCAGCATCAATGGCCTGGGCTATATCGAGATTGTGCGGGAGACGGCGTGATGTCGAACGAAACCGGTGCATTGGCCAAAATCCACCGCCAGATCATGTGGAACCGCCTGATCGCCGTGGTGGAGGAGCAGGCGCAGATCATGATCCGCACCGCCTTCTCCACCACCGTGCGCGAAGCGGGTGATTTGTCCGCCGGCATCTTCGACCTGCAAGGCCGGATGATGGCCCAGGCCGTCACCGGCACGCCCGGCCACGTGAACTCGATGGCCGAGAGTGTTGGGCATTTCCTGGCGAAGTTCCCGGCCGACACGATGAAGCAAGGCGATCATTACATCACCAACGATCCCTGGCTCGGCACCGGGCATCTGCACGACCTCACCGTGGTCACCCCGGCCTTTCGCAACGGCCAGATCGTCGGGCTGTTCGCCAACACCGCGCATGTCATCGATGTCGGCGGCCTCGGCATGGGGCCGGAAGGCCGCTCGGTCTACGAGGAGGGGATGTACATCCCGCGGGTGAAATGCTTCGATCAGGGGCAGCCGAACGAGACCTTCTTCGATTTCATGCGCGCCGGCTCCCGCCTGCCGGTGGAACTGGAAGGCGACATCTACTCGCTGTGCGCCTGCAACGACGCCGGAGCGCGGCGGCTGGTGCAGATGATGGACGAGTTCGAGATGGACAGCCTCGATCCGCTGGCCGCCTTCATCTTCGAAAGCTCCCACCGTGCCACGGTAGCGGAGATCGGAAAAATCGGCCGCGGCGTCTACCGCAACGAAATCAGCTCGGACGGCTATGACGAGCCGGTGACGCTGAAGGCCGAGATGACCATCCTGGATGACGCGATCGAGGTGGACTACGCCGGTACCTCCGGCTGCTCCACGCGCGGGATCAACGTGCCGGCGGCGTATACGCGGGCCTATGCCTGCTTCGGCCTGAAGGTGGTGATCGCGCCGGAGATCCCGAACAACTGGGCATCCCTCGCACCGTTTCGCATGAAGATCCCGGAAGGCTGCATCCTCAATGCGCCGCACCCGTATCCGGTGTCGGTGCGCCACGTCATCGGCCATCTGCTGCCCGATCTGATGATGGGCTGCCTGCA
>JBBIQA010000169.1:0-9154 GCA_037442565.1 Rhodospirillales bacterium
TGCTGATCGGCTTCGTTCCCACAATCTCGAAAGCCTGCGTGCAGGCCCTCAACGTGTTGCTCGATCAACCCGCCGCACTCGCCGGCGCGCAAGCCGCCGCCCGCGCCGACAACGACGCGCTGCTCGGCGCACACATCTTCGAGGCTTTGCGCTTCGACCCGATCAACCCGGTGATCTATCGCCGCGCCGTAAATGAAACAACCATCGCCCGCAGCACGCTACGCGCCCGCACCATCCCGAAGGGCACGATGGTCATGGCGGCCAACCTGTCCGCAATGTTCGACCCGCTGCGCCTGCCCGATCCTGACGTCTTCCGCACCGATCGCCCCTGGCATCACTACATCCTGTGGGGCTACGGCATGCACACCTGCTTCGGCGCGCATATCAATCACGCCATCATGCCACAAATCCTGAAACCGCTCCTGAAACTAAACAATCTCCGGCGAGCCACAGGCCCAACCGGCCAAATCAACGCCGGCGGCACGCCGTTCCCCCAACATATGGTCTTGGCGTTCGATCGGTAGAAGGGAAGGTAAGACCAAGGGGCTTTGCCCCCTGGACCCCCAGCAAGGGACTCGTCCCTTGCATCCCATTGAATTGGGTTTGTCGAAGAGGGGGCATAACCGTCGTAGCGGTAGCTCGGTCCGAGACACGCCCCCTCTTCGACAAACCCCGTCCGAGGGGTCCAGGGGACGACTGTCCCCTGGCGGGGTCGAGGGGCGGAGCCCTCGCCTTACTTCCTCCTACCGCCCGGATGCCAAAATCATGTCGGAGGCTTTCTCGGCGATCATGATGACTCCGGCGTTGGTGTTGCCAGACAGCACGGTGGGCATGATCGAGGCGTCCACCACGCGCAGGCCATCGATGCCCTTCACCTTCAGGTCGGTATCCACAACGTGGTTGGATTGCGGGCCCATCATGCAGGAGCTGGTCTGGTGGTATGTCGTGCCGGCCGTGGCGCGAACGTGGGTCAGCAGGTCCTCGTCGGTCACCGCCTGATTGCCGGGCATGTATTCCTCGGTCACATAGGGGCGCATGGCCTGGGTCTGGAACACCGCGCGGCCGATCTTCAGGCCGGCCACCACGGTGTCGCGGTCGTTCTGGGTGGACAGGTAGTTCGGGCTCATGGCGGCCGGCTTGCTGGGGTCGGTGGAGGTGATGCGCAGCCAGCCGCGGCTTTCCGGGCGGCAGGGGATGGCCACCAGGGTGCAGCCGGGGAAATCGTGCATGCCTTCGCCGGTGCGCTCCGCGCTGCCGGCCAGGAACTGGTACTGCACGTCGGGGCTGGACAGTTCCGGCCGGGTTTTGGCGAACATCCCGATCGGCGCGGCGCCCATCATCAGCGCGCCGCGCTTGTTGAAGATGTACTGCATGCCGGTCAGCGCCTGCTTGAACAGGCTGTGGTAGATCTCGTTCACCGTATTGGCGTGCGTGCATTTGTAGATCAGGCGCGCGCCGATATGGTCCTGCAGATTGGCGCCGACGCCGGGCAGGTCGTGCAGCACGGGAATGCCAAGCGATTGCAGCAGGTCCCCCGGCCCGATGCCGGACAATTGCAGCACCTGCGGCGAATTCAGCGTGCCGCCGGACAGCAACACTTCCTTGCGCGCTTTGGCCGTCCGCATTGTGCCCTGCTGGCTGAACTCCACGCCCACGGCGCGCTTGCCCTCCAGCAGCACGCGATGCGTCAGCGCGTAGGTTTCCACGGCCAGGTTGGGGCGCGACATCGCCGGATGCAGATACCCCACCGCGGCGGAACAGCGGCGGCGGTTGCGCACGGTCACCTGCAAGGGCCCCACGCCTTCCTGGTCATGGCCGTTGAAATCGTCGTTGAACTTGTGCCCGGCTTCCTGCGCGCCGGCGATGAAGGCGTCGTGCAGTTCGTGCTCGGAGCGCAGGTCGGAAACCGCCAGCGGGCCGCCGGCGCCGTGCAGCTCGTTTGCGCCGCGCTCCTGATCCTCGGCTTTCCTGAAATAGGGCAGCACGTCGTCGAACGACCAGCCGGCATTCCCCATCTGGCGCCAGAGGTCGTAATCCTCCTTCTGGCCGCGGATGTAGATCAGGCCGTTGATGGAGCTGGAACCCCCGAGCACCTTGCCACGCGGCCAGTTGATGCGCCGGTTATGCATCTCCGGCTGCGGCTCGGTCTGGTACTGCCAGGTGATGTCGGGGTTGTAGATGTTGCGATAGAAGCCGGCCGGGATGTGGATCCAGGGATTGCGGTCCTTGCCGCCGGCTTCCAGCAGCAGCACCCGGTTCTTCGGGTCGGCCGACAGGCGGTTGGCCAGCACGCAGCCGGCCGAGCCGGCGCCGACGATGATGAAATCGTAGTCGTCGTTGGACATGGTTTCCCCCAATTCGTTTGCGGCGTCGATCAGCCGGCGGCCAGCCAATCCTCGATCAGCCGCCGGGCGATGCTGTCCAGCCGCGGCAGCTGGAAGCCGTGCGCGTCGCAGTTGCGCATCTGATCGCGGGTGAACCAGCGGGCGTCCTTCAGTTCGGCCGGGTCGATGGTGATCTCCTCGCTCAGCGCCTCGCCGTAGAAGCCCAGCATGATGTTGGCCGGGAACGGCCAGGGCTGGCTGGAGTGGTAGAACACGTCGCCGACGCGCACGCCCACTTCCTCCATCACCTCGCGGCGAACCGCTTCCTCCAGGGTTTCGCCCGGCTCCACGAAGCCGGCCAGGGTCGAATACATCTTCGCATTGGGGAAACGGGTGGAATGGCCGAGCAGCGCCCGGTCGCCCTGATGCACGAGCATGATCACCGCCGGGTCGCTGCGGGGGAAATGCTGGGTATTGCAGTTGGTGCACAGCATCATGTGCCCGGCGGTCTTCGCCTCGCACGGCGCGCCGCAAACGCCACAGAACCGGTGCTTCACCCGCCAGTGCATCAGCCCCCGGGCATGCGCCAGGACGGAGGCATCCTCGTTGCCCACCGCGCTGCCGACGGTGCGCAGATCGACGAATTGCGCGACATCCGGCGGCAGCAGGGGCAGCGGGTCGTCGACATGGCTGACGTCGATGGCGAACACGGCGCGGCCCTCGCGCAGGCCCAGGAAGCTCCAGGGTCCGCCGGCCAGGTGCAGTTCCTTCGCCGCCTCGCCGGTGATGAACACGGCCTCCGGCGGCTTGCCTTCCTGCCCGGCGCGAATCAGGGACCGGGCGCGCCAGACCGGCACGAACAGGCTGTCGGGATGCTGCAGCGCCGCCTCGACCCAGGCCTCGTCCTCCCGCTTTTCGCTGACCCGGGCCAGGGGGCTGCCGGAATAGACGTTGGTACGGCTGGCAATAATGATGGTCATGGTTCCGCCCGTGCGTGGATTGTCGTGGTGTTTCTGTGACCCGGACCGTGCCACGTGTGCGGATTGGCGGCAATTGCCCGGTCTGCCCGGGGCGCATGGCTGCCGAGGTTGTGGTCATTCGGGGAAAACATGATATGAAGCCCTGGGAGGTCGGCGGCGGACGGGCGCCTCGCCAACCCGGTCAGGTCCGGAAGGAAGCAGCCGCAACGAGTTTCCGCTCGGGTCGCTTAGCCGGCCTCCCACCCGCGACGGTTCATACACAATAGAAGGTGGCCGCCGCTGCGGCTAGGTTCCGCCCCGCATGTCCGGCCTGTTCGAGGATGATCCGCCCCAGGACGACGCCCCGCCGCTGCCGGCGGGTCCCGGGCTGTTCGGCGACGATCCTCCCGCCGCGCGCGCTCCGGCCGATCCCCACATTGCCGCGCCTGCTGCCGCGCCCTACCGGGTGCTGGCCCGCAAATACCGCCCGGCGAATTTCGACGACCTGATCGGGCAGGAAGCGATGGTGCGCACGCTGCGCAACGCGTTCGCCACCGGCCGGATCGCGCATGCCTTCATGCTCACCGGCGTGCGCGGCGTCGGCAAGACCACCACCGCGCGCATCATCGCCCGCGCGCTGAACTGCATCGGCGCGGACGGCAATGGCGGCCCGACCATCGAGCCATGCGGCGTCTGCCCCAATTGCGTCGGCATCCTCGCCGACCGTCACCCCGATGTCGTGGAAATGGACGCCGCGTCCAACAACGGCATCGACGAGGTGCGCGAAATCATCGAGGCGGTGCGCTTCCGCCCCATGCAGGCGCGCACCAAGGTCTTCATCCTCGATGAGGTCCACATGCTGTCCAAGCCGGCGTTCAACGCGCTGCTGAAGACGCTGGAGGAACCGCCGCCGCATGTGAAGTTCATCTTCGCCACCACCGAAACCCGCAAGGTGCCGATCACGGTGCTGTCGCGCTGCCAGCGCTTCGACCTGCGCCGGGTGCGGGTGGCCGAACTCACCGCGCATTTCGCCAGGATCGCCGGCGCCGAGGGCATCAGCGTTCAGCCCGGCGCGCTCGACCTGATCGCCCGCGCGGCGGACGGTTCGGTGCGCGACGGGCTTTCCCTGCTCGACCAGGCCATCGCCCAGGCGCAAGGCGAGATCACCGCCGAGGCGGTGGCCGACATGCTGGGCCTGGCCGACCGGGAAGCGGTGTTCGATGCGCTGGACGCCGTTCTCGCCGGCAAGCCGGCCGACGCTCTCGCGATCACCGACCGGGCGCATGAACGTGGCGCCGATCTCGGCGTGCTGCTCGCCGACATGCTGGAACTGATCCACGTGATTTCCCGCCTGAAATCCGTGCCCGGACTACGCGACTCCGCCGAACTGCCGGAAGCCGAGCGCTCCCGCGGCGCCGCCTTGGCCGACCGCCTAAGCGTTCCATCCCTGGCGCGTGCCTGGCAGATGCTGCTGAAAGGCATTGCCGAGGTGGAAGTCGCCCCGGATCGCCGGGCCGCGGCGGAAATGGTGCTGATCCGGCTGTGCCACGTGTCGGAACTGCCCCCGCCCGGCGATCTCGTGCGCAGGCTCGCGGCCAACCCCGCCGCCGTCATGACCGGCTCTTCCACGCCAGCCCCCAACGGGGGAGGCGGCGCCCGCGCGATCGCCGGCGGCGGCATGCAGATGGCCGCTCCCGCTCCTGTCCCGGCCGGGCCGCAACTACGTCAGTTCCGGGACGTGGTCGCGCTGGTGGCGGAAAAGCGCGAGGCGCTGCTGCACGCCCAGCTGCTGCACTCCGTGCACCTGGTCCGCTTCGCGCCGCCGGTGATCGAGCTGCGCCCGGAACCGGACGCGCCGCGCGATCTCGCCTCCCGCCTCGCCGCATTGCTGAGCGATGCCACCGGCACGCGCTGGACCATCGCCGTTTCCAAGGAAGCCGGCGAGCCTACGATCGCGGCGCAGGGCGATGCCGCCGACAAGGCCCGCCGCCATGTCGTCGCCGATCACCCCCTGGTCCGCGCCATCCTGGAAGCTTTCCCCGGCGCGCGCATCGAAACCGTCCATGACGCCAACATGGACGCCTACGGCCTGCCGCAGCTTCCCAATCCTCCGGCGGACATGCCGGAATTCGCCCCTCTGGAAGCCGAGCCCGCGGGTGAGTACTTTAACGACGACCTACCCGAGGAGTTCGACGCATGAAAAACCTTGCCGGCCTGATGAAGCAGGCCTCGCAGATGCAGTCCAAAATGGCGGAAATGCAGGCCAAGCTCGAAAGCATGCAAGTCGAAGGCGTCTCCGGCGCCGGCATGGTCAGCGTGACGATGAACGGCAAAAGCGAGCTCAAGCGGGTGAAGATCGACCCCAAGCTGGCCGACCCGGCCGAGATGGAAACCATCGAGGACCTGATCGTCGCCGCCCACGCCGACGCGAAGCGCAAGCTGGAGGTCCTGACGTCCGAAGCCATGAAGGACGTCACCGGCGGCCTCGAACTTCCGGCCGGCATGAAACTGCCGTTCTGATCGTCGGATCTGGCTTGGGAATGGGTCTTGGGCGGTCCTGAAGTAGAGCGGCTGATCGGACTGCTCGCCAAGCTGCCCGGATTCGGTCCGCGCAGTGCGAGACGCGCGGCGCTGAAGATGTTGCAGCATCCGGACGCGAAGATGCTGCCGCTGGCCGCCGCGTTGCGGGACGCCGCGCAGGCGGTGAAGCCCTGTTCGCTGTGCGGCAACCTGGACAGCCGGGACCCCTGCACCATCTGCGCCGATCCCGGCCGCGACCGGACGCTGATCTGCGTGGTGGAGGGTGTCGGCGATTTGTGGGCGCTGGAGCGCGCACATGTGCATCGCGGCCTGTATCACGTGCTCGGCGGCACGCTTTCCGCCTTGGCCGGCACACGGCCGGAGGATCTGAACGTGGCATCGCTGCTGGCCCGGGTCAGCGAGGGCCATAACTCGGCGAGCGCGCGGGTCAGCGAGGTGATCCTGGCCCTCGGCGCCACCGTGGATGGCGCCACCACCGCCCATTGGCTGACCGATCGGCTACGCCCCTTCGGCGTAACGGTCAGCCGGGTCGGCCAGGGCGTCCCGGTGGGCGGCGCTCTCGATGTGCTGGACGATGGCACCCTGGCGGCCGCGCTGCGGGGGCGCCGGGCGGTTTAGCGCCGAGCCTGCCGGCATTTGATTTCCGGTCGCGCATCAAGGGGTTTTAAGCTATATCTGTGCGCTGGCTTGAACCTGCGCGCGCTCGATTCCCCCCCTCGCCACGCTGCCCGGAACACCCTCGCATGGCCGTTGTCGTCCGATCCAACTCCACCCCCGCCCGCCAGCTGGCTTCGCCGGAGGTGCGTTCGCTTATGCGCCGGCGCACCGGGGAGTTGCTCGGGATCGCGCTGGGCCTGACAGGCCTTGCCCTTCTGGTGGCCCTTGCCAGCCATAATCCGGCCGATCCCTCCCTGAACACGGCGACCACGCGCGGCACCAGCAATCTCGCCGGACCGCCCGGCGCCGTTGTGTCGGACCTGCTGCTCCAGGGCTTCGGCCTGGCCGGCGCGCTGCCGGGGATCGCCATGCTGGCCTGGTGCTGGCGGATCGCCTCGCATCGCGGCATCGGCTCGCCGGCGCTGCGCATTGCCGCGCTGCTATCGGCCATGCCGGCGCTGGGCGCTGTGCTCGCCGCGGTGTCCTCGCCCAGCGGGCACACGTCGATCGCCTGGCCGACGGTCGCCGGACCCGGCGGCGCCATCGGCCAGCTGCTGGCCGGCGCGGCCATGGATGCCGGCCGTCCCCTGCTTGGCCCCTGGGCGCCGATCGTTGTCTGGCCGTTGGGCCTGGTGGTGGCGCTGGGTCTTACCCTGCTCACTCTGGGCCTCAGCTTTGGTGAATGGCGCGTGGTCGGCTCGGTTGCCGGGCGCACGGCCGGGTCGGCCGCCCGCCGCTCGGTCTCCGGCGGGCGCAGCGCGGCTGGCCTGTTCAGCCGCGCCGGCGGCGGCCTCTCGGGCGTGTTCTCGCCGCTGACGCGCCTGTTCGGCCGCCGCGCGGAAGACAACGAGCCCGCGCATGAACGCGCCGAACCGAAGCTCCGCCCCGGCCCCACAAGCATGATCACCCGCCTGGCCGTGCCGGACGCCGAGCCCGAGAACGAACCGCCGCCGGAGCCCCGCAACCGCCTGGCGGCCATGCTGGACAAGCGCCCGGCCAAGCCCGCCAAGGCGCCGGCTGCGAAGGCCCAGGCGGCGAAACCGGCCCCCGAGCAGATTTCGCTGCCGCTGGTGGAGGGCAGCTGGCGCTTCCCGCCGCTGTCGCTGCTGGCCCCCGCCCCGGCCCGCGGCGCCGTCGGCCCCACCGCCGATGCGCTCGAAGCCGTCGCCCGCCGGCTGGAAACGGTGCTCGGCGATTACGGCGTGCAGGGCCGCATCGTCGCCTATCGCGCCGGCCCCGTGGTCACGCTGTATGAGCTGGAACCGGCCCCCGGCATCCGCAGTGCCCGCGTCATCGGCCTGGCCGACGACATCGCCCGCACCCTCGCCGTCGCCGCCGTGCGAATCGCCACCGTCTCCGGCCGCAATGTCATCGGCATCGAGGTGCCGCACGAGAAGCGCGAAACCGTCTATCTCAGCGAGGTCCTCGCCGCCGAGGCGACGCAGAAGCACGCCGGCCGGCTGTCGCTGGCGCTCGGCAAGAACATCGGCGGGGAGGCCGTCGTCGCTGATCTGGCGCGCATGCCGCACCTGATGATCGCCGGCACCACCGGGTCGGGCAAATCCGTCGGCGTCAACGCGATGATCCTCAGCCTGCTGTATCGCCTGTCGCCCGACCAGTGCCGGCTGATCCTGATCGACCCGAAGATGCTCGAGCTCTCGGTGTATGAGGGGATCCCGCATCTGATGGCCCCGGTCGTCACCGAACCGGCCAAGGCCGTCACCGCCCTGAAATGGACGGTGCGGGAGATGGAGCGCCGCTACCGCTCCATGAGCCTGCTCGGCGTGCGCAACATCGGCGGCTACAACGACCGCGTGGCCGAAGCCCGCGCCAAGGGGGAG
Organism: Rhodospirillales bacterium; assembly: GCA_037442565.1. Taxonomy (GTDB): domain Bacteria; phylum Pseudomonadota; class Alphaproteobacteria; order Acetobacterales; family Acetobacteraceae; genus PALSA-911. The sequence goes on from JBBIQA010000169.1 coordinate 8,323, forward strand.
GTCGTCACGCGCCGCGTGCAGACCGGCTTTGACCCCGACACCGGCCGCCCGACCTTCGAGGAACAGCCCCTCGCCCTGGAACCTCTGCCGTTCATCGTGGTCGTGGTCGACGAGATGGCCGATTTGATGATGGTCGCCGGCAAGGAGATCGAGGCCGCGGTGCAGCGCCTGGCGCAGATGGCCCGCGCCGCCGGCATTCACGTCATCATGGCCACCCAGCGCCCGTCGGTGGACGTGATCACCGGCACCATCAAGGCGAACTTCCCCACTCGCATCAGCTTCCAGGTCATCAGCAAGTTCGACAGCCGCACCATCCTCGGCGAACAGGGCGCCGAACAGCTGCTGGGCATGGGCGACATGCTCTACATGATGGGCGGCGGGCGCATCACCCGCGTCCACGGCCCCTTCGTCTCCGACCGCGAAGTGGAAGACGTCGTGGCCTTCCTGCGCGAACAGGGCGAACCGGCCTATGTCGAGGAAGTCACCGAACCGGTGGACGACGACGGCGGCAACCAGGCCTTCTCCGGCATCGCATCCGCCTCCGACGGTGAAAAGGGCCTGTTCGACCAGGCCGTCGCCGTGGTCGCCCGCGAAGGCAAGGCCTCCACCAGCTTCATGCAGCGCCACCTGAATATCGGCTACAACCGCGCCGCCAAACTCATCGAGCAAATGGAAAAAGAAGGCATCGTCTCCGCCGCCAACCACGTCGGCAAACGCGAAATCCTCGTCCGCCGCACGCACGACGACGACTGATACGGGGTGGGGGACGGGATGGTGAGGCAAGCAAGGCCAGGGGCTCTGCCCCTGGACCCCGCCAAAGGGCTCGCCCTTT
>JBBIQA010000170.1:0-9031 GCA_037442565.1 Rhodospirillales bacterium
TGCGCGCCGTGGGCCGGGTGGCGCCGGATTTCCGCGCCGCGCTGCGGGTGCACCTGATCGAGACATCGCCGAGGCTGCGGGCGGTTCAGGCCGAGCGGCTGGCGGGCGCGGGCGCCTGCTGGCATGACCGGCTGGAGACCCTGCCCGAGGCGCCGTTGCTGCTGCTGGCCAACGAGTTCCTGGACGCGCTGCCGATCCGCCAGTTCGTCCGCCGCGGCGATGGCTGGACGGAGCGCTTCGTCGGGCCGGACGGGTTTGTCGAGCGGCCGGCCGGGGCTTTGGACCGGGCAGCGGCGGAGGGCGATGTGGTGGAGATCTGCGAGCCGGCCCGCGCCATCGCCGGCGAGCTGGCCGCACGGTTCCTGCGGCTGCCCGGCATGGCGCTGTTCCTGGATTACGGGCCGGCGGAAAGCGCGCCGGGCGACAGCCTGCAGGCGCTGCGCGAGGGGCGGGCGGCGAACCCGCTGGAGGCGCTGGGCTCGGCCGACCTTACCGCGCATGTGGATTTCGCCGATTTCGCGCGAACCGCCCGCGCCGGCGGAGCCACGGTATATGGGCCGCTGGCGCAGGGGATGTTCCTGGCGCGGCTCGGGCTGTTCCAGCGCACCGACCGGCTGGCGCAAACCCTGCCGCCGGCGCGGGCATCGGCGCTGATCGAGGCGGCGCGGCGGCTGGCCGAGCCGGACCGCATGGGGCGGCTGTTCAAGGCCCTGGCGGTTTGCCACCCTGCGGCGCCGATTCCCCCCGGTTTTGAACCGTGAAAGCGTGATCCGCCATGTCCTCGCACATCAGGTCCACCCCACCGCTATCGCTCGTTTCTTCCGCCGTGCTGGCGCCGCATGGTTTCTTCACCCGGATCGGCGGGGTTTCCACGGGTCCGTTCGCCAGCCTGAACTGCAGCTTGTCGGGGCAGGATGACCGTGACGCCGTGCTGGAGAACCGTGCCCGCGCCGCGCGCGCCATCGGCGCCGAGCCGGAAGGGCTTGTCGGGCTGACGCAGGTGCATGGGCCGGACGTGGTGCGGGTGGAGGCCCCCTGGGTGGCCGGGGCCGGACCGCGCGCCGATGCGATGGTGACCGACCGGGAAGGCGTGGCGCTGGGGATCGTGACTGCCGATTGCGCGCCGGTGCTGTTCGCCGATCTGTCGGCCGGGGTTGTGGGGGCGGCGCATGCCGGCTGGCGCGGCGCGGTGGCGGGCGTGCTGGAAGCCACGATCGCGGCCATGGAGGCGCTGGGCGCGAGCCGGGCGGGGATCGCCGCCGCGGTGGGGCCGTGCATCCGCCAGGCATCCTATGAGGTCGCGGCGGATCTGCGCGACGCGGTGCTGGCGGCCGATCCGGCCAATGCACGGTTCTTCGTGGATGGCATGAGGGACGCGCGCTGGCAGTTCGACCTGGCCGGCTATTGCGCCGCCCGGCTGGCTGCTGCGGGGATCGGCGACGTCGATACGATCAACGCGGATACCCTGGCCGACGAGGGACGGTTCTTCAGCCATCGACGGCGGACGCTGGCCGGCGGCGGGCCGATCGGCCACCAGATTTCCGTCATCGCCTTGCCCGGCGCGTGACCTTGCCCACCTCATGACCCTGCCATGCCCTATGTCATCTTCTTCTTCCTGCTCATCCTTCTCTCGTTGCTGGTCAGCTGTGTGGCCTAGAGGCTGGGCCGCCCTGCTGGTGCTGCTGGCACTGGCCGGATGCGGCGATCTGCCGCGGCCGTTCCAGGGCCAGCCTGGCGCCACCGCCATGCGCCTGGCCCAGCCGCCGCCGGCCCGGCTGGCGGTGGTGACGACGCCGGACCCCAATCTCACGCCGCCGGCGGCGGGCGCGGCCTATGCCGACAGTCTGGCCGCCGGGCTGCAGGCCCTGGAGGTGCCGGCCTTCGCCGGGGCGGCGCAGCAGGGCGACTGGAAGCTGACCGCGCATACCGAATTGCGCGACAAGGACGTGGTGCAGGCCTTCCGGGTGCAGGACGCGACCGGCAAGGACCGCGGCGCCACCGAGGGCCCGCCGATGCCCGCGGCGAACTGGGTCAACGCCAGCGCCACGACCCTGCGCGAGGCGGCGGCGGCCGACGTGCCGGCGATCGCCGACCTGCTGAGCCGCATCCAGGGCACCGACATGAAGGCCGATCCGAACAGCCTGTACAACCGGCCCGCCCGGGTGTGGATCAGTGACGTGCAGGGCGCGCCCGGCGACGGCAACCAGTCCCTTGCGGTGCAGCTGCGCCGGGAACTCGCGAAGCTCGGCCCGATGGTGCAGGACCACCAGGCAGGGGCCGATTTCACCATCAACGGCATGGTCCAGGCCACGCCGCAGGCCGGCGGCATGCAGCGGATCAACATCCGCTGGCTGGTGCGCAACGCCAGCGGGCGCGAGATCGGCGACATCTCCCAGGGCAACGACATTCCCGCCGGCACGCTGAACGGCTACTGGGGCGATGTCGCGGTGGTGGTGGGCAAGGAGGCGGCGGGCGGGGTGCGCGACGTGATCCTGACCCAGTCGGGCCGGCGAACGGCCGAGCCGGCCGGGAAGCCGCCGGGAGATCCGGCGGCGACACCGGCGGCCACACCCGCACTGGCGCCGGCCGCTCAGCCGCCCGCAGCCGCGGAAAGAACGCGGCCGTGATGCGCTGGACGATGGCGTGACAGTTCCGGGTCGCTTCATGGACACGTCCCCCACCCGTTGGTAGAACCCCCGCGACAGATCGCCGTTTTTTGACCGGCTTCCCGCCAAAATCAGGCGGCAGGCCGGAAGCCTTCTTCCAGGGATCGAACCGCATGAAGATTGTTGCCTGCAACAGCAACCGCCCCCTGGCCGAGGCGGTCGCGGCGCAGCTGAACCTGCCCTTGACCAAGGCATCCGTCCGCCGCTTCGCCGACATGGAGGTGTTCGTCGAGATCCACGAGAACATCCGCGGCGAGGATGTGTTCGTGATCCAGTCCACCTCCTACCCCGCCAACGACAACCTGATGGAGCTGCTGATCACGCTGGATGCGCTGCGCCGGTCGTCCGCGCGCCGGGTCACGGCGGTGATCCCGTATTTCGGCTATGCCCGCCAGGATCGCAAATCCGGCCCGCGCACGCCGATCAGCGCCAAGCTGGTTGCCAACCTGATCACCGAGGCCGGCGCCAACCGGGTGCTGACGATGGATCTGCATGCCGGGCAGATCCAGGGCTTCTTCGATATCCCGGTGGATAATCTGTACGCCGCGCCGCTGTTCACCCGCGACATCCAGGAATGCTATCCTGGCCGCGACCTGATGATCGTCTCGCCGGACGTGGGCGGGGTGATGCGCGCCCGCGCCATCGCCACCCGGCTGGGTTGCGACCTCGCCATCATCGACAAGCGCCGCGAACGCGCCGGCGAGAGCGAGGTGATGAACGTGATCGGCGAGGTGGAAGGCCGCGACTGCATCCTGGTGGACGACATCGTCGACAGCGGCGGCACGCTGTGCAACGCCGCCGAGGCTCTGCTGAGCAACGGCGCCCGCTCGGCCAGCGTGTATGTGACGCATGGCGTGCTGTCGGGCGGCGCGGTGGCGCGCATCGCCGCCGCCCCGGTTGAGATGATGACGATAACCGATAGTATCCAGGCGACCGATGCGGTGCAGAAGGCCAACAACATCCGCGAGGTGACCATCGCCCCCTTGCTGGCCGAGGCCATGCAGCGGATCAGCGACGAAAGCTCCGTGAGTTCCCTGTTCGACTGAACAACCGAGGAAACGAACCATGAAACTGTATTATTCGCCGGGCGCCTGCTCGATCGGCATCCATGTGCTGCTGGAAGAGATCGGCAAGCCGTACGAGAGCGAGGTGGTGAACCTGCGCGAGGGTGCGCAATTCAAGCCGGAATTCACCACCGTGAACCCGAAATCCAAGGTGCCGACCCTGGTGCGCGACGACGGCACGGTGATGACCGAATACCCCGCGATCGCCTATTGGCTGGCCCGCACCAACCCCGGCCTGAAGCTGCTGCCGGATGATTTCGACGGCCAGGCGCGCTGCCTCGAGCTGATCGACTACGCGGTGGCGACCATGCACATGCAGGGTTTTTCCCGCATCTTCCGCGCCTCGAACTTCGCGCCGTCGGCGGCCGACGAGGAAGCGGTGAAGGCGCGCGGCACGGAGATCGCCACCCGCGGCTTCGCCGTGATGGACAAGGCGCTGGATGGCAGGCAGTACCTGTGCGGCCTGTTCTCGATCGCCGATACCGCCTTGTTCTACACGGAGTTCTGGACCAAGCGGATCGGCATGGCGTTGCCGGCCAATTGCGCCGCGCATCTGGACCGGATGCTGGCCCGGCCGGCCGTGATCGCGACCCTGAAGGCGGAAGGCCTGAGCTGAGCATGACCGGATTTGCCCCGCTGGCAGCGACGCCGTTCTGGTTCCTCCGTCATGGCGAGACGGACTGGAACGCCGCCAATCTGTCACAGGGCAATGTCGACATCCCGCTGAACGAGACCGGGCTGGCGCAGGCCCGCTCGGCGGCGGGCAAGCTGCTGGGGCGGGGGATCGCGACCATCGTCGCGTCCCCCCTGTCTCGCGCGCGGGTGACCGCCGAATACGCCGGGGAGGCGCTCGGCCTGCCGGTGGCGCTCGACGAGGGCCTGCGCGAGGTCGCCTTCGGCGTGCAGGAGGGCAAGCCGATGTCGGAATGGTTCGCCCACTGGGTGGAGGGCCACATGACGCCGGAAGGGGCCGAGGCGTTCGCCGACCTGCGCCGGCGCGCGGTGGCGGCGGTCAACCGTTGCGTGGCACATCCGGCCCCGGTGCTGGTGGTTGCGCATGGCGCGCTGTTTCGCGCCCTGCGCCAGGCGATGGGGCTGGAACCGAACGTCCGCACGCCCAACGCGGTGCCGATCCTGTGCCAGCCGCCCACCGCCGGCGAGACCGCCTGGACGCTGCATCCGGCCGGCTAGAGTCTGTCAGGGCTTCATTGAAGCCCTGACAGACTCCAGCTCGTTGTTTTCGCGTCTGTTTATCCGCCTCCGGCGGACAGACGCTGCCTCAGTCCGGCAGGTAGGCGTTCAGCTCCGGCGTCGTCATCGTGGTTTCCAGATAGCCGAACTCGCCGTCGTCCAGGACCTCCTGCGCCGCCATGACGAGGCCGGACATCGCCGCGCGATAGAGTGAGGTTGCCAGGCTGATCCGGCGCACGCCGGCCTCGGCGAGTTCGGCCGTGGTGAAGGTTTTGCCGCGGATGCCGGCCATGAAGTTCACCGGCCGGGAAACCGCGGCGCAGACCGCCTTTACCGCGGCCAGGTCCGGCAGGCCCGGCGCCATCAGCACGTCCGCGCCGGCCTCGGCGAAGGCCTGCAAACGGCGGATGGTGTCGTCGAGATTGGGATTGCCGCGCAGGAAGTTCTCGCTGCGGGCTGTCAGGGTGAAGCCGAAGCCGACCGAGCGGGCGGCCTGCGCCGCCGCGGCGACGCGTTCCACCGCCGTGGCGAAGTCGTAGAGCGGGCGGTCCTTTTCGCCGGTGGCGTCCTCGATCGAGCAGCCGACCAGGCCGGTGGCGGCGGCGAGGCGAACGGTCTCGGCGGCAAAGGACGGCGCGTGGCCGAAGCCGTTCTCGAGATCGGCCGAGACCGGAACGTCCACCGCCGCGGCGACGGCGCGGGCATGCGCCAGGGCCTCGTCGCGGGTCACGCGGCCGTCACGCCGGCCGAGCGTGCCGGCGAAGGCGCCGCTGGAGGTGGCGAGGGCGGGAAAGCCGAGGCCGGCGAGGATGCGGGCGGAGCCGACATCCCAGGGATTGGCGATGACGAAGGCGCCCGGCCCCTGGTGCAGGGCGCGGAACTTTTCGGCCTTTTCGGCTTGGGTCATGGTTCCAGCCCCGCGAGAAACGCGCCGATGGCACCGATGAAGCCCAGCGTGTTCTGGCCGTGGACGTTGTGGCCGCAATTGGGAACGACCGCGAGAATGCCGCGCGGCAAGGCGTCGCGGAAGCGTTCGGCGGCATCCTGGGTCAGGATGTTGGAGTCGGCCCCGCGCACCACCAGCACCGGCAGGTGGAACCTGCCGGCATCCTCCAGGCTGACATTGTCCTGCGCGCCGCCGCCGTGCAAAATGCCGAGGCGGCGCGGCGTGGAATCGCACTTGCTGACGAACTTGCCGTCCGAGCGTTGCAGCATGTTGTATTTCACCGTGCGCTCGATGTGCTCGCGCGGGCGGTACGGATCGTATTTCCGGACATTCGCAACGAAATGCTCGAGGTCGTCGAATTCCTGGTTGGTGCGCACGAACCCGGCGATCGCCTTTCGGCCCTCGTCGGAGATCTCCGGACCGATATCCACCACCACCAGGGCACGCAGGCGGGACGGGTTTTCCTTGGTCAGCAGCAAGGAGTTCCGCCCGCCCATGGAGTGGCCCATCAGGATCGGCCGCTCCAGGCTCAACGCGTCCATGAAGGCGCCGGCGTCCAGCGCCATGGTGTGGTTGGAGTAGTTCACGTCGCGCGACCATTCGCTGTCGCCGTGGCCGCGCTGGTCCAGCGCCAGGACGCGGTGGTTCTGCGCCAGGTGCAGGCTGACCAGGTCCCAGGAATGCGCCGATTGGTGGCCGCCATGCAGCAGCACGATCGGCGGCGCGTCCGGGTGGCCCCATTCGAGATAGTGGAAGCGCTGCTGGCGCAGGACGATGTTGCACGAACGATAGGGCACCGCCGGCGCGTGCGGAATGGCCAGATCGGCGGCACTGGTCAGCAGGCTGCGGAATTCGTCGGTCGCCGTCATGTCCAGCGGCTGGGTGCTCTGGGCAAATGTATTCAGGTACATTCTCGGCCTTCTTGGTTGTTTCAACCCCGACTGCAGGCGGCTCCTCCGAGCACGCAGAACTTGGCGCAATGCGGATGGTTCAGCTTCACGTCTCCGGCGGCATCGCGCAAGGTCGTCCCCAACTCGAACACCGGGTCGTAGGGCAGCAGGGTGCAGGCGACCACCGTGGGCGCGGGCGCGCCCCGGCGCTTCACCACCATGCGCGAGGACGCGCACATCACGTCCGCCGGCGATTTGTGCAGGATGCCCCAGCAGGCCTCGGTGATCTCGGGCACGTCCACGGCCAGGTCCATCTCCGGGAACAGCGTCAGCGCCACCGGGTCGCTCGCGTCGATCGGGACGTTGAGTTCCTCGAACAGTCGGGCGAAGCCGGCGCGCAGTTCGTCCTCCGTCTCATCGGTGAAGCGGCGGCTGGCGACGTGGACGCGGAAGCCCTGCCCGGCGAGCCAGCGCAGCCCCTCGATCGTCGGCGCCCAGCTGCGCGGGCCGCGTTCCTGTTCGTGCACGGGGCTTGTGTGGTGGTCGATCGACACGCGGATGGTCAGGGCATCGCCATGGCGGCGCAGGGCCAGCAGCCGGTCGCGCAGCTTGCGCATCGGCCGCATCGCATTGGTCAGCACCAGCGCCTCGAAGCCGTGTTCCAGGACCAGGTCCAGCATGTCCGGCAAAGCGGGGTTCATGAACGGCTCGCCGCCGGTGAAGCCGATCCGCTTCGTTCCCAGGCGGTCGCGGGCGATCTCGTCCAGGTAGGCGCGGACCTCGTCCAGGCTCAGATAGGCCAGCCGGTCGTTGCGGGGGGAAGATTCGATGTAGCAGTTGCGGCAGGTGACGTTGCACAGCGTGCCGGTGTTGAACCACAGCGTTTCCAGCGCGCCGAGTGCGACCGAGGCTCGGCGCTCCCCCTTCGCGGTGATGTAGGGGTCGCGGAATTTGCCCAAGGCGGGCAGGTTCGTGGCGGGCAGGTTCGTGTCGGGCAAGGCACCTCTCCGGTTCGGTTCCGTGAGATTAGCGTACTTGACCGCAGTTGCTCACCCGCTACCGGCTGGTATGCTCGCCCCGCCCGCCAGGAGGAACCCTTGCCATGAACGCCTTTACCTTCGCCCCGCCGCCGCCCTCCCCCGAAGCCGAGACGCTGCGGGCGGAAATCCGCGAGTTCCTGGCCAGCGAGATGCCGCGCTACAGCGCGCGCGAACGGGCGGAAAGCTGGAACGGCCATTCGCCGGAATTCTCCCGCAAGATGGGTGAGCGCGGCTGGATCGGCATGTCCTGGTCGAAGCAATATGGCGGGCACGAGCGCAGCGCGCTGGAACGCTACGTGGTGCTGGAGGAAATGCTGGCCGCCGGCGCGCCGGTTTCCGCGCACTGGATCGCCGACCGGCAATCCGGCCCGTTGATCTTCCGCAAGGGCACGGAGGAACAGAAGCGCGAGATCCTGCCGAAGATCGCCGCCGGCGAGGCGTTCTTCTGCATCGGCATGAGCGAGCCCGACAGCGGCTCGGACCTCGCGGCCACGCGCACCCGGGCCACCGCCGTGCAGGGCGGGTACCTGGTGAACGGCACCAAGGTCTGGACGTCGTTCGCGCACAAATCGCACTACATGATCCTGTTCTGCCGCACCGGCGCGCCGGACGCCGCGGACCGGCACGGCGGCGTCAGCCAGTTCGTCGTCGATCTGCATAAAACGGAAAACATCAAGATCAGCCCGATCTATGCCCATACCGGCGAGCATCATTTCAACGAGGTGGTGTTCACCGATACCTTCCTGCCGCAATCGGCGCTGCTGGGCCGCGAGGGCGATGGCTGGAACCAGGTGACCAGCGAGCTGGCGCTGGAACGCAGCGGCCCGGAACGGTTTCTTTCCTCTTTCACGCTGCTCGTGGAACTGATCCGGGCACTTGGCAGCAACCCCTCGCCAACCGCGCAGGTCGCGATCGGGCGGCTGTCCGCCCACATGATGACGCTGCGCCGGCTGTCGCGCTCGGTCGCGGGGATGCTGCAGGCGGGCGAGAATCCGGCGACGCAGGCGGCGCTGGTGAAGGACCTCGGCGCCGTGCTGGAACAGGAAACGCCGGAGATCGCGCGCCTGCTGGTGGAGGCCGAGCCGCAGGCGGAATCGACGCAGAACTACCTGGCGGTGCTGTCGCACGTGATGCTGCATGCGCCATCCTTCAGCCTGCGTGGCGGCACGCGGGAAATCCTGCGCGGCATCATCGCGCGCGGGCTCGGCCTGCGATAAGACAACTTTTCCACTAG
>JBBIQA010000171.1:0-8972 GCA_037442565.1 Rhodospirillales bacterium
ACCTATGCCGGGCTGGATGCGGGAGCGCAGGTGTCGCTCGATCTCGGCCCGCAGATCACGCACGCCAAGGCCTGGCAGGCGAATATCGACGCTGCGGCAGGCAGCATGGATCTCACGCAAACCGCCATGAGCCAGATCCAGCAGATCGCCAACAACCTCTTTTCCCAACTGCCCAATCTCAACAACTCGCCCAGTTCCGAGATCGACAGCGTTGCCGCGCAGGCGCGCAGCGCCCTGCAACAGGTTGCCAACCTGCTGGATACCAAAAATGGCGACCGCTACATCTTCGCCGGACAGGACAGCGCCAATCCGCCCGTACCCAACCCCGACGGAATCCTCTCCTCCGGCTTCTATAGCCAGATCAACACGGCGGTCGGCGGCCTGGCGGTCGGCGGCGCTGCCGTGACGGCCGCGGCTACCCTTACCATCGCATCGTCCAACGCGGTCGGCACATCGCCGTTCTCGGCTTCCCAATCCCAACCCGCGGCCACGCTGCAGCCGCAGATCCCAACCGTCCAGGTCAGCGAAACACAACGTGTTCAGGTCGGCCTGCTGGCCAGCGCCAACGCCAGCGTGATTTCGCCGGGCACCTCCACCACCGGCTCCTACATGCGCGATTTGCTGCGCAGCCTCGCCACCATCGGCTCCCTGACCGGGGGCATGAGCGGCGTCAGCGGTCTGCAGGGCCTGATCACCGACACCAACGCCTCGCTGGGCAACGCAATCACCGCGATGGCTTCGGATGCCGGCAATCTCGGAAACACCCAGGCCAGCCTGACCAAAACCCGGGCCTCGCTATCCGATACGGTCACGGCTCTCACCACCCAGGTATCGTCGGTACAGGACGTGGACATGGCAGCAGCCTTGTCACAGCTGCAACTTGTCCAGACGCAGATGCAGTCCTCCTACCAGCTGATCTCCAGCTATTCGTCCCTGTCTTTGGTCAAATTCATGCCACTCGGCTGATGAAATTCCATCACCGCTTCACCCGCCATTAACCCAAGACCCTCAGTATAGGGTCACACCTGCAAAACGCAGAAACTGTGCAACGCTTGGATCAACAAGGTAAGATACCATGTCCCTGAATTCGGTAAACACCAACCTGAACGCCATGGTGGCGCTGCAGTCACTGAACATGACCAACACGCAGCTGGCCGCGACCCAGAAGCGGATCTCCACCGGCTACCGCGTGGCCGACGCCACTGACGACGGCGCGGCCTATGCTGTGGCTCAGCGCGTGCGGTCGGACGTCAGCTCCCTGACCAGCGCCAATCAGCAGCTGGGCGGCGTCCAGGGGCTTCTGTCCACGACATCCGCGGCTTTGAACGATGTCTCCACGCTTATGACGAGCATGCGCAACGTGCTGGTCAGTCTCGCGAACGGCAATACCAGCGGTACCCAGCGCACGCAGTACACGGCGCAGTATAATTCGCTGCTCGCCAACGTGAAGTCGGACGTTCAGAACGCCAGCTACAACGGCAAAACGCTGATCGGCAACATCACCGGCAGCAGCGGAACCTTCTCGAGGGTCGCCGTCACGACGAACGAAACCGGCGCCACCTATGGCATCGCCACCTTTGGCGGATCGGCGATGTATACCAAGCTCGCGCTGGGCGCGACGACCCTGGCCAGCGCGACCCTGTCAGCCGCCGCGATCACGGCAACCGGTGCGTTCATGACCCAACTCAATAGTCTCGGCACCCAGATGAACACTTACGGCAATGCGACCAATTACATTAGCAATCAGGTCAACTACAACAGCGACAAGATCAACGCGATGAATGGCGGCCTAGGTGCGTTGGTCGATGCAAATCTCGCCCAGGAATCGGCCATGCTACAGTCGCTGCAGATCCGTCAGCAACTTGGCACGCAGGCGCTCAGCCTCGCCAATCAGGCGCCGCAAACGCTGCTGAGCCTCTTCAAGTAGCCCTAGGACCCAACAACGATCTCTCCACCACGATACGTTAGGGGCGGATAAAATATTCGCTCCGGTTTCGCTTTAACGGCGCGTCCACCGACCGGCGCACGCGACGCAGGAATGCATGCATGTCCAATCTGGTTCTCGAACTTCGGCAGGGAGAGACAATGATCGTGAACGGCGCACCGATCCGGTTTCGCACGAAAACGCGCATTGAACTGACCGCAAAGGCCCGTTTCCTTTTCGGCAAGCAGATCATGCCGCCGGACCAGGCCGACAGCCCTGCCCGGCGGATTTATTTCGCCCTGCAGACCGCCTATATCGGCGCCGACAGCGAACGCTGCGATGGACTGGTCTGCGCGCGCGCACTGATCGATGAGTTCAAGATCGCCACAACCTCCGCGCTGGCCCGCGAGATCCTGGACCGGGCGCTTTGTGCGGCAGAAGCGGATGATTGCTACCAGGCGCTGAAGCTCGCACGGCGCATCATCCGGCACGAGGATACCGTTCTGGGGCGGGTGACCGATTCTCCCCCGACCGTTCCAGGCCCGACATCTGCGCAACCAATATGGGAGCAAACGGCATCATGCAATCCATGACCCAGGGCATGGCGCGAGCGGCGCAGGCCTATCAGGCCTCCTCCGCCCACCGCAACCCACGTGAACAGGAAGCAGACATCTTTCGCCAGATCATCGGCGCCCTGCGTTCCGCCCGCACCCAGGGACTCATTTCCCAGGTCCGCGCGCTCGCGGACAATCGGCGCCTATGGACGACCGTGATCGATCTGGTCAGCGACCCGACCAACACGCTGCCGGAGGATTTGCGCGCCGCGATCATCTCGGTCGGGTTGGCGGTGCAGCGCGAGATGGACCGCGACAGGCCGAATTTCGATTTTCTGATCGGCGTCAACGAGAACATCGCCGCCGGCCTGTCCGGTAACGGCTGAGGATCCGATCGTGAACCTCACGATCAATTCCACTCTGTTGTCACTGCTGCAAAGCACATCGGGCTCAGGCGCCGGAGATCCGGTGCTGAACGCGCTGTACGGGATCAACGGCCAGCCCAGCCAGGGTAACGCGATCCGGGCATTGACCAGCGCCGAGCAGAACCAGACCAAGGCTATCGCAACGACCGCGCAGCAGCCCCAGATCGCCCGCGACATGGTCGCCTTCAGCGCCGCAGTCACCGGCGCCAAGAACCCAGCCGCGTTGCTCCAAGACCCGGCGGTGATGAAGGTTCTGCTCACTGCCAACGGCCTGGGAGATCAACTCGCCTACACGGCACTCGCCAGCAAGGCGCTCTTGTCCAATGCCAACGACCCTAAATCCCTGGTCAATCAACTGACCGACACGCGATGGAAGACCGTCGTGCAGACATATGATTTCGCCAACAAGGGGCTGTCGATCCTGCAGAACCCCAAGGTCATCAGCACATTGGCCAACGCCTATGCGGAAGTCACCTGGCGCAAATCGCTCGACGTCGCCACGCCCGGTCTGTCCAATGCGCTCAGCTTTCGCCAAAGCGCCGGCACCATCACTTCCGTCGATCAGATACTGGGCGATCCGACCCTTCGCACGGTCGTCACGACAACACTCGGGATACCCCAGCAGATCGCCTTCCAAAGCCTCTCCGCCCAGGAAAAGGCCGTCACCTCCCAAGTCGATATCACGAGGTTCAAGGATCCGAAATTCGTCGAGAGCTTCACGCAGCGCTACCTGATCGCCGCCGGCGCCGCGGCGAGCGCCACCGCGAGCACAACCCCGGACCTGACCACCCTCGCCGTCCAGGCTCAGGGGCTCTTTGTCTAACGCCCCTTCCTTCCTTTCACCCACGGCTCAAAAGGAGCCCGGACCATGGACCTGCTAGAGTACTCCGCCAATTCCGAGACCCTGACCCTCCAGGTCGCGGAAATGATCGCCGCCGGACGGCTCGGCGTCGCCCGGCCGCTGCTCGCCGCCATCCGCCAAATGAGTCCGGCATCAGCAAGATTGGCGGAACTCTCTGCAACCCTGGCGATGCGGGAAAACCGCCCCGACGATGCGCGCGCCGAACTCGACCAGGCCATACTGATCGAGCCGGAACAGCCGAGCCTTCGCATATTGCGGGCCCAGTTGCGCGTCGATTGCGGCGATCTCATCGGCGCCGCCCAGGATGCGGCGGAAGCCGTTGTCTTGGATCGTGCCGACCCGTCGGCGAAGGCCCTTCTGGGCATGCTGATGCTGGAGCTCGGGCACCCCGGAGACGCTCGCGCCTGCCTCGTAGAGGCGGTCGGCGCTTCGCCAACCAACCCCTCGTTCCGCGAGGGGCTCGCCGCGGCCGAAGAAGCCAGCCTGGATCCCGATGCCGCCGCGGCCACGCTCGCCGCGGGCATCGCCCTGACGCCAGGGCGGGTCGAGCTGCGCTCGGCCGCGATCCTGCTGCACGTGCGCCGCCGCGATTTCGCCACCGCGGTTCGCCTCGCCGAAGACGCCCGCATCGCAGGCATAGCGGATGCCTGCGTGTTCGGCCTGAAGGGCCATGCGCTCTCCAGCCTGGGCCGGCACGAGGAAGCCGGCGATGCCTACCGGGAGGCGCTGAAACTCGGCCCGAACGATCCGTATGTGCGTCACCTCGTCGCCGCCTCGGGCTTTCTTCCGGGAGCCAATCGTGCACCGGCGGAATATCTGAGCACGATCTTCGACGGCTACGCCGAGCGGTTCGAACAACACCTGATCGAGCTCGGCTACCGCATCCCTGGCCTGATCCGTGCCACGCTGATCGAACATCTCGAGCACCTCGGCACACACGGCGGGGATCGACAGCTCGGCCCAGTCCTCGATCTGGGTTGCGGCACGGGTCTCCTCGCCCTGGTGCTGGCCGACCTGCGTGTCGGCCCCTTCACCGGCGTAGACCTGTCCTCGCGCATGCTGGCCGAGGCCCAAGGCAAGGACCTCTACGCCCAGTTGCATCGCGCGGACCTGACGGATTTTCTTTCAGATGATACCACCACCTGGGGCCTGATCCTCGCCGCAGACGTGTTGTGCTACTTTGGCGCGTTGGGCGACATATTCAGCGCCGTGTTCACCCGGCTGGCCCCCGGCAGCCTGTTCCTGTTCTCCGCCGAGGAGTTGTTGCCGGATGCCGATGGTCATCTGCCGGTAAATGTGCAGAATGGGGGCGGCTGGTCGCTCGGCCGCCAGGGCCGCTACGCCCACACGGCCGGCTATCTCACGCATGCGGCGGAAGCGGCCGGCTTCACCATCCGATCGCTGCGCCCGGAAATCCAGCGCTTCGAGGCCAACGCACCGGTCCATGGATTCTACGTCGTGCTGGAGCGGTCTGGCCATGTTGGCTGAAAATGCCCTCCTGCCGGCACCGGACGCGGCGCCCTCGGAACCGCCATGCCACTCCCTGTATGGCATGGCCCTGCTGGCAAGCGGACAGGCGGCGCAAGCCCGATCCGTCCTCCAGCTTGCCATCGCGGGCGGCGATGACAGCGCGACCACATCGATGAACCTGGCCCTGGCGGAAGCCAGCATGGGAAACACCGATCCCGCCCTCGCTCGGATGCGGTCCATACAGCAACATCTTCCGGACTGGGACGAACCAATGCTGCGCCAGGCGGAAACCCTGCGTGCCTGCGGGCGGCGCGAGGAAGCCGAACAAGCGTATGAGGCCACGCTGGCGGTCAATCCAACGCGGGTTGAGGCCCTGCTGGGCCTGGCCGTACTCAAGCTGCAACGCCGGGATGGCCCGGGTGCCCAGTCCCTGCTGCTGCGCTGCTGCGGCATCGCCCCGGACCATCCGCAAGCCTGGGACGCACTTGGGTTCTCCCTGCTGCTGACCGGCGATCACGCCGCCGCCGAAGCGGCCTTCGCCGAAGCTCAGCGCCTGGCCCCCGGCGTACTGGACTATGCCCTCCACCGGGTCAATGCATCGCTGGCGGCCGATACCGCGGCGGCCGAACTGCTCCGGCTGGAACAGGCATCCTTCAGCAACCCGCTGGATCCCGTGCTGCCGACCGCAATGGGCATGCTTCTGGAACGGCTCGGGCGGCGCGATGATGCCATCTGCGCGCTGCAGATAGCGACGGCGCTGGCCCCCGACGCGCCCCGGCCGGCGGCCATCCTGGGCGAGTTGCTCGCAAGATCCCATCGGGGCCGCGAAGCCGAGCGTGCCCTCGCCCACGCCATCACGCTGGCCCCTGGCAACTCCCAATTGCGTAACGACCATGCCGCTGTCCTGATGCGTATGCACCGACATTCGGAGGCAAAAGCAACCCTGGAGGCCATCCTCGCCAGTGACGGGCCCGACGTCACCGCGCTTTGCAACCTCGCCAACGTTACCGTGTCACTTGGTCAACAAGCGGAGGCCATCACGATCGCGCGCGAGGCGATTGCCCTGGCCCCAGCCGAGCACCTTCCTTGGCGCGCGCTGTGCAACAGCCTGCCGTATCACGCGGGCGTCAGCGGCGGCGAAATGCTGGACGCACTCGGCCGTTGCGCCGCATTGCTGCCCCGCTCGCACGAAACAAGCTTTGCCAACGCCCGGGAACCAGGCCGCCGCCTGCGCGTCGGCCTGCTATCGGGCAGCCTGCGAACCCATCCCGTCGGCTGGCTTACCATCGCCGGGCTGGAAACCCTGGACCCGCAGGCGTTCGACCTTATTTGCTTCGGTCATGATGCCGCCCCCGATCCCATGGCGCTGCGCTTCAGCGCCATCGCCTCCGCATGGCACGCAACCGATGGGCTGGACGATGCCTCCCTGTGCCAACTCACCCGCGGCCTCGGCATCGACATTCTGATCGACCTCGGCGGCTACGGTGATACCGGGCGGCTTCCCGCCTGCGCCCGGCGCCTGGCACCAGTTCAGATCAAATGGGTCGGCATGCAGAACCACAGTACCGGCCTGCCGGAAATGGACTGGCTGATCACCGACCGCTGGGAAACGCCCCCGGAACTGGCGCATTTGTACACCGAGCGGCTGCTCATCCTGGAAGATGGCTACATCTGCTACAGCCCGCCGGCGCATGCACCCGATGTCAGCCCGCTTCCCGCCAAGGCCAACGGCCATATCACGTTCGGCTGCTTCAACAACCTGGCCAAGATCACCCCACAGGTCATCGCCACCTGGGCCTCCATCCTGCACCGTGTGCCGGACGCCAGGATCGTGCTGAAGACCCATCAATTCTCCGACGCGCCGGTGCGGGAGCGGGTGCTGGCCGAATTCCAGGCCCACGCCATTCCGCCCGGCCGCATCACGCTCCAGGGCGCCTCGCCGCACCGCGCCTTCCTGAACGAGTACAACGGTATCGACATGGTACTGGACCCGTTCCCCTATTCAGGCGGGCTGACGACCTGCGAGGCCTTGTGGATGGGCGTTCCCACCCTCAGTCTGCCCGGCGAAACCTTTGCCTCCCGCCATTCGGCCAGCCATATGAGCAATGTCGGGCTGGACGACTGGATCGCCGGCAGCCTGGCACACTATGCCGATCTCGCGGTCCGCAAATCCGCCGATCCCGATGCGCTGGCCGCCCTGCGCGCCGGCCTGCGGGATCGGGTCAAGGCCAGCCCGCTCTGCGACGCTCCCCGCTTCGGGCGCAATCTCGGGCGCGCCCTGCGCCACGCCTGGCTGGCCTGGTGCAGCCCTGCAACATCGGAGACGCCATGAACACGTCCGTCCTGTCGCGTGATTTCTCCTCCGCCGGCTACTGGGAAGCCCGTTACCGGCACGGCGGCCATTCCGGCGCCGGCTCCTACGGCCGCCTCGCCGAGTACAAGGCCGCGTTCATCAACGGGTTCATCCAAGCCAACCGGATCGGGACGGTGCTGGATTTCGGCTGCGGCGACGGCAACCTGCTCTCCCTGCTTGCCCCGCCCGCCTATACCGGCGTGGACGTCTCGCCGACGACCCTCGCCACCTGCGCCGCGCGCTTCGGGGATCGGCCGAACCATCGCTTCCTCCGGCTCGACGCCCTGGAACCAACCGAGCGCGCCGAACTCGCCTTGTCCATCGACGTGATCTATCACCTGATCGAGGACGATGTGTTCCAGGGCCACCTTGCGGCGCTGTTCACCCACGCGGAAAAATTCGTCCTGGTCTATGCCAGCAACACCGACCGGACCTGGCCGGACGCCCATGTCCGCCATCGCCGCTTTACCGATGCCGTCGCCGGAATGTTTGCCGATTGGCGGCTGGCAGCGCACGTGCCGAACCCGTACGGGTATCAGCCGCAACAACCCGAAACGACGTCGTTCGCCGATTTCTTCGTCTATGTCAGGACCGCCGCGGGTCCGCCCGGCGCCCCCTGCATCCTGCCGCTGCCGGCCAGCCCATAGAAAAAGGACCGGGGTTTGCCCGGCCCTTTCGTTGCAGAACGAAGCAGATCAGTTCTTCGACTTGTCCACCAGCGCGTTCTTGCTGATCCACGGCATCATCGCCCGCAGCTTCGCGCCGACCTCTTCGATCGGGTGCTCGGCCAGGCGGCGGCGCGTCGCCTTGAAGCTGGACTGGTTCACCTTGTTCTCCAGCATCCAGTCGCGCGCAAAGCGGCCGGACTGGATGTCTTCCAGCACGCGCTTCATCTCCGCCTTCGTCTCCGCGTTCACGATGCGCGGTCCGGTGACGTATTCGCCGTATTCCGCAGTGTTGGAGATCGAGTAGTTCATGTTGGCGATGCCGCCTTCGTAGATCAGGTCCACGATCAGCTTCACCTCATGCAGGCACTCGAAATACGCCATTTCCGGCGCATAGCCGGCTTCCACCAGCGTCTCGTAGCCGCCCTTGATCAGTTCGACCAGGCCACCGCAAAGAACCACCTGCTCGCCGAACAAATCAGTCTCGCACTCTTCCTTGAAAGTGGTCTCGATGATGCCGGCGCGCCCGCCGCCAATAGCGGAAGCGTAGGATAGCGCGATCTCCAGCGCATTGCCGGAGGGGTTCTGCGACACCGCCACCAGGCACGGCACGCCGCCGCCGCGCTGATATTCGCTGCGCACGGTATGGCCCGGGCCCTTCGGAGCGATCATGAACACGTCGATATCGGCGCGGGGATCGAGCAGGTTGAAATGCACGT
>JBBIQA010000172.1:0-8900 GCA_037442565.1 Rhodospirillales bacterium
CATGGACACGCTGATCAGCCCGGTGGCGTAGACGAAGATCGGGCCGAGCACATTCGGCAGCACATGCACCCGCACGATGGTGGAGCCGCGCGCGCCGGACGCCCGCGCAGATTCCACATAGTCCAGGTTGCGGACGCCCGTGGTCACGCTCTCGGAAATGCGGATGATCGGCGGGATGAAAACCAGTGTGAGCGACAGTATGGCATTGAAGATGCCCGCCCCCAGCGCCCCCGAAATCGCCACCGCCAGCAGCACGGACGGGAAGGCGTAGAACACGTCGGTCGCACGCATGATCAGCATGTTCAACCCGCCGCCGGCATATCCGGCGATCACCCCCAGCGTGCCGCCGATGGCGAAGGCAATGACCACCGGCGTGATGCCGAGGAACCAGGATACCCGCCCGCCGTAGAGCAGCCGGGTCAGCATGTCGCGGCCGAGTTCGTCGGTGCCGAGCGGATAGCCGGGAAACCCGATCGGTTTCAGCCGGTGCAACATGCTGCCCTTGAACGGTGCGTGCGGTGCCAGCAAAGGCGCCAGGATAATCACCAGCAGGATCAGCAGCAGGATCGCGGCGCAAACCAGGGTTACCGGATCGCGCGACAGCCGCTTGCGCACTCCCTGCCAATAGCCGGGGCTCGATTGCGCCCGCGCGGGCGTGACGGGAACCGCCGCGGCGACCACGTCGCTCATGCCCGGCGGATCCGTGGATCGATGGCGGTTTGCAGCAGGTCCACCACGAGATTGAGCGCCACGAAGAACAGCGACAGCACCAGGATCGTTGCCTGCAACAGGGGAATGTCGCGCTGGAAGATGGCGTTGTTCAGCAGGAAGCCGGTGCCGGGCCAGCTGAACACGGTCTCCACCAGGATCGACCCGCCCATAAGGTAACCAAGCTGCAATCCCATCACCGCCAACGCGTTCGGCGCGGCATTCTTCAGCACGTGCACGAAGATCCCGAAGCGCCGCAGCCCCTTGCCGCGCAGCGTGGTGATGAAATCCTGCGACAGAAGATCACCGACGATGCCGCGCACGGTGCGCGTCACGATGCCCATCGGGATCACGCTCAGCGTGATCGCGGGCAGCAGCATATAACGCAGATGCGCCCAATCCAGGCCCAGATTGGCCGTGCCGTTCGGCGCCGATCCCATCGCCGGCAACAGGTTCAGCATCACGCTGAACACGATCACCAGCACCATGCCCAGCCAGTAATGCGGCACCGACACACCCGCCACCGCCACGCCCACCGCCGCCCGGTCCACCCAGGTTCTGGCAAAGGCGGCGGCCAGGCCGCCCAGGATGCATCCGAGCGAGAAACCGATCAGCGCCGCCGCCGCCGCGAGTGCTGCGGTGTTCTGCAACGCCACGGCCAGGTCCGGCCAGATGTCCCGGCCGGTGGCGAGCGACTTGCCGAGATCCCCGGTGGCGACATGGCCCAGCCAGATCGCGAACTGCAACGCCAGCGGCTTGTCGAGCCCATAGATCTGCCGGACCTGCGCCACCACATCGGCCGGCGCGTCCGGCGGCAGGATGGCGTTGATCGGATCGCCGGGCGCGATATGCACCAGCAGGAAGCAGACCAGGCTGACCGACAAGGCGATCGGCACGACATAGAGCACACGTCTGAGCAGGTACAGCAGCAAGCTGGCGCTCCCTAGGAACTCGGCCGGACGGTGCCCGGCTCGGCATTTCGTGCGCCGGTATCAGCAATTGCCATGCCAACGGTCTCCGGCGCGCCGGCCACCCGTATGCAGCGGGCCTGGTGATCCGCCGCCGGTCCGCGCAAATCGGGCACCGCTTCCAGGCAGGCAGTCCCGGCAAGATCGCAGCGCGGGGCGAAGGCACAGCCGGCAGGCAAATGCTCCAGATCGGGCGGAGTGCCACGGATGGTCGTCAGCCTGGTGCCGCGCAGGCCCGCATGCACGGTGGCGCCCAGCAAACCCTTGGCGTAGGGGTGCAGCGGGGACCGCATGACCTGGGCCACCGGTCCGGCCTCCACGAACCGTCCGGCATACATCACCGCGATCCGGTCCGAGACCTCTCCGGCGACACCGAGGTCATGGGTAACGAACACCACGCCCATGCCCAGTTCCTGTTGCAACCGTCGCAGCAGCAGCAGGATCTGGATCTGGACGGTTGCATCCAGCGCCGTGGTCGGTTCGTCCGCCAGCAGCAGCTTCGGCCGGCAGGACAGCGCGATCGCGATCATCGCGCGCTGGCGCAGCCCGCCGGACAGTTCGTGCGGATAGGCTGACAGCCGCTGCTTCGCCGACGGGATCTGCACCAATTCGAGCAGATCCAGCGCGCGGCGGTCAGCCTCGGCCTGGCTGATCCCCTCATGGCGTTTCACCGTCTCGGTGATCTGACGGCCGATGCTGAACACGGGATCGAGCGCCGTCATCGGCTCCTGGAAGATCATCGAGACCATCCGCCCGCGGATCTGTTCCAGTTGTCGTTCTGACGCGGTCAGCAGATCATGACCGGCAACCCGCAGCGTGCCGGTGACCACCGTCCGGCGCGGCGGGTTCAGTCCCATCAATGCCCGCAGGGTCACGGATTTGCCTGACCCGCTTTCCCCGAGGATGCACAGAACCTCCCCGGCGGCGACGTCGAAATCGACGCCGTTCACCGCATGGACGGTGCGGTCGCGGGTGACGAAGCGCACATGCAGGTCGCGGGCGTGGACCAATGTTTCCATCTCAGGCCGCCAGGCCCGCGGCGCGGCTGTGGCCGCTGCCGGGTTCGGCCATCAGGCAGGCTGCCGCGTGGCTGTTCGCGAGGCCAGCCAACGCCGGCACCCGCACCGAGCAGACCGGCTCGGCCTGCGCGCAGCGCGGATGGAAGCGGCAACCCGGCGGCGGATTGACCGGATTGGGGGGATCGCCGGTCAGTGGCGGCTCCATCCGCCGCTGGCCGGGGTCCATCGATGGCCGGCTGTCCAGCAATGCGGCGGTATAGGGATGGGCGGCGGCGGCATAGATCGTATCCACCGGTCCGATCTCCACGACCTGACCCAGATACATCACCAGCAGCCGATCGGAGATGAACTGCACCACATTCAGATCGTGACTGATGAAAAGATAGCTCAGATCGAACGCGGATTTCAGATCGACCAGCAGGTTCAGCACCTGCGCCTCAACCGATTTGTCCAATGCGGAAACCGGTTCGTCCAGGATCACCAGCCGCGGACGCAGAGCCAGCGCGCGGGCGATGTTGATCCGTTGGCGCTGGCCGCCGGACAGTTCATGCGGATAGCGCCGGGCGAACTGCGCCGGCGCCAGGCCGACGGCTTCCAGCAGCTCGCGCGCCCGGGTGATGGACGTGTCGCGCACCAGGCCATGCACGCGCGGCGCAAAGGCGATCGATTCCTCCACCGTCAGCCGCGGGTTCAGCGACGCGTAGCTGTCCTGGAACACCATCTGCACCTGCCGGCGGTACTCCTTCAGCGGCAGTCCCGTTGGTCCGACATGCTGGCCGTCGAAGACGACCTCGCCGCCAGTCGGTGTCATCAGCGCCATGATTAGGCGCGAGGTGGTGGATTTCCCGCAGCCGGATTCGCCGACGATGCCGAGCGTCTCGCCCTTCATCAGGTCGAAGCTGACCCCGTCCACCGCGCGGACGGTGGTGCCGGGCCGCCAGGGCAGGGTTGCGCGGCGGGTGAAATGCTTGACCAGGCCGCGTACCGACAGCAATGGCTGCGCCGGGCCACCCTGGTCGGGCATCTGCTGCAACAGATCACTCATTGGTTGTTCCCTGCATGGGCCAGCCAGGCGCGCCAGCCGCCCAGTTCCGTTATGTCCGGGG
This sequence comes from Rhodospirillales bacterium, assembly GCA_037442565.1. Taxonomy (GTDB): domain Bacteria; phylum Pseudomonadota; class Alphaproteobacteria; order Acetobacterales; family Acetobacteraceae; genus PALSA-911. The sequence continues at coordinate 3,802 of JBBIQA010000172.1, forward strand.
TCCCGGCGAGGCCAGCCGCCTCGGCGAGGAAGCCCAGGCACGGCCCATCCTCCAGCGTCACGGTACCGAAGCCGAGTGGCGGCGGTACCTGCGCGAGCAGCTTGCCGATGGCCGCTGCCGGCAAGGCCCAGACCTCGCCGGAAATCGCGGCCCCGTCCTCGGCCCGCAGCATGCCGGGACGGTTGCCAAGCGCATGCAGACGATAGGCGGGAGCCGTTCGTGCCTCGCGAAGGAACCGCCCGCCCAGCGCGGTCACCTGACCGTTCAAGCCAAGCCCGGACATGTGCGCGCCGATGCAGAACAGCGTTGCTTCGCCGGGCAAGACTTCCGAGACCGGCATCGGCAGCAGATCGCGAACACAACTGCGATGGATACGGTCCGCCAGCGCCGCCAGCCGCCCTTCCGACCAGGCAGGCCCGATCAGCGTCACGCCGACCGGCAGCCCGTCCGACCCGATCCCCGCCGGCACCGCGATAGCCGCGAGGTCGCAGAGATTGACGAAATTGGTGAACGTGCCCAGCCGCGCATTGGGCCCGATCGGATCGGCCTGCAACTCGGCCAAGGTCGGGCAGAATGGCGCGGTCGGCAGCAGCAACGCGTCGATGCCGGAAAACATCTCCGCCGCCAGCCGCCTGGCCTTCGCCAGGGCGTGGAACGCATCGAAGGCATCCACCGCGCGGCGGGCAAATCCGGCTTGCAGTATTTCGCGGGTAACGGGGTGCAGACTGTCCGGCGCCTGTTCGATCACATCGCGTAGCGCCGCGGTGCGCTCGGCTACCCAGGGGCCGTCATAGAGCAGCCTGGCGATCGCCAGGAACGGCGAGATGTCGATCGTCTGCGCGGGAAACAGCGTCCCCGCCTGGGTGTAGAGGCGTGCCACTTCGGGCGCACACAAGGCCCCGATGTCGGCAATCCCAATCCGCGCCGCCGGCGGCAGGGCACCGGCGGCCAGATGGGAAAAGGGCGGGGTTCGGGAATATGGATCGGCCGCGTCGAACCCGGTGATCACGTGCTGCACCCGCAACGCCTCGCCGACGCTGCGCGCGAAAACCGAAATGGTGTCGATCGACCGGCAGGCCGGCACCATGCCAGTGGCCGAAACGCTGCCGATGGTCGGTTTCAACCCGACGATGCCGCCAAACGCCGCCGGCACCCGGCCCGAACCGGCGGTATCCGTGCCCAGCGCGAAATCGACGATCCCGGCCGCCACGGCAACGGCCGAGCCGGAGGATGAGCCCCCCGGCACGAATGCGGGATCAAATACGTTGCGGGGCGTGCCGTAGGGGCTGCGAACCCCCACCAGGCCGGTTGCGAACTGATCGAGGTTGGTTTTGCCGACCAGCAGCGCGCCGGCATCCAGCAGGCGCTGCACCGCCGGCGCGGATTTAGCGGGGGTATAGGCATAGCCGGGACAGGCGGCTGTCGTCGGCATGCCGGCGACGTCGATATTGTCCTTCACCGCGAAGGTCAGGCCCCAAAGCGGCCGATCCCGGGAGCCTTCGGCCTGTAACGCGTGGGCGCGTTCCAGCAGCGCGCCCTCCTCCACCCTGGCGATCCAGATGGCGGGATCGGCCTGCCGGCGATCGGCCGACAGCGCGGCCTCGGCGGATTCGATGGGCGTCAAGGCCGGCCCGCCAGGACCGTTCGGGCAGAATTGAAACAATAGACCAACAAAGCACTGCTCCCCAGCCGGCGATGCGGCTGCAGGGGAAGCAGAGCAACCGCCGTGCCAGACCAGGGAAACGGTATGCTTCGGATTTTCGACTTTGGAATTGGCTATTTTCTAACCATGATATGGCATCATGGCTGAAATCCTGGGCAATCGAGGCTTGATCGACGCTTTTGGTCCAAAAAATGCCCAGCGCCGCAATTTGGCACGCGGCCTGCTTTCCTTCGCCCGACAACTCAAAGGAGCATGACGACATGAAGCGCGCGGATCTCACGGAAAAGATGCTCGACATCAAGCGCGAGCACGGCTGGACCTGGGCGCATATCCATTCCGAGATCGGCGGCCTGTCGCCGATCCTGATCACCGCGGCGGTGCTGGGCCAGATGAAGCTGCCGAAACCCCTGGCCGCCAAGGCCGCCGCGTTGTTCGGCCTGACCGCGGCCGAGGCGGCGATGCTGAACGAAGCGCCGTATCGCGGCTCGATCCCGTCCATGCCGCCGACCGACCCGCTGATCTACCGGTTCTACGAACTGGTGATGGTCTACGGCACGACCTTCAAAGAACTGATCCAGGAGGAATTCGGGGACGGCATCATGTCCGCCATCGATTTCGACATGAACATGGTGCGCGAGCCGAACGCCAAGGGCGACCGGGTGAAACTGACGATGTCCGGCAAGTTCCTGCCGTACAAATATTACGGCAACGAGGACGGCATCCCGGAATACGGCTTCAGGGAATAAGCTCCGCTTTGCCGGAACGGCCGGGGAGGGTTAGGCTGCCCCAAACAGCCGTTCCAGGCAGGCGGGAGGAAACGATGTTCTACGAACTGCGGACCTATACGTTCCATCAGGGCAAGCTGCCCGAGTACCTCAAGCTGGCGGAAACGGTCGGCCGTCCGGTGCGGGGCAACGATTACGGCACCGTGCACGGCTATTGGACAGCGGAGTTCGGCACGCTGAACCAGGTCTGGCACCTCTGGAGCTATGCCAGCTACGAGGAACGCGAGGAAAAGCGCAAGGCGCTGGCGCAGAACCAGCGCTGGATGAAGGAATACGTGCCGGTCATCCGCCCGCTGATGGTCCGCCAGGACATCCGCTTTCTGAAAATGGTGTCGGATCTGAAGGTGCCGGAAACCTCGGGCGGGATCTACGAACTACGTATCTACCGCACTCATCCCGGCATGGCAGGCCCCTGGGCGCAGCTGTTCAAATCCTATTTCCCGGTGCGGGAGAAATACTCCAGGAACGTCGGCCTGTGGACCGGCGAAGCGCCGCAGCCGAACGAGGCCGTGCATCTGTGGAATTACCCGGATCTGAACGCCCGCATGGCGACACGGGCGAAGGTGGCGGCCGATCCGGAATGGCAGGAATTTCTGAAGAAGGGCGCCGGCAGCATCGCCGAGATGCACTCCACCTTGCTGATCCCGACATCCTATTCGGCGATGAAGTAGTTTCATGCAACCCAACACAGATCTTCCAAGCGACGGCCTGGTTGCCGTCGTCAAGCGAGACTGCCCGACCTGCGTGCTCACCGCCCCGGTCCTGGGCGATCTGACGCAGCGGGCAGGTTTGGCGGTCTACACCCAGGACGACCCGGATTTTCCGGAAACCGTACCCGGACGGATCGACGACACGGCGCTGGATGTGTCACACCGCCTGAAGATCGAGATCGTGCCGACCCTGATTCGTATGAGGGGCGGACAGGAAGTGGACCGCACCTATGGTTGGGATCGCACCGAGTGGGAACGCGTGGCCGGCCTGAACGGCATCGGGCTGGATTTACCGACGTCGCGCCCCGGCTGTGGCGCGAAGAATATCGAGCCGGGGATCATCGAAAAACTGAAGATCCGGCATGGCGAAACCGGCCTCGCCTCCCGCCGGATCGAGCTTGGCGGCGGCGAGGACGAGATCGAGGCGATGTTCGATCGCGGCTGGTCCGATGGCCTGCCGCTGGTGCCGCCGACCGAGGAACGGGTGCTGCGCATGCTGAGCGGCACGGCGCGCGATCCGCAGGAAGTGATCGGCCTGTGCCCGCCCGATCTGGTGCCCGCCACCGTGGAAAAGATCGCCATCAACGCGGTGATGGCCGGCTGCAAGCCGGAATATCTGCCGGTGGTTCTGGCGGCGGTGGAAGCGGTGCTGGACGAGCCATTCGCCATGCACGGCGTGCTGGCAACCACAATGTATGTCGGCCCGGTCGTGGTCGTGAATGGCGCGGTCCGGCGTGAGATCGGGATGAACGCCAAGGGCAACGCGCTCGGCCAGGGCAATCGCGCCAACGCCACCATCGGCCGGGCGCTGCAACTGGTCATCCGCAACATCGGCGGCGGCCGCCCGCAAGAGGTCGATCGCGCCACGCTCGGGAATCCCGGCAAATACACCTACTGCTTCGCCGAGGACGAGGAGGGCTCCTGCTGGGAGCCGCTCTCGGTCGAGCGCGGCCTGCCGCGCGGCAGATCCGCGGTCACTGTGTTCGCCGGCTACGGACTGCAGGGCGTGGTGGACCAGAAATCACGCGACCCCGAGAGCCTGTCACGCAGCTTCGCCGCGTCGCTGATGGCGGTGCAGAACATCAAGCTCGCCCCGGCCTGCGACGTGATGATTGTGGTGTGCCCCGAGCATGAACGCACCTTCCGCGAGGCCGGCTGGAGCAAGCAGCGTTTCCTGACCCGGCTGCACGAACTGTGCGAAATCCCCGGCGAGGAACTCGTCTCCGGCGCCAAAGGCATAACCGAAGGCGGTCCGGATACGCTCACGGGGAAAATGGTGAAGAAATTCCGCCCCGGCGGTATCCTGATCGTGCGTGCCGGCGGTGGTGCGGGAATGTTCTCCGGCATCATCGGCGGCTGGGCTGCCAGCGGCGCGCGCGGCAGTTCCCCTGTAACCAAGGAGGTGAAGACATGAGCCTGCTGCTGGATCCCACCGCGGAACGAAGTCCGACGGTGCGCCCACGCCTGCCCCGTCCGGAAAAGCTGGACGGTTTGACCGTCGGCATTCTCGATATTTCCAAGCCGCGCGGCGACGTGTTTCTGGATCGCATCGACGAACGGCTGTCCGAGCGCGGCATCACCGTGAAGCGCTACATGAAGCCGACGATGGCGCGTCCCGCCCCGCTGCCGCTGCGCCAGCAGATCGGCACCGAGGTCAATCTGGTGATCGAAGGCCTGGCGGACTGAGGCAGCTGCACGTCGTGCTGTACGCATGACATGGCAGACCTTGAGACCCGCGGCATTCCTTCGGTCGGCGTTGCCACCACCGAGTTCATCGACGCGGCGGCGGTTCAGGCCAAGTCGCTCGGGATCGATCCTGCCTACGTGTTCATCCCGCACCCGGTGCAGGATCGCACGGACGACGAATTGCGCGCCCTGGCCGATACGCATTTCGACTCGATCATCGCGCTTCTGCTGAAGGGCAACCAGTAGCCCACTCCC
>JBBIQA010000173.1:0-8858 GCA_037442565.1 Rhodospirillales bacterium
GAGGCGCAGCGCGCGGTGCCGAACTATCGCGGCAAGCTGAACCTGGCGCAGGCCATGCGCGAGCTTGAGGAGATGATGGAACCCGATGCCATCGTCACCACCGATGCCGGTAACTTCGCCGGCTGGGCCACGCGCTTTCTGAACTTCTCCGAGGACCAGCGCTATATCGGCCCGACCAACGGCGCGATGGGCTACTCCGTCCCGGCCGCGGTCGGCGCCAAGATCGCCTTCCCGGACCGCATGGTGATCGCCATGGTCGGCGACGGCGGCTTCATGATGACCGGCCAGGAGATCGCGACAGCGTTTCACCATGGCGTGGCGCCGATCGTGCTGGTGTTCAACAACCAGATGTACGGCACCATCCGCATGCACCAGGAACGCGCCTATCCCGGCCGCGTTTCCGGCACCGCGCTGACCAACCCCGATTTCGCCAAATACATCGAGGCCTTCGGCGGCCATGGCGAGGTGGTTTCGGAAACCGCCGAATTCGCCGCGGCCTTCCAGCGCGCCGTCGCCAGCGGCAAGCCCGCGGTGATCGAACTGCGCACGGACCCCGAGCAGATCACCACCCGCGCCACGATCGCCGATTTGCGCGCGGCCAGCGGCGCGGGCAAGGCGCCGGCCAAGCCGGCGGCGAAACCCAAGCGTGTTCCGGCTGCTGCCGCGACGCGGGTCAAGCCGGCGAAGAAGCGCGGCTGAGCAATCCATCCGTCGTCATGGCCGGCCCTGTGCCGGCCATCCACGGCTGGAGGCGTTTCCCCTTCACTCCAAAGCCTCCAGCATCAGCTCGAACGTGATGCAGACGGGGTTCTCGCCCCGCACCAGCCACCCCTCGCGCACGGCGCCCTGCATGTCCACCACAATCAGGTCGAGCTCGGCCCGCGGCTCTCCGGTTGCGTCCGTGCGAATGCGCCCGGCGCGCACCAGCACCTCGGTCGCGGGGCCGGTCACGTCCGTCCCGCCGGTGAAGCGCGCGCCGACCAGGCTGCCCAGGCTGGCGCGCACCACGGCCTGGCGCATGCCATGCCTGCGGCAGATGGTTTCCAGCGCTGTGCAGATATCCTCGTTCGGCCGTACCCGCGCGACGACAAGCCGCCCGCCGCCAGTGGCCAGCGATACCGGGCGGAACAGCGGGAAATTGGTTTCCGCGTCCGGTTCCACGGCGATCTTCACGTCCGGCGTGGCCCATGCGCGCACTTCCGTGCCCGCATGGATAAACGTTTCATGCGGCATCATATGCCCGCCATGCAGCCGCCCGTCCGGTTCCATCCAGGTGCCGTGGCAATGCACGAAGGGCTCGCCGCCGCGCCAGCCGAAGGTGGCGTTGGCCAGCACCACCTCGCCGCGCCCCGGCACGCGGGGGCTGCTGAAATACGCCACATGCAGCGCGTCGTTCGGCAGCGCCGGCACCACATACACGAAAGGCGACAGCACGCCGCCGGAGAACGTCAGCGCCGCCGACTGCATTCCCGCCGCAACCAACGGCGCAGTCAACGCCTGATTAAGCGACATCCCCGGCTCCAGCCGGAACGACATCTCCCGCCCGCCGCAGCCAAAGCTCTCGATCCGCTCCGCCGCGACCGGACCCGGCTGCACCAGCCGGCGCATCAGCGCCCGACCGCGTAACCTTGCATGCCGCGCGGATTGGCGCCGGCGAACAACTGCCCGTCCGCCTCCACCCGCGCGCCCGACAGCCTTCCCTCGGACCAGTCATCGCCCTTTTCCGCCAGATGCCCGCGCGCCAGCAGGTCGGCCAGCACCGGATCGCCGTAGCGGCCCTCGATCACCACTTTGCCGGGCCGCGCCGCGCGCGGCCAGAAGCTGCTCGGCCAGTGTTCGGTGTGGAAGTTCGGCGCGTCGATCGATTGCTGGATGTTCAGGCCGTGATGCAGCATGCGCAGCAGCATCACCGTCTGCCACTGGTCCTGCTGCTCGCCGCCCGGCGTGCCGAACGACAGCCACGGCCTGCCGTCGCGCAGCACCAGGCTGGGCGACAGCGTGGTCCGCGGCCGCTTCTTCGGCGTCAGGCTGTTCGGCAGCCCCGGCTTCAGCCAGAACATCTGCCCGCGCGTGCCCATGCAGAAGCCGAGCCCGGGGATCACCGGCGAGGATTGCAGCCAGCCGCCGGATGGCGTGGCGCTGACCATGTTGCCCCAGCGGTCGATCACGTCCACATGGCAGGTATCGGCGCCGATCACGCCCAGGCGGGAGATCGTCGGCTCTTCGGCGCCGGCCGCGCGGGGCGCCATGTCCGCCCGGCTGGCGGCGCCATGGTCCACGCTCCCCTCGAAGCCGGGAATGCTTCCCGGCCGCAGCTCCATCGAGGCCTGCTTGCCGATCAGCTTGCGCCGTTCGTTGTTGTAACCATCCGACAGCAGCACATCCATCGGCACCGCCACGTAATCGGGGTCGCCATAGAACGCCTCGCGATCGGCGAAGGCGAGCTTCGCCGATTCCACCACGGTATGCACGAACTCCGCCCCGACCGGGTCCATCGCGCCGAGGTCGAAACCGCGCAGCAGGGCCAGTTGCTGCAGCAGCACCGGTCCCTGGCTCCACGGGCCGCATTTCAGCACGGTGTGGCCAAGGTAGTCGTAGCCCAGCGGCGCCTCCACGGTGGCCGACCAGCCGGCCATGTCCTCCCCGCCCAGCAGGCCGCGATGACGGCGGCCGGAGACGTCCAGCACCTCGGTGTGGCGGAAGAACCGGTCCACCTCCTCGGCGACGAAGCCGCGGTACCAGGCATCGCGCACCGCCTCGATCCGCGCCTCCCGCGTGCTGCCGGTCGCTTCCCGGCACAGCCGTTCATAGGTGGCGGCAAGGTCCGGGCGGGCGAACAGCGTGCCGGGCGCCGGCACCTTGCCGCCGGGCAGGAACACCGCGGCCGAGCTTTTCCATTCGGCTTCGAACAGCGGCTGCACGCCGGCGATGGTGCCGCTGACGCGCGGCACGATGTGAATGCCGTTGCGCGCGTAACTGATGGCGTAGGCCAGCACGTCGGCGAATTCCCAGGTGCCCCAATCGCGCAGCATCAGGCACCAGGCGTCGAAGGCGCCGGGCACCACCGCCGGCAGCAGGCCGGTCGCCGGGATCAGATCGAGGCCGAGGCCGGCGAAGGCTTCCAGGTTGGCACGCGCCGGCGCGGTGCCCTGGCCGCAGATCACGTGCTGGCGGCCGGTCCTGGCGTCATGCAGGATGATCGGCGCGTCACCGCCGGGGCCGTTCAGGTGCGGCTCGGCCAGGTGCAGCGTGAAGCCCGCCGCCACCGCAGCGTCGAACGCGTTGCCGCCGCGCTCCAGCACCGACATGCCGACCTGGCTGGCGATCCAGTGCGTGCTGGCCACCACGCCGAAGGTGCCAGCGATCTCCGGTCGTGTCGTGAACATGGAATCCCCCCGATTTGAACTCTTGCCGCGTTGCGGCGGGCAGGCTACCGCCATCCGGCAGGTCAGGGATAGCGGGGGAACGAATGCTGGTCTTGGTCGTGGGGCCGTCCGGTGCGGGCAAGGACACGCTGCTGGATGCCGCGCGCGACCGGCTGGCCGGCGATCCGCGGTTTCACTTTGCCCGCCGAGCCATCACCCGCCCGGCCTCGGCCGGCGGTGAGGCACATGAGGCACTGACCGAGGCCGAGTTCGCCGCGCGCCAGGCGGCGGGCGGCTTCGCGCTGTTCTGGCAGGCGCATGGCCTGTCCTATGGCATCCCGACGGAGATCGCGGAGCATCTGGCGCTGCGGCGCACGGTGGTCGCGAACGTTTCGCGCGCGGTGATCGAACCGGCCGCCGCACGGTTTCCGGCCAGGGTGATCGAGATCACGGCGCCGGCGGCCATTCTCGCCGCCCGGCTCGGCCAGCGTGGCCGGGAGGACGCGGCCGACATCGCCGCACGCCTGGCCCGCAGCGTCGCGCTGCCGCCGACGGTCGACATCCAGCGGGTGATGAACGATGCGAGCCTGGAAGAGGGTGTCGGCCGCTTCCTCGCCGCGCTCAGCCGCGCAGGGGAAGCCGCTCGGCAATCCTGAACGGCGCGCCCGGCCCAGCCTGGGTGAACAGGCAGATATCGGTCACGATGCGAGGCACCCGAACCGCATCGGCGAACCAGGCTTCCGCCGCCGGGAGGTAGATCGCCTTTTCTGCCTCCGACAGCCGGCGGGTCAGCGTCATGTGAAAGAACCAGCTTTCGAACACATACGGATAGCCCCAGCGGGCCAGCATCCGATCCTGCTCGGCGGTAAGTCTGGCCTGGCGCCGGCGCGCCAGCTCCGCATCGCTGGGCGGGGCGCGAAACCCGTCCAGTTCCGCCACGCAAAGATCGGCGAGCGATTGCAGGGCAGGGCAGGGGGCCGCCTCCCGCAGGGCCAGGAACCCATGCACGTCGGAAACCGCGAGAGGCGGCAGGGCGAACGGCGCAATCCGGCCGGCCAGCGCCACCGCTGCGTCCAGCAGCGCGAACCAGTCCCGCCCCGCCGCCAGCCGCATCGGCGGCTTCAGCGTGGCATGGAAGGCATAGCCGCGCGGATCGGCGGTGATCGCCGCCATCTCCGGCAAACCCGGCTGCACCCGGGCCGCCCCGGTCTCCGCATCCCGCCCCAGCCACGCCGCCCCGGCCACGGCCAGCGGGTCCTCGGCACGGGGCGCATAATACACCGCGACCCGGGCGCCCGGGCGGGTCAAGGCAAGGCCAAGGGGCTCTGCCCCTTGGAACCCCGCCAGGGGACAGTCGTCCCCTGGACCCCTCGGACGGGTTTGTCGAAGAGGGGGCGCGTCGCGGACCGGGCAACCGCTACGCCGGTTATGCCCCCTCTTCGACAAACCCCATTCAATGGGATGCAAGGGACGAGTCCCTTGCTGGGGGTTTCAGGGGGCAAAGCCCCCTGACCTTGCCTGGCCGCCCAGGCACGCCCGGCCGCGTGCATCAGGCCACCCGTTCCCCAGATCGCCAGACCTGCCGCGTAATCGGCAGATCGTCATGCACGCGCACCCGCACCAGGTCGCCGCGCAGCCCGGCCTCCAGCCGTCCGCGATCGGTCAGGCCGGACATGCGCGCCGGCGTGTCCGTTACCATCGCCATCGCCTGCGGCAGGGTGATGCCGGTATCGCGCACGCACAGGAACGCCGCCTCCACCAGCGCGGCCGGCACGTAATCCGATGCCAGCGCATCGGCGGCGCCGGAACGCACGAGCTCGGCGGCCGACACGTTCCCCGAATGCGACCCGCCGCGCACGATGTTCGGCGCCCCGGCGATCACCCACATGCCATGCCGCCGCGCCACCTGGCCGGCAGCCAGCGTGACGGGGAACTCGCTGATACGGATGCCGTCGGTGAAGTTCTCCAGAACCTCGGCCTCGGTCTCGTCGTCATGGCTCGCCATCGCCACGTCCGACCCGGCAAACCGGGCCAGCAGGGCGGCGCGGTTCGGCGCCCGCAGCCGCGCCCGCTGCTCGGTCAGATCGGCGATCTGCCGGTCGATATAGTCATCGGAATGGCCTTCCTTGCGCCGCAGCGCGCGGTAGCGGTCCAGGCTGGCGTACTGGCCGACCCCGGGGCTGTGGTCCATCAGGCTGACCATGCGCACCAGCCGGTGATCCGCCACCGGGTCCACCAGATCCAGCACGTCGGCGGCCGGCATTTCGCAGCGCAGATGCAGGAAATGCTCGGATTTCAGCAGCCCGGTATCGGCCAGCGCGTCCAGGTCGGCGACACCTTCGCGGAAGGTGCGGATGCGGTCCTTGTCGAAGCCGAGATCGCCCAGGCACAGCGCGTCCAGCACCGTGGTCACGCCCGCAGCGGCGCATTGCTGGTCGTGCGCCAGCAGCGCCGAGCGCGAAGGCCAGCGCGCGTTCGAACGCGGCTGCACCTGGCGCTCCAGATTGTCGGTGTGCACGTCCACGATGCCGGGGATCAGGAAGTCGCCCTCCATGTCCAGCGCGCCCGAAAGCCCGGAGCGCCCGGGTGCTATGTCCCGGATCGCCGTGCCTTGCAGCACCACCGTGCCCTCGATCACCGCATCGGGCAGCACCAGGCGGGCATTGGTCAGGATCGTCTCTTGGGTCATGCGCTTTCCTGAATGGGCGTCACCGGGAACAGAACGTCCGCGACGCGGTCGCGGACCTCTACGTCGTGGAAGATGCCGACAATGGCAATCCCCTTGGCCTTGGCATCCTCGATCATGCCGATCACGACATCCCGGTTGTCCGGGTCGAGCGAGGCGGTCGGCTCGTCCAGCAGCAGGATCGGATGCCCGCCGATGAAGCCGCGTGCCAGATTGACCCGCTGCTGCTCGCCGCCCGAGAACGTCGCCGGCGGCAGGCCTTGCAGCCGGGCCGGGATGTTCAGCCGGCAGAGCAACTCCGTCGCCGCCGCGCGCGCCTCGCCCGGTAATGTGCCGCGCGCGATCAGCACCTCCGCCACCACATCCAGCGCCGAGACCCGAGGCACCACGCGCAGGAACTGGCTGACATAGCCGAGCGTGGTCCGCCGTACCGCGATCACGCTACGCGGATCGGCCCTCGCCAGATCCACGATCTGGCCATCATGCCGCACGAGAATGCGCCCGGCCTTGGCGCGGTAATTGCCGTACAGCGCCCGCATCAGCGTGGACTTGCCCGCCCCCGACGGACCGGACAGCGCCACGCAGGAACCCGCGGCAACCGACAGATCGATCCCGGCCAGCACGGGAATGCACACGCCGCCTTGCAGATGGAGGGTGAAATCCTTGGCCAGCCCCTCGGTACGCAGAACCGGCCCGCTCATGCCGCCAGCACCGAACTGACGAGAAGCTGCGTATAGGGGTGCTGCGGATCGTCCAGCACCTGATCCGTCAGGCCGGTTTCCACCACCCGCCCGCGCTGCATCACCATGATCCGCGCAGCCAGCAGGCGTGCCACCGCGATGTCGTGCGTCACCAGCACCACCGCGATGCCCAGGCGCGCGACCAGGCTGCGGATCAGGTCGAGCAACCGCGCCTGCACCGAAACGTCCAGTCCGCCGGTCGGCTCGTCCATGAACACGAGCCTGGGATGGGTCACCAGCGTTCGGGCGATCTGCAGGCGTTGCAGCATCCCGCCGGAGAACACGCGGGGGAAATCGTCGATCCGGTCGGCATCGATCTCCACCTCCGCCAGCCAGCGCAGCGCTTCCGCGCGGATATCGCCGTAATGGCGTTCGCCGCGCGCCATCAGCCGCTCGCCGACATTGCCGCCGGCCGACACGCCCATGCGTAAATTCTCGCGCGGGTTCTGCTGCACGAAGCCCCAGTCCGACCGGTGCAGGCTGCGCAAGGCCGGTGCGGGCATGGCATGCACGTCCACCAACTCGCCATCCGGGGTGCGGTAGCCAACCACGCCCCGGTCTGGACGCACCCGGCCGGCGAGCACGTTCAGCAGCGTGGTCTTGCCAGACCCGGACTCGCCGACGATCGCCAGCACCTCGCCTGGCCACAATTCAGCGTCCACATCCACCAGCGCCGGGATGGCACCGAAATGCAGCGTCAGCCCGCTCGCTTCCAGGAGCCTGGGTTCGCTCATTCCGCCGCCTCCGCCACGCCGTCGCCGCCGACAAGGCCCGCTGCGCGGCGTTCCGCGCAATGGTCGGTATCGGAACAAACGAACAACCGCCCGCCGCGATTGTCGGTCACCACCTCGTCCAGATAGGAATCCTCCGCCCCGCACAGCCCGCACGGATGCGGCGCGCGGATGGCGCGGAACGGATGGTCCTCGAAATCGAGCGAGCGCACGTCGGTGTGGGGTGGAATGGCATAGATGCGCTTCTCGCGCCCGGCCCCGAACAGCTGCAAGGCCGCCATGCGGTGCATCTTCGGGTTGTCGAAGGCCGGGATCGGGCTTGGCGACATCAGATAGCGGGCATTCACCATCACGGGGTAATCGTAGCTGATCGAGATCTGCCCGAAGCGGGCGATGTCCTCATATAGTTTCACATGCATCAGTCCGTAATCCGCCAGCCCGTGCATCCGCCTGGTTTCGGCCCGGCTCGGCTCCAGTTTCGCCATCGGCTCGGGCATCGGCACCTGATAGACCAGGATCTGATCTTCCCGCAGTACCTGTTCGGGAATGCGGTGGCGGGTCTGGATGACCGTTGCCTCCGCCGTGCGAGTGGTCGTCGCCACCCCCGCGGTACGGGCGAAGAAGCGGCGGATGGATACGGCGTTGGTGGTGTCGTCCGCACCCTGGTCGATCACCTTCAGCACGTCGTCCGCGCCCAGCACCGCCGCCGTGACCTGAATGCCGCCGGTGCCCCAGCCATAGGGCAGCGGCATCTCGCGCGATCCGAACGGCACCTGGTGTCCGGGGATCGCCACCGCCTTCAGCAGCGCGCGGCGGATCATCCGCTTGGTCTGTTCGTCCAGATAGGCGAAGTTGTAACCGCTGGCCTGGGGGTTCATTCGGCTGCCTCCGCCCGGAGTGCCTCGGCTTCCCGGCGCATTCGCCGGACGTTTTCCAGTTCGCTCTGGAAATCGACGTAATGCGGCAGCTTCAGATGCTCCACGAAGCCGGTCGCCTCGATATTGTCCGAATGCGACAGCACGAACTCGATGTCCTGCGCCGGCGCCGTCACCTCTTCGCCCAGCTCCCCGGCCCGCATTGCCCGATCGACCAGCGCCATCGCCATGGCGCGCCGGTCGGACACGCCGAACACCAGCCCGTAGCCGCGGGTGAATTGCGGCGGCGTGGTTTTCGAGCCCTTGAACTGGTTCACCATCTGGCATTCGGTGATTTCGATGTCGCCGATATCGATGGCGAAGCCGAGTTCGGCCGGTGTGATCTCCACCGAAACCTCGCCCTGGCGGATCTCCCCGGCGAACGGGTGCGAGCCGCCATAGCCGCGCTGGGTGGAATAGCC
>JBBIQA010000174.1:0-8803 GCA_037442565.1 Rhodospirillales bacterium
CGAGCCGGTGCCGGATTACGAGGCGATGCTGGACGGCGACATACGCGGCCTGCGCGTCGGCATCGCCACCACCTGGTTCCAGGATGGCGCCGCGGCGGAGGTCGTTGCGGCGATCGAGCGAGCCTGCGCGGTGCTGGCGGCGCGCGGCGCCGTGGTCAGCCATATTCCCTTGCCGCTGATGGATGCCGTGGGCACCTACGGGTCGATCGTTTCGCGGGTGGAGGCGGCGGCCATCCATGCGGAATGGATGCGCGAATGCCCCGGCGACTACGCGCCGTTCCTGGCCGGGCGGATGTACCCGGGCTTCGCCATTCCAGCTTCCTATTACGTGGAAACGCTGGCGCGGCGCGGGCCGATCCTGAAGGCGTTCTGCGCCGAGGTTTTCGCCAAGGTGGACGTGATCGCCACGCCGACGATCCCGACGCTTCTGCCGACGCTGGCGGAGACCGACATCGACCAAGGCCCGCCCGGCACGGAGAGGAAGTTTCTCGCGGTATCGGTGAATTGCCGGCCGTTCAACTATCTCGGCCTGCCGGCGGTCAGCATTCCCTGCGGTTTCGATCCGAACGGCCTGCCGATCGGCTTTCAGCTCGCCGGCCGGCCGTTCGCCGAGGGGCGTATCCTGCGGGTGGCCGACGCCTATCAGCGCGATACCGACTTCCACACACTGCTTCCTCCGGTGTTGAAACTATGACCCTTCCCAAGGTTGCCTTCATCGGCACCGGCGGCACGATCGCCTCGATCGGCACGGGGCCGCTGGACATCCAGAACTACGGCGCCACCGGCAACGTGATGCAGGCGGACGAGATCCTGGCCCGGTTTCCGGAAACCGCTTCGGTGGCCGATGTGCTCGCGGTGCCGTACCGCAACGTCCCCAGCCCGCAGATCGGCTTCGCGGATTGGCAGGCGCTGCGCGAAACCTGCCACCGGCTGGAGCGGGAGCAGCCGGACCTTGCCGGCATCGTCATCGGGCATGGCACGGCGACGCTGGAGGAAACCGCGTATTTCCTGCATCTGACGCTGCGCACGACGGTACCGGTGGTGATCGTGGGTGCGCAGCGGCCTTCGAGCGCCCTGTCCACCGATGCCGGGCTCAATCTGGTCAACGCCATCCGCGTGGCCGGCGACCCGGCCTCGCGCGGGCTCGGCGTGCTGGTGGTGCTGAACGACGAGATCCACCCGGCGCGCGACGTGACGAAGACCTCCACCGCACGGATGCAGACATTCCGGGCCGCCGATTTCGGCGCACTCGGCCATGTCGACAGCGACGCGGTGGCCTATTACCGCCATCCGCTGCGCCGGCACGCGCCCGACACCGAGTTCGACATCGACGGTCTGGCCACCCTGCCCCGCGTCGACATCGCCCTGTCGCACACCGATGCCGACGGCACCGCAATTCGCGCCTTCATCGCTGCCGGCGCGCGCGGCATCGTCTCCGCCGGCTTTGCGCCGGGGATGGGCACGCCGGCGGAAACCGAGGCGCTGCGCGAGGCCGTTGCCGCCGGCATCATCGTGGTGCAGAGCACGCGCGCCGGCAGCGGGCGGGTGTATCCCGGCACCAGGCTGCGTGACTTCGGCTTCCTGGTGGCCGACAACCTGCTGCCGCAGAAGGCGCGCCTGCTGCTGGCGCTTGCATTGACCCGCACCTCGGACCCGGCGGAGATCCAGCGGATGTTCCGGACCTACTGAGGCCGGGGATGGACCTCTATCACATCTGGTGCGACCTGCAGCCCGGCGTCCGCGACCTCGATTTCAGCGGCAGGCTCGACGCCTGGCTCGGGCATCTGCGCGCGGACGGGCTGATCGAGGGCTGGCGCCTGACGCGGCGCAAGCTCGGGCTGTCGCCGACCGGGATGGGCGAGTTCCACATCATGATCGAGGTGCGGAACCTGGCCCAGCTGGAAGACGCGTTTCAGCGCGCCGCCGGCCGGTCGGAGCCGGCGGAGGGGCTTCATTTCGGAGTAAACTCGCTGGTCCGCAACGCCGTGTTCGCCTTGTATCGGGATTTTCCCGATCCCGTACGGCGGACCGGGGAGGAGCGATTCTAGAGCAATATCAGCCTGACTGGAATCGCGAAGCGATCTTAGGCTGATGAAATGGCTCGCTAAAAGATGACCTGAGCGCTTTCACTCTTCATGAAAACGCCCTAAGCCGGCGCGGCACCGCGCAGCGTCTCCGCCGTGTGGCGCGCGATCATGCGTTCCTCGTCGGTGGGAACCACCCATGCCTCCAGGGTGGAGCCGTCGGCGCTGATCCGGCCCTCGCTCGCGGCGTTGCGTGCCGCATCCAGCCGCAGGCCGAGCCAGCCGCATCCAGCCGACACCTCTGCCCGCGTCGCCGCATCGTTCTCGCCGATGCCGGCGGTGAACACCAGGGCGTTCAGCCCACCCAGCGCCGCCGCCAGCGAGCCGATCTCGCGCACGATCCGGTAGACGAACAGGGCGATCGCCTCGGCGGCGGCGGGCTCGGTGGAGGCGCGCAGCGTGCGCATGTCCGAGGAGATGCCGGACACGCCGAGCAACCCGGACTGACGGTAGAGCAGGTCTCCGATGGCGCGTGCATCCATCTTGTGCGCCTCCATCAGATACAGCAGCACGCCCGGATCCAGCGCGCCGCACCGCGTGCCCATCATCAGGCCCTCCAGCGCGGTGAAGCCCATGGTGCTGGCCACGCTGCGCCCGCCATGCACGGCGCACAGGCTGGCGCCGTTGCCGAGATGGGCGATGACCAGACGCTTCTCCGCCAGATCGGGCGCCAGCTCGCGCATGCGGGAGGCCACGAACTCATAGGACAGGCCGTGGAAGCCGTAGCGCCGCACGCCTTCCTCGGCATAGGCCCGGGGCAGGGCGAAGGCCTGGGCCACATGCGCCTGGCCGCGGTGAAAGGCGGTGTCGAAGCAGGCGACCTGCGGCAGATGCGGCGCGGCGTCGGCGATCGCCTGGATCGGCGCCAGATTATGCGGCTGGTGCAGCGGCGCCAGCGGAATGAACCGGCGCAGCGCCGACATCACGCCGGCGTCGATCCGGGTCGGCGCGGAATACAGCGTGCCGCCATGCACCACACGATGGCCGATCGCCATCACCGGCCTTCCGTCCAGCAGGCCGATCACCGTCTGCAGGATCTCCCGCGTCGCCGCCTGGTGATCCAGCCCGCCGTCCGGCCAGTGCCGGTCGGTCACAGTTTTCCCCCCGGCATCGTCGATGCGCAGATGCGGCTTCAGGCCGATCTCCTCCAGTTTGCCGCGGAACAGGATCGCCTCGGACCCGCTTGCGCCCGTCATGTCGTAGATCGCGAACTTGATGCTGGACGATCCGGCGTTGAGAACGGCGATCAGGCCTGGCATGTGAAACTTTCCTTGTCGTGGCCGTCCGTCAGGCGACGATGTTCGTTCCGCCATCCACATACACCGTGCCGCCGGTGATGCGCCGGGCGAACGGCGTGGCGAGATAGGCGCAGGTGTAGCCGACATCCATGATGTCCACGAGCTCGCCGAGCGGCGCCTTCTCGGCCGCGTCGTGCAGCAGCAGCTCGAAATCCTTCAGCCCCGAAGCGGCGCGGGTCTTCAGCGGGCCGGGGGAGATCGCGTGCACCCGGATGTCCTGCCGGCCGAGCTCATAGGCCAGGTACCGGCACGACGCTTCCAGCGCTGCCTTCACCGGGCCCATCAGGTTGTAGTTCGCCACCACCCGGTTGGCGCCGTAATAGCTCATCGCGAACATCGTTCCGCCATCGCGCATCAGCGGCGCGGCCAGCCGGGCCATGCGGATGAAGGAATGGCAGGAAACATCCATCGCCTTGGCGAACCCCTCGGCCGAGGAATTCAGCAGCCCGCCTTGCAGGTCCTCCTTCGGGGCGAAGGCGATCGAGTGCACCAGGATGTCCAGGCTGCCCCATTGCGAGCGGATGCGGTCGAACACCGCCTCCAACTCGCCGGGCACCGATACGTCGAGGGACGCGGTGATCGGCGCTTCGAGTGCCCTGGCCAGCGGTTCCACATGCGGGCGGGCGCGCTCGTTCAGCCAGGTGATCGCCAGTTCCGCGCCGACCGCATGGAAGGCCTTGGCGCAGCCATAGGCAATCGACTGGTCATTGGCGATGCCGACCACCAGCGCCTTCTTGCCCGCCAGGATGGGCCTCGGGGTCTCGGTCATGGTATTTCCTTCAGCGGATGGCGGCGGCGGTGCTGGCGCGGCGCGCGGCCGCGACCATGACCGCGACGGCGCAGGAAGCCAGCCGCGTCAGCAGGCTGTCTGCCCGACTGGTCAGGATGATCGGCACCCGGGCGCCGAGCACGATGCCCGCCGCATCGGCGCCCGCCAGGAACGACAGGCTTTTCGCCAGCATGTTGCCGGCCTCCAGATCCGGCACCACCAGCACGTTCGCCCGGCCCGCGACCGGGGAGACGATGTTCTTGATCGCCGCCGCCGCGGGGCTGATCGCATTGTCCAGCGCCAGCGGGCCGTCCAGCACCGCGCCGGTGATCTGTCCGCGATCGGCCATCTTGCACAGGGCCGCCGCCTCGACCGTGGACATCACCTTGGGATTGACGGTTTCCATCGCGCTCAGGATCGCCACCCGCACCTCGTCGATGCCCATCGCGTGTGCCAGGTCGATCGCGTTCTGCACGATATCGACCTTGTCCTCCAGCGTCGGCACGATGTTCACCGCGGCATCGGTGATGATCAGCGCGTCCGGATGACCCGGCACGTCCATGATGAAGCAATGGCTCAGGCGCCGCGCGGTGCGGATGCCGGTATCGCGGGCAACCACCGCGCCCATCAGCTCGTCGGTGTGCAGGCTGCCCTTCATCAGCGCCTCGGCCCGGCCGCAGCGCACCAGTTCCACCGCCTTCGCCGCGGAATCGTGGCTGTGCTCGGATGCCACGATCTCCAACCGGCCGATATCGAACCCGCCGCGATCGGCCACGGCGCGGATGCGCGCCCGCGGGCCGACCAGGATCGGCACGATCAGCCCAAGCCTCGCCGCCTCGATGGCGCTTTCCAGCGACACGTCGTCGCAAGGGTGCGCGATTGCGGTGGTGACCGGAGGCCGGCTTTGCGCCGTTTGGATCAGCAGGTCGTATTTCTCATGCGGGCGGTCGTCGTGGCGGGCGATGTCAGGCATGGGGGGTCGGCTCCTTGGCGCGTGCGATCGCCTTGGCGTTGAACAGCGCCTCCACCTCGCCGAGGCGGCGGCGAGCTTCTTCCGACAGGGCGCCGGGAGCGGCCACGACGCGGTGCAGGGCCTCCAGCACCGCCTGACGCTCCCCCTGGCCCGCAGGCAGCAAAGCGGGCAGCGTCTGGATCGCACGCTTCTCGTCCGTCCGCAGCAGCAGGAATTGCTGCTTCATGATTTCCTTGATCTGCCGCAGCGGCAGCCGCCGGTCTTCCGGTTGGGCGGCGCGCACCGCCTTCAGCATCGCGAAGCTGCGTTCATCCGCGCCACCGTCGGCAAGCCGCACATACAGCAGCGCCCGCAGCAGGGCATGCACCAGGCCGCCTTCCTCGAAGCGGGTCGCCAGTTCGGAACGCAGCCGCGCCGCGGTCGCCT
The DNA here is from genome assembly GCA_037442565.1 of Rhodospirillales bacterium. Lineage (GTDB taxonomy): Bacteria > Pseudomonadota > Alphaproteobacteria > Acetobacterales > Acetobacteraceae > PALSA-911. The sequence continues at coordinate 5,551 of JBBIQA010000174.1, forward strand.
CACGGGCAAGGTCGCGCTCCATATGCGGCCGTTGCGCGCCGTTCTGGGCACCCTCCTGCGGGCCGAACCCGACCATCGCCTGCAACAGCGGCAAGCCGTAGGTGCTCAGGAACATCGCCTCGGTCATCGTGTCGCGCGTGTTGCCGTAGGCCTCCAGGCCCATCGTGATCCAGGCCGACATGGCCTTTTCCATGCCGAGCCACGGGTTGTCCGCCGCCACCTCCTTGCGTGACGCGCGGGCGGCCTCCGCCATTTCCTTCACCGGTCGCATCATCGGGTTCCGGTCCGAGAACGCCGCGAAGCGCAGCCGGTTCGGATGCATCTGGCGCATCGCCTCCGCCACCGGTCCCGTGCCGATTGCCTTCACCGCCGGCGCGAGCAGCGTGCGGTACAGGCCCTTGTTGATCTCCGACACCCGTGCCGCCGTGGCGAAGCGCAGATCGTCCTCCGCGTCGTTGGCGCCCAGCGCGCGGATATGATCCAGCGTGCGGGCTTCCAGCCGGAACAGATAGCGGCCCTGGATCAGCTCGGGGTTCTCGGTGTCCTCGGCCACCTCGGTGATCACAGCCTCGTACAGCCCCGGCGGCATCAGGTCGATCATGTCCATGCAGGCGGTGAACTGATCGTGCTCCTTGGTCGCCACCTTGCCCGAGACGAAGATGCCGAGATGGCCGATCGTTTCGTGCATCGTATAGACGATGGTCTGGCCGTTCGCGACGATCTCCCTCTCATGGTCATACAGATCGGTGACCCAGCCGAGCGCCTGCTGCGGCGGGGTGATGTTGTCGCCCCAGGAGCAGAACACGATGATCGGGGCCCGGATGTTGCGCAGATCGACGCGAAGCCCCTCGGATGTGCGGATCTCGCCGGCGGCAAGCTTGTTGCCGACGAACAGATTATCCGCGATCCACTGCATCTCCCCGGCGTTCAGCAGCACCGGGCTGCCCCACCAGGTCTCGAAATCCAGGAACCGCGCCGCCTCGGTGTCGACCTTTGAATAGACGTCGTAGGCCTTCTGCCAATAGGTGTTGGCCGGGTTCATCTGCTCGAAATTGGCCACCAGGCTGGCGCCGTCGAAGATGCCGTGGCCCAGGTCGCCGGCCAGCGCCGTCATCCAGGTGCCGCCCAGCACGCCGCCCAGGTAGCGCAACGGGTTCCTGCCCCGCACCCCCGCCCAGTAGGACAGCGGCGATCCCGCCAGCAGGATCGGCCCGGTCAATTCGGGGCGGATGGCCGCCATCATCATGATCTGCCAGCCGGCCTGGCAGTTGGCGATGATCACCGGCTTGCCCTCGGCCTGCGGATGGCGGGCAGCGACTTCCTCCACGAACCGAGCCTCCGCGCGGCAGACATCCTCGATCGTCTGGCCGGGCATCGGCTCGGTCAGGAAGCCGACGAAGTAGCAGGGATGTCCGGCCGCCAGCGCCACGCCGATTTCGCTTTCCTGCTTCATGCCGCCGATGCCCGGCCCGTGTCCGGCCCGCGGGTCGACCACGATGAACGGCGGCTTGGCGGGGTCGGTTTTCACCCCCTCGGGCGGCAGGATGCGCGCCAGGACATAGTTCACCGGCGGCGCCAGCGTGCGCCCGTCCAGCACCAGTTCGGCGCCGTAGTCGAGCACATGCGGCGCCGGCTTGGCGTTGTGCTCGTAATGGATGTTCCCCCGCTCGCGCAGCACGTCCAGGAACAGGACCGAGCGCTGGCAGGCGTCGAGCCAGTATTGCTGCAGAGGGCCAAATCCGGTCCAGGCGGTCATGGGGCTTCTCGCTGTTATGGCTTCATTGCGTTGACGGCAGAAGCAGCCGGGTGGGGCGTGCGGCAATTCCGGAGAGCGGCCGCAAAAAACCGGTGTCAGCCAGCGGCCGCATTGATGCAGGTCAACGGCCGCCTTGGCTTCCGCGCCGTGGACTAGCAGGGTTCGCGGCCGGATGCATCGGTTTCATTCCGTCATTTTTGCTCGATCCCGGCGCGCCGACGTGCATTTGCGTTCGGCTTTGTCCACCAGGGGCCGGGCTTTGCAGGGTTTCTCCGGGATCGTGACAGGCTCGCGCGCCGCCGGCTGTCATGGAAAAATCACATGGACCCGCCGGGCGCCGCCAAGCCGGCCGTTCGCAGGCGGCCCGCCGGTCAGGGTGAACCGGCGGGCGGGCCGGGCTATCGTGGCCCGATCCTGCCTGAAGCCTGCATTCCCCCGGGGGAGACATAGATGACCCAGGCCATCGTTCTGCGCGAATTCGGCGGCCCGCAGGCCCTGCGGCTGGAGACGGTCGCGGTCGGCGACCCCGGCCCGGGGGAACTGCGCGTCCGCCAGACCGCCATCGGCGTGAACTTCCACGATGTCTATGTGCGCACCGGCCTCTACCGAACCCTCGCGCTGCCGGGCATTCCCGGCATCGAGGCCGCCGGCGTGGTCGAGGCGTTCGGCCCCGATGTAACCGGGTTCGCCGTCGGGGACCGCATCGCCTACGTGACGGCGCGCTACGGCGCCTACGCCTCCGCCCGCATCCTGCCGGCGGACCTGGCGATCCGCCTGCCGGCCGGCATCGACGACCGGATGGCGGCCACGGTTCTGCTGAAAGGCCTGACCGCCGAAATGCTGGTGCGCCAGGTGCATGCGGTAAAGCCCGGGCAAACCATCCTGGTGCACGCCGCCGCCGGCGGGGTCGGCCGCCTGCTGTGCCAATGGGCAAGCCATCTCGGCGCCACCGTCATCGGCACCGCCGGCACCGAGGCCAAGGCCGCCCTGGCGCGCCGCATGGGCTGCGCGCACACGATCCTCTATCGCCAGGAGAATTTCGTGGACCGCGTGCGCGAGATCACCGGCGGCCGCGGCGTCGACGTAGCCTACGATTCCGTTGGCAAGGATACGTTCTCCGGCTCCCTCGACTGCCTGGCCATTCGCGGGCATCTGGTCAATTTCGGCCAGTCGTCCGGCAGCGTGGAGCCGTTCGAGGTGTCCAGGCTCGCCGCCCAGTCCAACAGCCTCACCCGGCCGATCGTTTTCCACTACTTCGCGCAACGCCCGGCGCTGGAACGCATGGCCGCCGCGCTGTTCGACGCCATCGCGCGTGGCGTGCTGACCGCGGAGACCGGAACGAGCTACCCGCTCGCGGCAGCCGCCGCCGCGCACGAGGCGCTGGAGGCGCGCCAGGCTCCCGGCCCGCTCGTGCTCACGCCGTAGGTGGCGGGCAGCCTACCTGATCCAGCCGAATGGCTCCTCGATGCGCTTGCGGCGACGTTGGCTGATCGCGTA
>JBBIQA010000175.1:0-8777 GCA_037442565.1 Rhodospirillales bacterium
CTGTCCCCTTCCGGGTGCAGGGCAGAGCCCTGCCGGGGTCCGGGGCGGAGCCCCGGCCTTGCCCGCCCCGTGCCCGGTGTGAAGGGCCGCGGTCATACGGGGTCTCCGTGGTGGCGCCGGCGGGTCAGGGCGAGCAGCATGCCCATGCCGAGTGCCACGGCGACGGCGGACGAGCCGCCGTAGGAGATGAACGGCAGGGTCATTCCCTTGGTCGGGATCAGCGCCAGGGACGAGGCCATGTTGATGAACGATTGCAGCCCGAAGCCGGAGATGAGGCCGGTGCAGGCCAGGGTGATGAAGGGATCCTGTTCGTTCAGCAGGCGCAGGATGCCGCGCAGCACGATGAATGCGAAGATGCCGAGGATCAGCAGGCAGACGATCAGGCCGAACTCCTCGCCGGCGACGGCGAAGACGAAATCGGCGTGCGCGTCGGGCAGCTGGTTCTTCACCCGTCCCTCGCCGGGGCCGCGGCCGAGCAGGCCGCCATTGCCGAAGGCTTCCAGCGCCAGGGTCGGCTGGTAGGCGGATTCCAGTGTCGGGTGGAGGTATTTCTGCACCCGCGCCTGCACATGCGGGAACAGCATGTAGGCCGCCCCCGCGGCGCCGCCGAGGCCGAGGATGCCAAGCCCGACCAGCACGACCGGCAGGCCGGCGATGTAGAGCTGGATGAAGAAGACGGTCGTGACAACCGCCAGCATGCCGATGTCGGGCTGTGATTTCAGCAGGAACGCGATCACCAGGTAGATGCCGATCGCCACCGGCGTGCCCCAGGCCATTCCCATGACGGTACGGCCGGAGCGGCGGCCCTCGGTGATCAGCCAGGCGGCGACCACGGCGAAGCAGGGCTTGAGGAACTCGCTGGGCTGAACCGTCATGCCCGGGATGGAGATCCAGCGCCGCGCGCCCTTGATCTCCACGCCGGAGACCATGGTGAAGGCGGTCAGCAGCAGGGCGATGATGCAGCCGGCGATGGCCAGGCGGCGGATCTCGCGCGGGGTGAGCAGCGAGACGCCGATCACCACCGCGCCGGCCAAGGCGAGGAACACGACCTGCTTGAGGATGAAGATGTCGCGCGACTGGCCAATGCGCTCGGCCACCGCCGGGCTTGCCGCCAGCATCATGATGTAGCCGACGCCGATCAGCGTGCCGACGGCGCCGAGCGTCCAGCGGTCGATCGTCCACCACCAGCGGCCGAGGGTGGAGTTGTCGGCGCGCGACAGCGTGGCCATCAGACGTCCCCCGCGCGGGCGAGGGCGGCGACGAGTTCGCGGAAGCGGTCGCCGCGCGCATCGAAACCGGTGAACTGGTCGAAGCTGGCGCAGGCCGGAGAGAGCAGCACGGTGCCGGCGCCCAGCGCGCGGGCGGCGGCGAGGGCGGCCGGAACCGCGGCCTCGAGCGTGCCGGCGAGCGTGTAGGGGATCGAGTGGGCGTCCAGCGTCGCCGCCAGCATCGGCGCGTCGCGGCCGATCAGCACGGCGTGGGCGATGTGCTGGAACCAGGGCGCCAGCGCCTCGATGCCGCCCTCCTTGGCGATGCCGCCGGCGATCCAAACGAGGTTCGGGTAGCAGGCGAGCGCGCGGGCGGCGGCATCCGCGTTGGTGGCCTTGCTGTCGTTGACGAAGGCGATCCCGTGTCGGGTGCCGACCAGTTGCTGGCGATGCGCGAGGCCAGGGAAGCTGGCAATGCCGCGGGCGATGTCCTGGCGGGAAACGCCGAGATGCAGGGCCATCGCACTGGCGGCGGCGGCGTTCTGGGCGTTGTGCGAGCCCGGCAGCGCTGCGGCGTCCGCCATGCGCAGGATCGGGCCGGTGCGGTCGCGCAGGACGCCCATCTCGCACCGGATGTCGGCCGGATGACCCGGCGAGGCATTGCCGGAGATCGTGATCACCGGGGCGGCGTGGCGGCGCAGCGCCGTCGCCATGGTCCGGCTGGCGGGATCGTCGACGCCGATCACGGCAAGGTTGTTCGGGCCCTGGCGGCCGAAGATCGCCCGCTTCGCCATGGCGTAGCCGGCCATGTCGCGATGGCGGTCGAGGTGATCGGCGCTGAGATTGAGCATGGCCGCCACATCGAACCGGAGCGAGGCGATTCGCTCCAACATGTAAGACGACATCTCGAGGACATAGACCCCGTCATCGCCGAGCCGAGGCAGCGCGAGGGCGGCGGGGCCGAGATTGCCGCCGGCGGCGTTCGGCACCCCGGCGGTGCTCAGGATATGGGCGAGCAGCGCGGTCGTGGTGGATTTGCCGTTGGTGCCGGTGATGCCGGCGAACCGCGCGCGCGAGCCGCTGGCGAGCACGGCATGAAACAGCAATTCCGCGTCTGAGAAGATCGGCACGGTGTTCTCGTGCGCCCAGATCGCGATCGGATGCGGCTTGGGCCACAGATGCGGGATGCCCGGGGACAGCACGAGGGCATGGAAGTGCTTGGAACTGCGCGACGGATCGCCGACCGCGAGGCCGGCATTGGCGGCGGCGGCACGCGTGGGGCCGCTGTCGTCCCAGACCAGCACGTCGGCCCCCATGGCGATCAGGGCGTTCGCCGCCGGCAGTCCGTTGCGCCCGAGGCCGACGACGGCGAAGACCTGGCCCGCGAAAAGGGTTTCCGGGAAGGGGGTGCCGGGGAGGGGGTCATCGGATTTTCAACGTGGCAAGGCCGATCAGGGCCAGGATCATGGAGATGATCCAGAAGCGGATCACGATGGTGGGTTCGGCCCAGCCCTTCTTTTCGAAGTGATGGTGCAGCGGCGCCATCAGGAACACCCGCCGCCCGGTGCGCTTGTACCAGAACACCTGGATGATCACCGACACCGTCTCGACCACGAACAGCCCGCCGACGATCATCAGCACGATCTCGTGCTTGGTCGCCACCGCCACCGCGCCGAGCGCGCCGCCGAGCGCGAGGCTGCCCGTGTCGCCCATGAACACCGCGGCGGGCGGCGTGTTGAACCACAGAAAGCCAAGCCCGGCGCCGATCAGGGCCGAGCAGAACACCGCCAGTTCGCCGACCCCGGGCACCGGATTGAGTTGCAGGTAGTCGGCGAAGATGCGGTTGCCGACGATGTAGGCGATCAGGGCGAACACGCCGGCGGCGATGATGGTGGGCACGATCGCCAGGCCGTCGAGCCCGTCGGTCAGGTTCACCGCGTTGGAACTGCCCTGCATCACGAACATCGCGAAAACCGGGAACAGAAAGCCGAGCGGCAGCAACAGGTCCTTGAAGACCGGGAAGGTGAGCGTGGTGCCGAGCGCGGAGTGATTGAGCTGGACGATCCAGATGCCCGCGATCAGGCCGATCACCGCCTGCACGATCATCTTGACGCGGCCGGAGATGCCGCGATGGTTGCGTTTGGACAGCTTCTGGTAGTCGTCGAAGAAGCCGAGCAGGCCGTAGCCGAAGGTGACGAACATCACCGCCCAGACATAGGAATTGCGCAGATCGGCCCATAGCAGGGTGGAGATGCCGAGTGCGAACAGGATCAGAACGCCGCCCATCGTGGGCGTGCCCTTCTTCTCGATCAGATGCCGCTCCGGCCCGTCCGAGCGGATCGGCTGCCCCTCGTGCTGCACCGATTTAAGCCAGCGGATCACCGGCGGGCCAAGGATGAAGGCGATGAACAGTGCCGTCAGGCAGGCCGCGCCCGAGCGGAAGGTGATGTAGCGGAACAGATTGGCCGGCGTGAACTGGTCGGCGAAGGGGCGGAAGATATTGAACAGCATCAGCCTGGCTCCGCCGGGTTTCGGTCTTTTCGCACGGGGTTCAGCTGCTGCAGCGCAGACACGACGAGCTTCATCCGGCTGCCGAGGCTGCCCTTGACCAGCACCGCGTCGCCGGGCGCGAGGGCGCCGGCGACCATCGGCGCGAGGTCGGCGGAGGTTTCCACATGCGCGCCGCGCAATGCGGGGGGCAGGGCGTCGAACATATGGCGCATCATCGGGCCGCACGCGAACACGAGATCGGCGGAGCCGCTGACCGCGTCGGCCAGGCCGGCATGCTCGGCGGCGGCCAGGTCGCCAAGCTCCAGCATGTCCCCGAGCACGGCGATGCGCCGCCGGGCCGGTTGCAGCCTCAGCACCGCCAGCGCCGCGCGGATGGAGGTGGCGGAGGCATTGTAGCTTTCGTCCAGCAGCAGCGCCTCGCCGTCCTGCAGGGCAATGACCTCGCGCGCGCCGCGGCCGGCAACGGCGGAGAATTTTTCCAATGCCTTCGCGCCGGCGGCGGGGTCGGCGCCCAGCGCCACGCAGGCGGCCAGAGCGGCGACGGCGTTCATCGCCATGTGCAGGCCCGAGGCGGGCAGGCGGAAACGCAGGTCTTGGCCGGCGATGTCGGCGTGGATATCCGTGCCCTCGGCGTCTGCCCGCGCCTCGATCAGCCGGGCCTGCGCCCCTGCCGACGCGCCAAAGCCGATGATGCGGCCGGGGGCGGCGGCGGCAAGGCGCGGATAGAGTTCGATGTCGGCCGGCAGCACCGCGATCCCGTCGGGTTCGAGCGCGCGCAACAGGCTCGCCTTTTCGTCGGCGATCGCCTCCAGGCTGCCGAGATGGCCGATATGCACCGCGGCGATCGTGGTGATCACGCCGACATGCGGGCTGACGAGCCGGGCCAGCGGCTCGATCTCGCCGGGATGGTTCATGCCGATTTCCGCCACGCAATAGGCCGCGTCCGGCGGCAGGCGCGCCAGCGTCAGCGGCACGCCCCAATGGTTGTTGTAGGACGCGGCCGCGGCGTGGGTGGCGCCCTGGGCTGCGAGGATGGCGCGCAGCATCTCCTTGGTCGTGGTCTTGCCGACGCTGCCGGTGATGGCGGCGACGCGGCCGGGGAAGCGGCCGCGCGCGAAGGCGCCGAGGCGGTGCAGGGCGGCCAGCGTGTCGTCGACCACCAGCAGGTTCTTGGCGCTTTCCGAACACTTATGAACCATCACGCCGGCCGCGCCCTTGGCCAGCGCCGCGGCGACGTGGTCGTGCCCGTCGCCGTTCTCGCCGACCAGGGCGATGAACAGGTCGCCGGGCTGCAGCGTGCGGGTGTCGATCGAGACGCCGGTGGCGGCGAATTTCTCCGCCATCGTGCCGCCGGTGGCGTTCAGCAGGTCCTCGGCGTTCCAGAGCGGTCTCATGCCATGCCTGCGGATGGCAGACCGGCCAGTTTGCGGATGGTGCCGGCATCGTCGAAGGGGTGGACCAGGGAGCCGATGGTCTGGCCCTGCTCGTGGCCCTTGCCGGCGACCGCGAGCACGTCGCCCGGCGCGAGGCCGGCCAGCGCGGCGGCGATCGCGGCTGCACGGTCGCCGATTTCCACGGCGTTCGGGCTGGCCAGGAGGATCTCGGCGCGGATGGCGGCGGGGTCCTCGGTGCGGGGGTTGTCGTCGGTGACGATGGCGCGATCGGCGAGGCGCGCGGCGATCGCGCCCATCAGGGGCCGCTTGCCGCGGTCGCGGTCGCCGCCGGCGCCGAACACCAGATGCAGCCGGCCCTTCGTGTGCGGTCGCAGCGCCAGCAGCAGGCGTTCCAGCGCGTCGGGCGTATGGGCGTAGTCGACATAGACCGCCGCGCCGTTGGGCAGCCGGGCGGCGAGTTCCATGCGGCCGCGCACGCCGGTGAGCCCTTCCAGATGATCGATCGCCGAGCTTTCCCCGAGCGCGAGCGCGAGACCGGCGGCCAGCAGCACGTTGTCGGCCTGGAATCGGCCTGGCAGACGTAGCGCGATCTCGCGGCGTGCGCCGTGTGCCTCGATTTCGAGGATCTGGCCGTCCGGGCGCGGGATCGCGCGCAGCAGGCGGATCGCGGTGCCGGCCTCGCCGACGCTGTGCAGGTCCAGGTGGCGGTCGGCGGCGATGCGGCGAAGCTGTCCGAAGGTTTCCCCGTCCATGTCGGCGTTCGCCACCACCGGCGCGCCCGCCGGCAGCAGTTCGGAGAACAGGCGCAGCTTGGCGGCGCGATAGGCGGCCTCGGTGCCGTGATAGTCCAGGTGATCGCGGGTCAGGTTGGTGAAGGCGCCGGCCGCCAGGGCGACGCCGTCGAGCCGGAACTGGTCGAGGCCGTGCGAGGAGGCTTCGATCGCGACGTGCTCGATCCCTGCGGCGGCGAGGGCGGCCAGCATGCCGGCCAGGCTGACCGGGTCGGGCGTGGTCAGGCCGGCGCCGGGGGGAAATCCCGGCGCGTTCAATCCGAGCGTGCCGAGGCTGGCGGCGCGATGGCCGGCGCTGGCGAATATCTGGCGCAGGAACTCCACGCTGCTGGTCTTGCCGTTCGTGCCGGTGACCGCGGCGATGTGGCGCGGCTGGCGGCCGGCCAGCAGGGCGGCGGCACGGGCCAGGGCCCGGCGCGGCTCGGGGTCCTCGATCAGCGGCCGGGCGGGGACGTCTTCGGGCCATCGCGTGCCGGACGGCGCGAGCACGGCGACGGCGCCGGCGGCGACGGCCTGGCCGATGAAGGCGCGGCCGTCCTGGCGGGTACCGGGGATGGCGACGAACAGCGAACCGGGGCGGACGGCGCGGCTGTCGGCGGTGATCGCACGCACATCCAGGCCGGTCCACGCCGGTGGAATCAGGGAAGTGCCGGAGGCAGGCGGGGCGCTGTGGCGCATGATGTCACCTAGGCGCAAGCGCGTGGTCCGCGCCGGCCCGCGTGGCGGCCGCCGGGATCATGGTGGCGCCGATCAGTCCGGGCGACGTCGGCATGGGCAGTTTCGCCTCGTGGCGGGGATCGCGTATCGGCCTCGCGGCTGGCGACAGCGTCGGGGTCCGCGCCGGGACGGGTCGGCTGGAGGGATGACTGGAAGCCGGGGAGATGCGCCCGCCTCGGGTCTCCCGCGCCGCGGCCATCGGCGATTTCTGGTTTTCCGCGACCGGCGGAGCCGGAGGCGGCACGTAGGGCGGGGCCTCCGACGTCACGACCGGCGAGATCTCCTGCGGGCCGGGGAACTCCACCGGACGCACGACGTAGCCGCGCGGCGGCGTCAGCGGGATGTAGAGCGCCTGGTTGATCAGCGCCGCATCCTCGGTGTCCGGCAACAGGCCCATCATCGGGCCGATGCGCGCGATCACCCGTCCGGCCGCCGGGGCGGCGACCCAGCCGGCGGTGGCGTAGCCGTGGGTGGAGGCGTTCGCCTTCGGCTCGTCCAGCATCATGTAGACGGCGAAGCGCGGCGCCTGCATCGGGAACACGCTCATGAAGGCAGCCACGTTGGTGTGTTTCCTGTATCCGCCGCGCCCGGCGACCTTCTCGGCGGTGCCGGTCTTGCCGCCGGGGTAGTAGCCGGGCACCTCGGCCGCCTTGCCGAAGCCGTCGGTGACCACGAGGCGCATCAGCCGGCGCATGATGTCGGAGGTCTGCTTCTGCATCACCCGCATGCCGCCGGCCAGGGTGCCGTCCGTATCGGCCAGGATGGTCGGGCGCAGCAGGACGCCGCCATTGGCGATCGCCGCGGTGCCGCGCACCACGTGCAGCGGCGATACCGCGATGCCGTGGCCGAAGCCGACCGTCATCGTGGCGGCCTCTTTCCAGTTGGATGCGGCCGGATACAGCGGGCGCGCCACCTCCGGCAGTTCGATGCCGACGCGGTCGAACATGCCCATGTTGCGCAGCCAGGCGCGCTGGCGATCGGCACCGACGGACAGGGCGATATGGGCGGCACCGAGATTGGAGGAATAGGCGAGCACTTCCGGCAGTTCGAGGGGGCGCTTCTTGCCCTCGAAATCGGTGATGGTAAAGCGGCCGATATGGATCGGGTGGGCGGCGTCGTAGATGTCCCACAGATGCGCGATGCCGCTGTCCAGCGCCATCGACGCGGTCTGCAGCTTGAACGTGCTGCCCGGCTCGTACACGCCGGTGACCGCGCGGTTGAAGCGTTCGTCGGGCGTGGCGGTGCGGACGTCATTGGCATCGTAGTCGGGCAGGCTGACCATGGCCAGTACCTCGCCGGTACGCACGTCCATGACGATGCCGCAGGCGCCGATGGCACGGAACTCATCCATCGCCTTGGACAACTCGTCGCGCACGACGGCCTGGACCTTGACGTCGATCGAGAGCTTCAGCGGCGCGCTGTCCTTGTTCAGCCTGCTGTTGAACTGCTTCTCCACCCCGGCGATGCCGGTGCCATCCACGTCCACGCCGCCCAGCACATGCGCGGCGGTGCGCCCGAGCGGATAGCGGCGGCGCTCGGTCTGCTCGAAATACACCCCTGGGATGCCCAACCGGTTGATCGCCATCTGCTCGCGCGGGTTCAGCTGGCGGGCGAGGTAGACGAACTGCTTTTCCGCGTTCGCCAGACGCTCCGCGGTCCTGGCCTCGTTCAGCTTGGGCAGCACCTGCTTCAGCTTGTGCGCGGCGTCCGCCGTGTCGATCATTTCCCGCGGGTTGGCGTAGAGCGCGGCGGTTGGCAGCGACACCGCGAGGAACTCGCCGTTGCGGTCGGTGATCATGGCGCGCTCGGCGTGCACCGTGGCGTCGGCGGTCTTCTCCGGCGCCAGCAACTTCGCGATCGGGCGCTCGGGGCGATGCGGCATCAGCGGCTGGACGATGGTGGCGTCCGCGAGCTTCAGCGCCACGGAGAGGAACAGCAAGGCGAAGCCGCAGGCGGCGAAGACCAGCCGGCCGCGGGTCAATTCCAGCGCGGCGCGGCGCTGCAGGTCGGGCGCGGTGACGCGCACGTCCTCCATCATCGGCACGGCGCCGCCGCGCGGCGCGCCGGCCCGCCGCGCGGGCAGGCCGCGCGGCGCGGAATCGGGCGAGGGCGCGCCGGGTGGCGGACCGTAGTTGGGTGGCTCGCCGCTCAATTAG
>JBBIQA010000176.1:0-8696 GCA_037442565.1 Rhodospirillales bacterium
GCGCAGCATCGCCTGGCCCTTGCCGTCATAGCCCAGCCGCGTGGTTTTCAGCACCGCCGGCAGGCCGATCTCCTCCGCCGCGGCGGTCAACTCGGCCATGGTGGACAGCAGCCGCCAGGGCGCGGTCGGAACGCCGGCATCATTCAAAAAGCGCTTCTCGACGATCCGGTCCTGGCTGACCCGCAGCACCGCCGGGGAGGGGCGGACCGGCTTCAGGGATGCCAGAAGTTCAAGGCCTTCGGCGCTGACGTTCTCGAATTCGAACGTCACCACGTCCACCGCGTCGGCGAATTCGCGCAGGGTGGCCGGATGCTCGTAATCCCCGAGCGTCACGCCGGCGGAAACCTGCGCCGCGGGGCTGTCCTCCTCCGGCGTGAGGATGTGGCAGCGATAGCCCAGCCGGGCCGCCGCCATCGCCAGCATCCGGCCAAGCTGGCCGCCGCCGACGATGCCGATGGTGGCGTTCGGCCGCAGTGGAAACGTGCCTTGGGGAATGTTCATGCGCGGAAGGCTTCTTCCGCGGGGTCAACCGGTTCCAGCGCCACCGAGGCCGTTTGCTCGGCCCGCAAAACGTCCAGCCGGGCGGCGAGCGCCGGATCGGTGGTGGCCAGGATGGCGGCGGCGAGCAAGGCCGCGTTGACCGCGCCGGGACGGCCGATGGCGAGGGTTCCGACCGGAATGCCGGCCGGCATCTGAACGATGGATAGCAGGCTGTCCATGCCTTTCAGGCTTTGTGATTCGATCGGCACGCCCAGCACCGGCAGCCGGGTCCAGGACGCGCACATGCCGGGCAGGTGCGCCGCCCCGCCGGCGCCGGCGATCACCACGCGCAGGCCCCGGCCATGTGCTTGGGTCGCATAGCCGCGCAGACGATCGGGCGTGCGATGGGCGGAGACGATCCGGGTTTCGTGCGGCACGGCCAATCGGGTCAGCATCTCCGCGGCATGGCGCATGATCGGCCAATCGGACTGGCTGCCCATGATAATACCGACCAATGGCGCCACTCTGCGCTCCTTCCGATCTGGATCGGGTTGTCAGATCAAGCGATGCTGTCGGGGATCAGCCGGCTTTCCAGCCAGGCGATCTCGTCCTTCAGCATCAGCTTGCGCTTCTTCAGCCGCTGAAGCTGCAACTGGTCGATCGGCCCCGGGTCGGACAGGCGCACGATCACCGTGTCGAGGTCACGGTGCTCGCTTCGCAGTTCGTGCAGCCGGCGCAGCAAGGTGTCCCGATCGGTCAGCATGGAAGCCGATTAACACAAAGATACGGGTCGTGCAGCGCCTGAGCGTCACCACGGCACAATGTTTTACCGGCCCTCACAAAAATTATGGAGCGGGGACCGCCGATTGTATTACGCTTTCGTGTCCCTCGGGTTTGCGTCCCGTCCGGACGGATCGACAAAGGAGGCGTCATGAGTTTGCAATCCCACATCGAAGCCTTGAAGGATCGCCATGCTGGCCTGGAGTCGCGGATATCCGATGAAGACCACCGCCCCCGGCCGGACAGCGAAACGCTGTCGCGCCTGAAACTTGAAAAGCTTCGTCTGAAGGAAGAGATGGAGCGTCTCCAGCACCGTAAGGGCTAGGAAAGGATTGGGGCTCGTGAAGGCGAAGGCCTCCCCCTCAAACCCAAGACCATCCAACCCGAGACCATCAAACACAAGACCGGCGGATCGAGGGGACTAGATCCCCCGACCCGAATGCGAGGCCGCCGTTCAGGCGGCCTCGTCTGCTTCCGGCGGCGGCGGCTGCGGTACGGCGCGGCCCTCCCGTGCCAGGCGGTCGTTCGCCTGGGTGACCGCGGCGTTCAGGTCGGTCTGGCTGCACAGGCCCAGGATCACCGGATCGCGCGGCTTGATGTTCGGGCTGTTCCAATGGGTCCGGTCGCGCACCTTCTGGATCGTGTCCTTGGTCGTGCCGAGCAGCTTGCCAACCTGCGCCTCGGTCAACTGCGGGAAGTTGCGCAGCAGGAAGGCAATCGCATCCGGCCGGTCGTTGCGTTTGGCCACGGGCGTGTAGCGGGCGCCGCGCTGTTTCTTCGGGCCGGGCAGGGAGGTCGTCAGCATCTTCAGGCGGGCATCCGGATCCGCCTCGCAGCGGCGGATTTCCTCGGCCGTCACCTGGCTGTTCGCCACCGGGTCGTAGCCGACAATCCCCTGCGCCACCTCGCCATCCGCAATGGCCTGGATTTCCAACGGATGCATGCCGCAGAAATCGGCGATCTGCACAAAGGTCAGTGCGGTCTTGTCAATCAGCCACACCGCGGTGGCTTTAGGCATCAGCGGCAATGTCATGGCATGTCACCTTCTGGCCACATCGCGGAACGCTGGAAGCGAGCCGGAATGGCCGAAACTGGGCGCGGAGCGTACGCGAGAGGAGCGGGGATATGACCCTTGCCAAAGAACGGGTCAAGGGTTTGTGTAGGCCTTGGCAAGCATATCTGTCGGTCGATATGCGTCGGGCCTGGGCCGAACGGGCGGCAACGGAGGAAGGATCATGGCGCGTGACGATGAGGAACCCCTGCCGCGGCCACGCGCACGGCTGGAACGCCTGACGCTCGATATGCTCGGGATCGAGGAACTGAACGCCTATATCGACGAACTGAAAGCCGAGATCGCCCGGGTCGAGGCGGATATCGGCCGCAAACAGAGCCATCGCAGCGCCGCCGACGCCTTCTTCCGCAAACCATGAAAAAGGGGCCGGAAATCCGGCCCCTTCTCATTATCCGATAATCGGCAGAATCCGATAATCGGCAGACCGCCGATCATCACGCGGCCGATCATTATGCAGCCTGGACGGCCGCCTGCTGGTCGTTCGCGGCACTGGCCGGCTGGGCCGAGCCGATCGCGATCCGGCGCGGCTTCAGCGCCTCCGGCACCACTCGCTTCAGGCCGACATGGAGCAGCCCGTCGCGCATATCGGCGCCCTCGACCACGATATGGTCCGCCAGGGTGAAGCGCCGCTCGAACGCGCGCGCGGCGATGCCGCGATACAGCACCTCGCCGGTGCGGCCGTCATCCGTCACCCGGCCGGTAACCACCAGGCTATTGTCCTTGACGACGATGTCGATGTCCTGCGGACGGAAACCCGCCACCGCCATGGTCAGGCGATAGGCGTCGTCGCCGGCCTTTTCGATGTTGTAGGGGGGATAGCCCTGCGTCTCGGCGGCGCGGGCGTGGCTGACCTGACGGGCCAGGCGATCGAAGCCGATAGCCGAACGGAGCAGCGGGGAAAGGTCGAAATTGGTCATAACAAACCTCCTAGGGGAGCAAGGTTTACGATCATGGACCGCCCAATCGGGCCGGCCCGGTGAAGCGCCGAGACCCCGATTGGGCATCCCGGCACCCCAGAAATGGCAAACGCCGCCCCTTTTTCAAGGGACGGCGCTTTGCCGCTGCGCAGCCGAGGCCGCGTTACGTGTGCCGGGCGGTTTACTTCTTCGCGCCGAGCCCGGCGAACTTCTTGTTGAACTTGGCAACCTGGCCGCCGGTGTCCATCATGCGCTGCACGCCGGTCCAGGCCGGATGCGACTTCGGGTCGATGTCCAGACGCAGGGTATCGCCCGGCTTGCCCATGCAGGACCGCGTCTTGAACTCGGTTCCATCGGTCATGATGATGTTGATCTCGTGGTAATCGGGGTGAATGCCCGGCTTCATGCTGCTCGCTCCTGTTGGTGCCGCCGATCCCGACCGGCCACACAAGCGGCGCCGTATAGCGCCGCGGGCCGCTCATCGCAATCGCGATCTTTCCGGCGTACCGGCTGCGCGCTCGGGGCGCAATCGGCTCAGGCGCTGCCGCACTGGTGAGGTTTGCAGCGAAGTTTGGAGGTCCGGGCCGGAATCGAACCGGCATTCAAGGATTTGCAGTCCTCTGCATCACCACTCTGCCACCGGACCTTCGCGGCCGTTGTTTGCCCTAAGATGCCGCCGATTGGCAATCCACATAAATTTAATCTGCTGGCACACGTGCTGGTGCACCTTGCCCATAGACCGCAAGTTCGGTGGCGCGCCGTCGCAGGTGCCTATATAAGCTCGATTTCCTTTTGGATCAGCGCGAGCCATACATGACCGATATGCCGGATGCCGCCGTTCTCGATGAAGCTGGCGACTTCGCCGATGCCAGGACCCGGATGGTCGACAGCCAGGTTCGCCCCAACAAGGTGACCGATCCCCGCATTCTTGCCGCCATGCGCCGGCTTCGGCGGGAACGCTTCCTGCCGACGGCCCTGGCCGCGCAGGCCTATTGCGACGAGGACGTGCCGCTCGGCAACGGCCGCGTGCTGACCGAGCCGATGGTGGTGGCGCGTCTGATCCAGCTGGCAGCGCCGTTGCCGGGCGATCGTGCGCTGGTGATCGGGGCAGGGGCCGGCTACGGCGCGGCGGTTCTGGCCGATTGCGGCGCCAGGGTGTTCGCCCTGGAAGAAGATGCCGCATTGCTCGGCTTGGCGCGCACGGCGCTGGCCAGCGAGGCGCCGGGCGTCACCCTGCTGTCCGGCAAGCTTGCCGCCGGCTGGGCGGAGTACGCGCCGTACGACCTGATCCTGATCGAGGGGGCGGTGCGCGACATTTCCCCGGCGATCGTGTCCCAGCTGCGTCCGGGCACCGGACGGCTGGTGACGGTCCAGCGCGGCGAGAGCGATTTCGGCCATGCCGTGCTGGCCGAGCTGACCCCGGCCGGGCTGCGGGCGCAGCCGATGTTTGATTGCGCCACCCCGTTGATCCCCGCCCTGTTGCCGGCGCCCAGCTTTGTTTTTTGATGCCTCTTCGCCTTTTGAAGCCCTTGCAGGGGCTTCCTGCGATAGGCTCCGAACCATACCGGGGCCGGCTTGGGGCGGTTTGCGTCGGCAAAGAATTGGCGTCCGGTTCGCCGCTGTGGCACATGTCGGCAGGCTCGCCGGTATGAAGACGCCTGGCTCTGCCGCGGTGACGCCCTCGGATAACACGGGAAGTTAAGCATGCGTTTGCGTCATGGTTTGATTGTCGGTCTGGGTGTGGCGCTTGCGGCCACGCCACCCGTGATCCGGCACGCCGTTGCCCAAACCGGGGGGCAGCCCAGCCGCGCGCAGCCGGCGGCCGGCAAGCAGGGAGCGCCCGTCACGGCCGATCCGCAACCGGCCAGTTTCGGCACGGCGCGTATCCGCACACTCACGGATGCGCTGTCCGCGTCCTATGCCAACAACCCCGCTCTGCAGGCGGAGCGCGCCAAGCTGCGGGCGACCGACGAAGGGGTGCCGCAGGCCCTGGCCGGGTGGCGGCCCCAGGTCTCGCTTGCCGGTCAGGCAGGCTACGGGGACGGCTACAGCCGGCAATGGCTCGCTACGAACGGCGGCATCTACAACAACCAGCGGACCTTGCGCACCATCGGTGTCGCCTCGGGCACCGTCACCCAGCCGGTCTATACCGGCGGCAAGACCCGCGCCGCCCTGAACAAGGCCGACAATGCGGTGATGGCCGAGCGCGCCCGCCTGATCGTCGCCGAACAGACGGCGATGACCGACACCGTGACGGCCTATGTCAACCTGATCCAGGCGCAGCAGACGTTGGGGCTGCGCGTGAACAACGAACAGGTGCTGGCGCGCCAGTTGCAGGCCACGAACGACCGTTTCCGGGTCGGCGAGATTACCCGCACAGACGTCGCGCAGGCCGAGGCGGCGCTCGCGGGCGCCACGGCGGACCGCGAACGCGCCCTGGGCGATCTGCAGATCGCCCGTTCCGCGTTTCAGAAGGCTGTGGGCTTCCTGCCGCCGCCCGATCTGATCGAGCCGCAACCGCTGAAGCTGCCGATGAAGAACCAGAACGAGACCGCCGTCCTGGCCCGGACCAACAATCCCTCGGTCGTGGCCGCGTTGTTCGACGATGCCGCGGCGAAGGACAACGTGGATGTCCAGTTCGCCGCGCTGATGCCGACGGTCTCGCTGCAGGGGCAGGTCTTCCAGCAGGCGAACGCCAGCACCGCGCATAACAGCACCAACGGCTATCAGGTCGGCGCCGTGGTGTCGGTGCCGCTGTACCAGGGCGGCGCCGAGTATGCCACGGTGCGCCAGGCGCGCCAGCAGCAGCAGGCGACCGCCCGCGCCGTGGACGACGCCAAGCGCACCGCCCAGCAGCAGGCGGTGGAAGCCTGGGAGACGCTGGTCTCCAACCGCGCCCAGGCGGAAAGCACCCGCGCCCAGATCCGCGCCAACCAGATCGCGCTGGAAGGCGTGCAGCGCGAGGCGATCGTCGGCAGCCGCACCACGCTTGACGTGCTGAACGCGCAGCAGACCCTGCTGAATTCACAATTGCTGCTGGTGCAGAACCTGGCCGCGGTGGTCCGGCAATCCTATACCGTGGCCGCCGCGGTCGGCCGGCTCACGGCGAAGGATCTCAGCCTGCCCGTCGCCTACTACGACGACACGGCCTACTACAATGCGGTTCGCAACAAGTGGATCGGCACCGGCGACCAGGCCACCGACCAGCCGGGCCGCTGAGGCGCCGCCGATTTTCGTTTGCCGGCCTGCCGATCGCCGGCAGAAATTCATCTGTTGATCAGTAAAATGCGGGATCCTCGATCCGATGACCTCATCCGACCCATCCAAGGACCTTCCGAAGGAGCCGGCACCGGCGAATGCCGGTGATCCGTCGATGGAGGATATCCTCGCCTCGATCCGCCGGATCCTCAGCGAGGATGAACCCGCCGCGCACACCCCGCCGGCGGAGAGCGCCTCGGCAGGCGATGTACTCATGCTGGACGCCTCCATGATGCTGCCCGACCCCGAGCCGCACCCGAACGACCCACCGCCGGAGCAGCCCTTGTTGCACCCCGAACCCGAGCCGTCCCCGCATGGCCTGGGTCCGGACCATCCCCCGGCGATCGCGCCAACCATGGCGGATGCACCAACCCCGGCGCCCAATGAGCCGGCCAGGGAGCCATCGCTGGTGGCACCCGCGGCCGCTGCCGCCGCCGCGTCGTCGGTCGGCACCCTGGTCCGCTCGATCGCTGCGGAACGCTCGATGCAGGTCTATTCGGGCGGTCCGACGATCGAGGACATCGTGCGCGGCGAAATTCGCCCGCTGCTCAAGCAATGGCTGGACGAAAACCTGCCCCCGATGGTGGAGCGCCT
The DNA here is from genome assembly GCA_037442565.1 of Rhodospirillales bacterium. Classification (GTDB taxonomy): domain Bacteria; phylum Pseudomonadota; class Alphaproteobacteria; order Acetobacterales; family Acetobacteraceae; genus PALSA-911. The sequence continues at coordinate 7,102 of JBBIQA010000176.1, forward strand.
GGTCCGTTCGGAGCTGGAGCGGGTGGTCGCGCGCGCCCTTTCCTGACCGCCGGCTCCCGGCACCCGGCGCTCGGAATCCGGGGCGCTCCTTTCCGTTGCCATCCACTCCTGGCCTTTCCGCCCCGCCGCAGGGGCGCCTTGCGGATACCCGACATGTTGAACAAGACCCATTCGCCGAACGAGACCGAAACCCGGCTGTATGAAGGCTGGGAGAAATCCGGCGCCTTCGCGGCCGATCCCGCCTCGAACGCCCAGCCCTTCACCATCATGATCCCGCCGCCGAACGTCACCGGCAGCCTGCACATGGGCCACGCGCTCACCTTCACGCTGCAGGACGCACTGGTCCGCTGGCGCCGCATGCAGGGCCGCGACGCGCTCTGGCAGCCCGGCACCGACCACGCCGGCATCGCCACCCAGATGGTGGTGGAGCGGCTGTTGGCCGAGCAGGGCATCTCCCGCCAATCCCTCGGCCGGGAGGCGTTTCTGGAGCGGGTCTGGCAGTGGAAGGCGGAATCGGGCGGCACCATCACCCGCCAACTCCGCCGCCTCGGCGCGTCGCTCGACTGGCCGCGCGAACGCTTCACCATGGATGATGGCCTCTCGGCCGCCGTGCGGGAGGTGTTCGTCACCCTGTACCGCCAGGGCCTGATCTACCGCGACAAGCGGCTGGTGAACTGGGACCCGAAGTTCCAGTCGGCGATCTCCGATCTCGAGGTCGAGAACACCGAGGTGAAGGGCAGCCTCTGGTACATCACCTATCCGATCCAGGACGAGCCCGGCCAATTCATCACCGTCGCCACCACCCGCCCGGAAACCATGCTGGGCGACACCGCGGTGGCGGTGCATCCGGAGAACCCGACGCTTGCCCACCTGATCGGCAAGCACGCCATCCTGCCGCTCGTCGGCCGCCTCATCCCGATCGTGGCCGACACCTACGCCGACCCGGAAAAGGGCACCGGCGCGGTGAAGATCACCCCCGCGCATGATTTCAACGATTTTGTCGTCGGCCAGCGCCACGATTTGCCGATGCCGTCGGTGCTGGACCGCGAGGCCCACGTCACCCTGGCGGAAATCCGCGACGATCTGCACGCCATGTCGATCGCCCCGATCCCGGCCCGCAAGGACCCGGAAACCGGCGATGAGACCTGGCCGGAAATCCGCGAAATCGCCAATCCCGGCTTCGTGCAGACGCTGGAAGGGGTGGAACGCTTCGCCGCCCGCCGCGCGATCGTGGCCGAACTCACCCGCCTCGGCCTGCTCGCCAAGATCGAGCCGCACACCCATCAGGTGCCGCATGGCGACCGCTCCGGCGTGCCGATCGAGCCGCTGATGACGGTGCAGTGGTATTGCAACGCCGCCGAACTGGCCAAGCCGGCGATCGAGGCGGTGGAGACGGGGCGCACCGTCTTCGTGCCCAGGCAATGGGAAAACACCTTCTTCAGCTGGATGCGCGACATCCAGCCCTGGTGCATCAGCCGCCAGCTTTGGTGGGGCCATCGCATCCCTGCCTGGTACGGCCCGGATGGCCGCGTCTTCGTCGCCCGAACCGAAGCCGAGGCCGAGGCCGAGGCGCGCGACCATTACGGCCGCACCGA
>JBBIQA010000177.1:0-8620 GCA_037442565.1 Rhodospirillales bacterium
AATCGTCTCATCCTTTAGGCCGGTTGGTCATTGAAATCTCCTAAGCGTCAAACCCTTCCCAAAAATACGAAAAGCGCGGGCCGGCGGATCATCCTATCGCCGGTTCACCAGCGCCAGTCCCGCGGCCAGGGCCGCCATCCCGGCCGCCAGCGGCCCGAAGGCGGAGAACCCGAAGCTCCCCATCATCCAGCCGCCCAGCCCAGCCGCGCCGATCCAGCCGACGCTGGCGGACGTGCTGTTCAGCCCCATCACCGTGCCGCGGATATGCGGCGGCGTATCCGCCAGCGATGCCAGCAGCGACGGCCGGGCGATGCCATTGAGGAACACATAGACAAATCCAAGGCCAACCGACGTGTAGACATCGGGGCACCAGCCGAACAACGCCAGCGCCGCCACGCCGGACGCCAGCATGGACAACGCGAAAATCCGCAGCCGGTTCCGAAACCGGTCCGCCAGTTGTCCGCCGACGATGGTGCCGAGAATATTGCCGGTCGCGAACACCGCCAGCGGCAGCGCCACCGCGTTCAGCTTCAGGCCATAGGTCGATTGCAGGAACGTCGCGTAATACACCGCCGTCAGCCCGTAGCAGACCCGCTCGGCGATCCCCATCGCCAACAGCCGCAGCACCGGCCCGGACATCGCCGACCGCAAGGAAGGCGCTGCCATCCCCGGAGCCCGGCCATCGCCGGCCCGCTTCGCGCTGGTCAGCAGAAAGCTGACGGCCGTGGCGCCGGCCAGCACGCCGACGCAAAGATTGACCCCGCGCCAGCCGATATACGCGCCGACCCAGGCCGCCAGCGGCACGCCGACCAGCAGGGTCAGCGATTGCCCGCTCATCACCCAGCCCAGCGCCCGGCCCTGCTGCCCGTCGCCGGCGCGGGCGGACACCTCGGCGAAGATGGCGCCGGTGAACATGCCGCTGCAGGCGCCGGCCAGCATCGCCCAGCTCGCCACCGCGACGAAATCCCCTGCCGTCGCCACCCCGATCATCGACAGGGCCAGCGCCACCGGCCCGCCGATCAGGAACGGCCGCCGGCCGAGCCGATCGGACAGCGCCCCCGCGACGGCCGATGCCAGGCCCCAGGTGATCGACGTTCCGGCCACCAGATTGCCCACCAGCGCCAGGCTGGTGTCCAGGTCGCGCGCCATGTCGATCAGGAACGGCGCGCGGGTCGTTCCACTGGCCGACGCCGCGAACATCCCCAGGCACGCCGCCGCCAGCAACGCCCAAGGCAGCCGGTCCGCCGGCACGGTCCGCGCTTGCGGCATCCGGTTGCATCCTCGCTATTGCTGGCCGGCAGCCCCGGCCGCGCCAACAGCGATATGACCCAGCGCGCGAACGAACGCCAGCCTCGGCCCCGCCGGAGGCCTCAGGCGGCCCGGATGGCGCCGAGGAAGCCGTCGACCTCCCGGCGCAGGACCTGTGCCTGGTCGGACAGCCGCTCGGCGGAGGACAGCACCTCATTGGCCGCCGCGCCGTTGGCGGTCAGTCCGCCGGAGACCAGTTGCAGGCCCTCGGCGGCATGCTGCGTGCGCACCGCCGCCTGCTGCACATTGCCCGATATTTCCTGCATCGCCGCGCTCTGCTGCTCCACCGCGGCGGAGATCGACGAGGCGATCTCCTCCACCCCCTGCACGGTGCGGGAAATCTCCTGGATCGCCCCCAGTGCCGAGCGCGTCTCCGCCTGGATCGCCGCGATCTGCGAGCGGATGTCGTCGGTTGCCTTGGCGGTCTGGTTGGCGAGGCTTTTCACCTCCCCGGCCACCACCGCGAAGCCCTTGCCGGCATCCCCCGCGCGTGCCGCCTCGATCGTCGCGTTCAGCGCCAGCAGGTTGGTCTGCGCCGCGATGTCCTGGATCAGCTGCACCACGTCGCCCACCTTCTGCGCCGCCTCCGCCAGCCCCGCGACCGAGGCGTTCGTCCGCCGCCCCTCATCGGCCGCCTGGCGCGCGATCACCGAGGCCTGCGACACCTGCCGGCTGATCTCCGCCCCGGTCGCCGCCATCTCCTCCACCGCCGCGGCCACGCCCTGCACGTTCATCGTCGCCTGGCCGGCCTGCGCCAGCGCGGCATCGGCCTGGCCGGAGGATTCCGACGCCGTGCGCGTCACCTGCTTCGCCGCCTCGCTCATGTTGGCTCCGGCCGCCGCCACCACGTCCACCACGCCGCGCACCTGGCGGTCGAAGCGGTCCGCGAGGCCGACCAGCGCCACCCGCCGCTCGTCCGCCGCGCGGGTTTCGGTCAGCTTGCGGTCGCCCTCCAGCGCCTCGACGCGGCCGGCATTCTCCTTGAACACCTGCACCGTGCGGGCCATTGCGCCCACCTCGTCGCGCCGCTCCCGGCCCGGCACATCGCCGGCCAGATCGCCTTGCGCCAGGGCCAGCATGCTCGCCCGCAAGGCCCCGAGCGACTTCGTGATGTCGGAATTGATCGCCCAGCCCACGGCCACCAGAACCAGCAGGATCACCCCGGCGAGGCCGCCCAGCCGCAGCATGGCGGCCTGGAACGCGGCGTCCAGATCGTCGGTATAGGCACCGGCAAGGAACACCACGTTGCCCGGCGCAAACCGTTGGATATACGACACTTTCTGCAGCAGCTGGGTCTGGCCCGGCCGGGGGAACATGTAACCGATCGTGCCGGCATCGCCGTGCGCCAGGGTGGCGCGGATCAGCTCGCTGATCGGCCGTCCGTCGCTGTCCTTGGCGGTGGAAGGCTTGCCTTCCCGGCTGGGGTCCGCGCCATGCACCACGATGCCGCCGTCCGGGCTCTGCACGGTCAGATAGCCCTCCCCCCCATCGAACCGGATGGCGTGCAGCGCCTCGCGCAGCTGCACCCCCGCCTGCTCATGCGTCAGCCGCCCGGCGGCCACCTGCGTCTCCAGCCCCTGGGCGATGCCGATGCCGGATTGCACCACCGCCTGCAGCTTATCCACCCGGTCGTCATACATGCGCTGGCGCAGCACCGAGGCGCCCACGCCGATGGCGGCAACCATGGCCAGGACAGACAGCCCGAGCAGCACGATCAGTTTCATTCGCAGCGTCAGGCGGCTGAGTATCTGCATGGTCTGGAGTTCCCCGATCCGGCGGCAATGCCTCCGCACAATCTCCATGCCGCGTCTGAAGAAAACGTGAAATCGCGCCTTCCGGGCGAAGGAAGCAGGCTTTCCGTCACCGGCAGCGCGGCTCCCATGCAACCCGGCCGATTGAGATTGCGGCCAAATCGGCTATAACCGCCGGCTCAAACCCGCCCGGCTCCATTTTGCAAGGACCACACGTGCAGGACAGTCTTACCGATCGCCTCGCCAAGCAGAAAACCGCCGGCGACAGCGCCAGACAGGCCTATGTCCAGGCAATGCAGGAACGCAACGCCAAGATCGACGCGGACAACATGCGCGACCGCGTGCCGCGCGCCACCAAGTTCGTCGCCGGCCTGCGCACCGAGATCGTCCGCCGGATCAGCCAGATGGCCAAGCAGCGCAAGAAGCAGCAAATGGTCGACGACGCGCTGGGCCCGTTCCCGGTGCCGAAGGAATTCGACGGCAGCAAGGGACCCGACCGCGACCTGCGCCTGCCCGAGGACACCGCCCACGAGGTCTGGGCCGAGTTCGTGAAGTGGGGCGCCGACAACGGCCTGCGCATCGAAATGTTCGCGTCCGGCCCTGCCGCCACGTCTGTCCGCGTCACCGCAGGCTAAGTCGGGCCTGGACAGAAACGGGCCGTGTGATCCCGGCCCGAATCCGTTCCTATCCCTCCAGGAATTCCTGGGTCCAGTTCTCGTAGGCCGCCTCGCGCGTGACCTGCTTCATCAGCGCGGCCGAGGCGATGCCGGTGAGATCCTTCGGCGCCACGCCCTCGCGCAGCGCCTTCAGCGTGCTGTAGATCGCCTGCACCGCGGCCGAGAACGGCTGGTGGCCCTGCAGCGCGATGCGCACCTTGCGCGAGGCCAGGTAGTCCTTGTCCGCCAGGTCGCCCTGCAGCCCGCCGAGCATGATCGGCAGGTGAGTGTGCGGCGCGATCGCATCGAGCTGGGCGCGATCCTTGACGCCGACCAGGAAGATCGCGTCCACGCCGGTCTGCGAATAGGCCTTCACCCGCTCGATCGTGTCCGCGGTGCCGGAAATCGCCGGCGCGCTGGTGCGGGCGAACAGGCTGAGCAACGGGTCCTGCCGCCCGGCGACGGCAGCGCGCATCTTGCCGACGCCCTCGGCGATACTCAGCATCACCGGCTTCGGTTCATTGAACGGGCGCGGCAGGTTGGTGTCCTCGATGGAAAGGCCACCGACGCCGGCGGTTTCCAGCTCCTGCACCGTGCGCATGACGTTCAGCGCATTGCCGTAGCCGTGATCGGCATCCACCATCAGCGGCAGATTGCCGGCACGGTTGATCCGGTAGGCCTGGGCGGCGAATTCGGTCAATGTCATGACGATCAGGTCGGGCACGCCCAGCACCGTGAACGAGCCAACCGATCCGGCGAACATGCCGAGCTCGAAGCCCAGATCCTCGGCGATTCGCGCCGAGATCGGGTCGTGCACGGAGCCCGGATGGACGCAGACATCCCCATTGAGGACGGCACGAAACTTCTGCCGCCGGTCGGTCCAATGCATAGATCACTCCCCCACTTGGTACTATCGGTTCCAGGTGGGGGAGTATGGCATCCCAGCCGCCGCGTTGCGAAGGGACGCGGAGAGGCTGGCTTCAGAAGCGGTAGCCGATGCCGGCGCCGACCACGAACGGATTGAGCGCGGTGTTGGCCTTGATCGCGCCGCTGTTGATGCTGGCAGTGGTGTTGAGGAAGATCTGCTTCACATCGAAGTTGGCGAACCAGTGACCGGAGAAATTATAGTCGAAACCGGCCTGCACGGCCGCGCCGACATTGTTGGAGAAGCCGACCGAGGTGACCGTGGGGCCCGCCGCCGAGGCGCCGTAGAAGAACGTGGCGTTGATGCCCGCGCCCAGATAGGGGCTGAAGCGCTCCTTCGGCATGAAGTGGTACTGAATGGTCAGCGTCGGCGGCAACACCCAGACGCTGCCGACATCGACATTGCCGATGGCCGTGTTCTTCGCCGAAACGTTATGGCGGGTGGTCGCGGCGATGAGCTCAAAAGCGATGTTGTCGGTGACGAAATAGGAGAAGTCGATCTCCGGGGCGGCCTGGGCGGTCGCGGACACGCTGCCGCCGATCGCCGAGATCGAACTGGACGAATTCAGCGGGATCACGCCAATGGCGCGGACCCGCACCAGGAAGGTACCGGCGGCCTTGCCGACCGGTGCGTCTTCGGCAGGGGCGGGGGCGGTCACGGCGGTGTCGGCGGCCATCGCAACGCCAGCGATGGACATCGCGCCGGCCAGGCAGGCGGCAAACAGGGACTTTTTCATCAGGATCTCCTCGGCATGTCTATGGCCGGAAGAACCGTGGGCCGTTCCGTACCGCGGACATTGGACATCGCGGCGAAACGGTCGGCGTTGATCCATATCAATTCGTATAAAACGATATCAGAATTCCGCGGTGAAGCAGGCCCTGGCGGGGATCAGCCGCCGATCGCCCCGATCACCGCCCCGCTCATGCAGGTGGCCAGCGTGCCGGACAGGATCGAGCGCAGGCCCAGGCCGACGATCTCCGTCCGCCGTTCCGGCACCATCGCGCCCAGCCCGCCGATCAGGATGCCCAGGCTGCCGAAATTGGCGAAGCCGCACAGCGCGTAGGTCACGATCAGGCGCGAATGCGGGCTGAGCGCCTCCGCCGGCAGCCCGGCCAGGCCGAGATAGGCGACGAACTCGTTCAGCACCGTCTTGCTGCCCATCAGCGCGGCCGCGGCCGCGCTCTGCTCCCAGGGAATGCCGATCAGCCACATCACCGGGCGAAACGGCAGGGCGAACAGGCGCTGCAAGGTGATCGCCGCGCCGTCCCAGGCCGGCAGCAGGCCGAGGCCCATGTTCGCCAACGCGACCAGCGCCACCGTCACCAGCAGGGTCGCGACGATGCCGGCCAGGATGGGAATCCCGTCCAGCGTGCCGCGCACGATCGCATCCAGCGTGCCGGACGGCGGGTCGGGCAGGATGATGCGCGCCTCCCCGTCCGCCCCGGCACCGAACGGCACCATCAGCGCGGCGATCGCCAGCCCCGCCGGCGTGCTCATCACCGAGGCGGTGAGGATGTTGCCGAGCGCGTTCGGAATGACCGGGGCCAGGAACGCCGCGTAGATCACCATCACGGTGCCCGCCACGCCCGCCATGCCGCAGGTCATCAGCGCGAACAGTTCGCCGCGCTGCATCCGCGCCAGATACGGCCGCACCAGCAGCGGCGCCTCGATCATGCCGACGAACACATGCACCGCCGCCCCCAGCGCCAGCGCGCCGCCGATGCCCATGACCCGGCGCAGCAGCCAGGCAAAGCCGGCGGTGATCCGCTGCAGCACGCCCCAGTGGAACAGCAGCGAGGCCAGCGCGCTGATCACCAGCACCAGCGGCAGCGCCTTGAAGGCCAGGATGAAGCTGGCGCCCGGATGTGTCTCGGCAAACGGCAAGGCGCCGCCGCCGAGATAGCCGAACACGAAGCCGGTGCCCTTGTCCGTCGCGTCCTGCAGCGCCGTCGCGGCGTCGTTCAACAGCAGGATGAACGCCCGCGCCGGCGCGAATCCGGTCAGCACAACCGCGAACACCCATTGCAGCGCCACGCCGGATGCCACGGTCCGCCAGGGGATGCTTCTTCGGTGTTCGCCGAACGCGAAGGCGATGGCGAGCAGCGCGAAGGAGCCCAGCAGTCCGTGCAGCACGCGCCGTTTAGCCCAATGGGCGAACGTTGAACGGATAGTAGGGCGGGAACTCGCCGACCTGGCTCATGTCCACTTCCATGAGGCAGGGGCCGTTGACCGCCAGCGCCTTGGCCGCAGTCTCGCCGAATTTGTCCGCGCTGGTGCATTTGAAGAACGGGATCTTCGCGATCCCCGCCAGCTCCGCCAGATCCGGCCCCTGCAGGTCGGCGAAGAACCGCCGCCCGCCCTGCAAACTGTCCTGGATGCGCTTGATCACGCCGTAGCCCTGGTCGTTCATCACCAGGATGACGATGTCCAGATTCTCCTGCACCGCGGTCCACAACTCGCCGACATTCAGGAAGAAGCCGCCGTCGCCCACCATGGCGATGGTCTTGCGCCCCTTCGCCGCCGCCGCCGCGCCGATGCCGAGCGGCATGCCCTGGCCGATGCCGGCGCCCACGGGATAGATGTTGGCGGTGGTGTCGTGGATCGGGAACAGCCGGTTGCCCCAGGTGGTGTTGTTCTGCGTGACATCGCGCACCCACAGCGCATCGCGCGGCAGCACGGCGCGCAGCTGTTCCGAAAAGCTGCCATAGGGCCCGAGCGTCGCCCGGAATTCCGCCTGCGCGGCCTGGCGCATCTTCTGGAATTCGGCGGGATAGGCGGGGTCGAATTTCGTCTTACCCTGGATGCGCTTGACCAGCCCCTCCAGCACCAGCTTCGCGTCCCCGCTGACAAAATATTTGTTGGCGTAGGTGCGCCCGTTGGCCAGCGGATCGATGTCGATCTGGACCAGGTTCTCCGGCAGCTTCAGGGTGAAATCCCCGGTCTCCTGCCCGCGCACCCGCGCGCCCACCACCAGCATCAGGTCCACGGTCTGGTAGAAATCGGTGATGACCGGCATGCCGTTGCCGTGCAGCCCGCCGAGGTTCATCGGGTTGTCCTCCGACACCGCGCCCCTGCCCTTCCAGCTGCTGACCATGCCGAAGCCCATGTCCAGCAGCCGCGCCGCCGCGCCGCCGGCCTCGGCCGCGCCGGTGCCGAGCCACATCATCGGCCGCCTCGCCGCCAGCACGCGCGCGGCGAGTTCGTCCAGCGCCGCCTCCGAAGGCGGCAGCGGTGGCGGCAGCGGCAGGGAGAAATTGTCCAGCATCGCCGGCCGTTCGATCCTGGTGCGCTGGATGTCGATCGGCACCTCCACGCTCACCGGACCGCGCGGCGGGGTCAGCGCATCGACGGCGGCGCGGGTCAGCACGCCCAATGCCTGGTTGGCCTGGCGGACGCGATAGACGCTCTTGGATACCGCCGCCATCATGCCGAGCTGGTCCGGGACCTCGTGCACGGTGCCGAGTTCCTTGTCCACGAACTTTGTCGCGGTCTGGCCGGTGATGTGCAGCACCGGCGAGCCGGCGAACTGCGCCTCCACCAGGCCGCCCACGGCATTGGCGGCACCGGGGCCGGTGGAGGAGAAGAACACGCCCAGGCCGTTGGAGGCGCGGGCATAGCCGTCGGCCATATGCACGCCGCCCATCTCGCCGCGCGCCATCATGTAGCGGATGGCGTTGCGCCGGCCGATGCCGTCCAGCATGGGGATGTTGTGGACCGAGGCGATGCCGAACACCGTCTCCACACCGCACGCCGCCAGGAATTCGGCAACCAGATCGCCGACCGTGTAATCCGCCATGTCTCTCTCCGTGTCCGGCTCTGCTGGCCGCATGATTTCGGTGCGCGAAGGCTGGAACAGGGGGAAGGTGGCGTCAACTCGGCGCGGGCGGCGGCAGATCCAGGGCAATCGCTTGAACGAAGAAGGCCAAGGGGCTCCGCCCCCTGGACCCCCGCTAAGGGCAAGCCCTTAGAACCCGCTACTG
>JBBIQA010000178.1:0-1317 GCA_037442565.1 Rhodospirillales bacterium
GGATTGCCCACGCCGGCGGCCGCGCTGAGGAAGATCCTGTCCTTCGAGGCGATGCCCACCGTCATCGCATTCACCAGCGGATTGCCGTCGTAGGAGGGGTGGAAATTGATCTCCCCGCCCACCGTCGGCACACCGACGCAATTGCCGTAGCCGCCGATGCCGCGCACCACGCCGTCGACGATGCGCTTCGTACGTGGCGCTTCCGGGCGGCCGAAGCGCAGGGCGTTCAGATTGGCGATCGGCCGCGCGCCCATCGTGAACACGTCGCGCAGAATGCCGCCGACGCCGGTTGCCGCACCCTGGTAGGGCTCGATGAAGCTCGGGTGGTTGTGGCTCTCCATCTTGAAGACCGCCGCCAGCCCGTCGCCGATATCCACCACGCCGGCGTTCTCGCCGGGGCCGTGGATCACCCAGGGGGCCGTCGTCGGCAGTTGCTTCAGCCAGACGCGGGAGGATTTGTACGAGCAATGCTCGGACCACATGACGCTGAACACGCCAAGCTCGGTCAGGCTGGGGGCGCGGCCCATGATGTCCAGCACCCGGGCATATTCCTCGGCGGACAGGCCGAATTCCTGCGCGAGGGCCTGGTTGACGTCGGGGATCCTATTCATGCGATGCCGAGCGGGGTCAGGGCGGCGGCGAGGCCGTCGAACAGGGGTTTGCCGTCGATGCCGCCCATCAGCGGGTCCACCAGGTCTTCGGGATGCGGCATCAGGCCGAGCACGCGCAGGTTCGGGCTGTAGATGCCGGCGATGTTGCGCTGGGAGCCATTGCGGTTCGCCTCCGGGCTGATGACGCCGTTGGCGGTGGCGTAGCGAAACGCCACCAGCCCCTCGCCTTCCAGCCGATCCAGGGTTTCGGTGTCGGCGAAGTAATTGCCGTCGCCATGGGCCAACGGCGCGCGGAACACCTCGCCGCGGCGGTACCGGCCGGAGTAGATGGTGTCGGCGCGCTCCACCCGTAAGGTGCAATCCATCGACAGGAAGCGCAGCGAGGCATTGCGCAGCAACACCCCCGGCAACATTCCGGCCTCGGTCAGTATCTGGAAGCCGTTGCAGACGCCCAGCACGTAGCCGCCGTCCTGCGCGAACTGCCGGACCGCGGCCATCACCGGGGAATGGGCCGCCATCGCGCCGGCGCGCAGATGGTCGCCGTAGCTGAACCCGCCCGGCAGCACGACAAGGTCGAGGCCCGACAGGTCGGTTTCCTTGTGCCAGACCATGCGCGGCTTGCCGCCGCAGGCGGCTTCCAGCGCGATCGCCATGTCGCGCTCGCGGTTGATCCCTGGAAAGACGACGATCCCGGCTTTCATGCTTA
>JBBIQA010000178.1:1417-8544 GCA_037442565.1 Rhodospirillales bacterium
CCCAGCGTGGACAGCGCATGGCCGATCGCCTTGCCTTGCGGGTCCAGCACGCCCGCCTTCAACATCACGGTTACAACAGCCTTGGTCACTGCCCAATCCTATTCATTGCATAATCTCCGGGCCCTTCATGTCGCGCGAACCGGCCTCGGGCAGGATGCCGAGCCGCTTGGCCACTTCCTGATACGCTTCCTCGACCTTGCCCATGTCGCGGCGGAAGCGGTCCTTGTCCATCTTCTCGTTGGTCTTGGAATCCCACAGACGGCAATTATCCGGGCTGATCTCATCGGCCAGCACGATGCGCATGTCCTCGTTTTCCCACAGCCGGCCGAATTCGAGCTTGAAATCCACCAGCGTGATGCCGACGCCAAGGAACAGTCCGGTGAGGAAATCGTTGATCCGCAGGGTCAGCGCGACGATGTCGTCCATGTCCTGCGTCGCGGCCCAGCCGAACGCGGTGATGTGCTCCTCGGCCACCATCGGGTCCTGCAGGGCGTCATTCTTGTAGTAGTACTCGATGATCGAGCGCGGCAGGCGGGTGCCCTCGGGGATGCCGAGACGGGTGGACAGGCTGCCGGCGGCGACATTGCGCACGACGATCTCGAGCGGGATGATCTCCACCTCGCGGATCAGCTGCTCGCGCATGTTCAGGCGGCGCACGAAATGGGTGGGAATGCCGATCTCCGCCAGGCGCAGCATCAGGTATTCGCTGATGCGGTTGTTCAGCACGCCCTTGCCGGTGATGGTGCCCTTCTTCTGGGCATTGAAGGCGGTGGCATCGTCCTTGAAATACTGCACGAGCGTGCCGGGCTCCGGCCCCTCGAACAGGATCTTCGCCTTTCCTTCGTATAGCTGGCGGCGGCGGGCCATAACGTTTCCCCTAGCGCGGTTCCCGCACGGCGTGCACGGGGCGCAGAAATGCTTCACGCCCCCGGACGAGGGCGGCCCGGCGGCATATAGCAGCCCGCAAGCCGGCCCGCCACGCCCGCCACGCAGGGAAGCCCTTCGATTATCGGCGTTAGCTAGTCCGTGACGTCCTCCTTCTGGCCGACCGGCAGGAAATCGGCCGCATGCGGCGCACCGGCGGCAAACAGCCACTCCGCCGGCCCGGCCGACGGCAACGCCAGCAGCGACGAGGAGACGGTGCCGAATCCGCCGCGCGGCAGGACGTTGATCTGCTCGCCCGCCCCGCCGGAGCGATCCGACAGGATCGCGCGCCAGGCCGCCCAATCGGCAGGCGTGTCCGGGACCGCCTCGGCAAAGCGATGCAGGTGCCGGGCCACGCGCGGACTTTCCGGATCATCCACGTCATGGGCGGTCACCATGTGGCAGCCGGGATCGAGCCTTTGCCACTCCATCCGCCCGGCGCCGAGGCCGCGCAGGAAGATCGCCCCGCCGCGATCCGCCAGCACCAGGTTGAAGCTGCGCCACAGGGCCGCATCCAGCAGCGACAACGCCTCGGCCGCGGCACAGGCCGTGGGTTCCGCCAGCGCCAGCAACGGCAGCTCGCCGCGCGACAGCTTCCCCGGTGCCGGTCCCAGGCTGCCCTGGCGGTTCAGCACCGCGGCCACCACGCCATGCCGGTTCATCCCCATCCAGGTCCCCCCGCCTGAGCGGTCCCGTCCGGCGACCACGCCCGGGTAGTCCGGCCAGTATTCCCCCGGCGGATCCCACGCCCGGTCCAACTGCTCATCGCGGTTGGCGGCAAGCATCAGCGGCCAGGAATGGCCAGGACGGACAAGGACGACGACGGTGCACATGCGGGCTGCTCAAGCTGGACGGAACACGGCGCGCAGCTTCCGCGCCCCGCGCAAGTCTTGCAACCGGGCGAACGGACGGCTCGAAAAACCGTCTGCTTTTCCGCGATTTTGCGATTCGACCGGATGGTGGGGTCGCACGGAGGGATAGATCATTCCGGTCAAGCGTGGACCGTACGCCCATCGCGGACGGTGCTGAAGACGCGAAGCCAGTTGCCGGAGCAGATCTTTGCGACCTCCTCGGCGGTCATGCCGCGGGCGATGAGACGCTGCTCGATTTCGGCGTGACGGGTGAAGTCGGGCATTTCGGTGCGGCCGACGCCGGCGGGCATGTCGGTCCCGATGCCGACATGGTCCACGCCGACGGCGTCGATGAGGCGGAACAGATGGCGGATCATGCCGTCGAATTTCTCCTCCCACAGCACGGCGATCCAGGCGCCGATAACGCCGCCGGTTCGCGCGACCAGGCTCGCATAGGCGGGGCTGAGGAAGCGGGGATGGTCGCCCCCGGGGGCACCGGGTTCGGCCAGGTTGGCGTGCGTGCAGAGGATCGGGTGGCTTGTGGCGGCGGCGACACCGGCGGCGGTGGCTTCGGAACAATGAGCCACGTCCACCATGATGCCGAGGTCGTTCATGCGACGGACGGCGTCTGCGCCGAACCGGGTGAGGCCGTGATGGCGGGGCGGGGCGGTCTGGATGTCGCCGGTTTCGTTGATGCGGTAGTGGGTGAGCTGGATGCTGCGCACACCGCGGGCGGCCATTTCGTCGAGGCGGTCGAGGTTGCCCTCGAGGAAGTCGCAGCCTTCGATGGCAAGGACGAGGGAGGGAGATTCCGCCGTGATTTCAGCGGGCTCGCGGGCGATGGGCATGCCGGCCTGGTCGTAGACGGCCAGATGCTCACGCGTGTAGGCGAGGCATTCGCCGGGCTCGGGCTCGCGGATCAGTTCAAGGGCGCGGGTGGCGGGGTTGCGCTGTATCACCGGCATGTCGGCGATGGCGGAGACGACGGCGGCGCCGACATGGCCGGCCCGCATGGTGGCGAGGACGGAGCGGTCGACGGGACCGGAGCGGCTGGGGCGGCCGGCATGGGTGTGCATATCGATGATCATCGGGGCAGGCTGCCGCGAGGCAGGGCTGCGTGCAAGGCTGGAATGGATGCTTGCGTGGGATGGCAGGACGATACATTTAACCTGCGTAGTATTTGCGTCATTCGATGGAAACACGGGCGAGCGGAGCGGGTGATGGACGGCGGGGCTGAGTCGAGGCGGATCATTCTTCATGCGCCGGAGGACTTCGTTGGCATGCGCGCGGCGGGGCAACTGGCGGCCCGGACGCTGGATATGATTACGGAGCACGTGCGCCCGGGGGTAACCACCGGGGAACTGGACCGGATTTGCCACGAGTTCATCACCGGGCATGGCGCGATCCCGGCGCCGTTAAATTATCGCGGCTTTCCAAAATCCATCTGCACGTCGATCAACCATGTTGTCTGCCATGGCATTCCCGGAGCCCGGCGGCTGGAGAACGGCGACGTTCTGAACATAGACGTGACGGTGATCCTGGACGGGTGGTTCGGCGATTGCTCTCGGATGTATGTGTCGGGAACGGCGTCCACCAAGGCGCGGAACCTGATGGATGTGACGTTCGAGGCGATGATGCGCGGGATCGCGGTGGTGAAGCCGGGCGCGACGCTGGGCGACATCGGCCACGCCATTCAGAGCTATGTCGAGGCGCAGCGGTTCTCGGTGGTGCGGGATTTCTGCGGCCACGGGATCGGCCGCACCTTCCACGCGCCGCCGAACATCCTGCATTTCGGGCGTCCGGGCGAAGGCGCGGTGCTGCAGCCCGGCATGTTCTTCACCATCGAGCCGATGGTGAATGCCGGCCGTCCGGAGGTGAAGGTGCTGGATGATGGCTGGACGGCGGTAACGCGGGACCGGAGCCTGTCGGCGCAGTTCGAGCACATGATCGGCGTGACCGAGGCCGGGTGCGAGGTGTTCACCTATTCCCCCGCCGGGCTGGACAAGCCGCCCTACAACGTCTGATTGAGCTTTCCTGCAGCCTGGGATTGTGGCAGCCTGAGAGGGCATGCCAAAGCCGAAACGCGCCGCGCAGGGATTTTCCGACGCTCTTGGATTGCTGGAGATGCTTCCGTCTCCGGCGGAGCTGAGCGTTGCACAGCCCGCGGCCCTGGGCGGTTCGCGGTCCCCGGCGCTGGGCGCCGAGGGGCATCGCGCCCGTATGCGGCTGCGGCTGCTGACGGCCGGGCCGGACGCGCTGGCGGATCATGAGATGCTGGAGATGATCCTGTTCCTCGCCCTGCCCAGGCGCGATACCAAGCCGATCGCGCGGCTGCTGCTGGATCGCTTCGGCAGCTTCGCTGGCGCCATTGCCGCCCCGGTGCAGGACCTGCGCGGGGTGGAGGGGCTGGGCGAGGCCGGCACGGCGGCTTTGAAGCTGGTGCAGGCGGGGGCCTTGCGGCTGGCGCGCGCGGAGGTGCTGAACCGGCCGGTGCTGAACAACTGGGACCGGCTGATGTCCTATCTGAACGCAGTGCTGGCGCGCGAGAAGATCGAGCAGTTCCGGGTGCTGTTCCTGGACAACCGCAACCGCCTGGTGGCGGACGAGGCGCAGGCTCGCGGCACGGTGAACCACACGCCGGTATATCCGCGGGAAGTGGTCAAGCGGTCGCTGGAACTGCACGCCACCGCGCTGATCCTGGTGCACAACCACCCGAGCGGCGATCCCACGCCGTCCGAGGAGGACATCGCCATGACGCGGGAGGTGAAGATGGCGGCGGCGGCGCTGTCGATCGTGCTGCACGACCATGTGATCGTGGGCAATGGGAAATGGCTCAGTTTCCGGCGAGAAGGATTGCTGTAGTCCGACCCCGCTACCAGTGCCAGCGGCTGAGCAGGCCGGACGGCATGGCGTTGTGCACCTCGTGCCCGCCCTCCCAGATCATCTTCAGGGCGATATACAGCACGATCGCCAGGCCGATCCAGGCGATCCAGCGGTAACGTTCCAGCAGCCGGGCGATCAGGCCGGCGGCCAGGCCCATCAACGCGACCGAGATTGTCAGGCCAACCACGAGCACCCACAGGCTCTCCCCGGCAGCGCCAGCAACGGCGAGCACGTTGTCCAGGCTCATGGAAATGTCGGCCAGGATGATCTGCAGCATGGCCTGGCCCAGCGTCTTGGGCATCGACGCCGCGCCGTGATGGCTCCCGGCCGGGCGGCGCAGCTCACGGTACATCTTCCAGCACACCCACAGCAGCAGAAGACCGCCGGCGAGCAGAACGCCGATAATCGCCAGCAGCTGGATGGTAATGGCACCCAGCGCGATGCGCAGCACGGTGGCGCCGGCGATGCCCCAGAATATGGCGAACCGCTTCTGCTTTTCCGGCAATCCAGCCACAGCGATGCCGACAACGATGGCGTTGTCGCCCGCCAGCGCGATGTCGATCATCAGCACCTGCACCAGCGCATGCCAGTCGGCTTGGAGATGCGCGAGCAGGGTGGCCATGTCCATCGAAGTGTCTCCCGGCGGCATTTGAGGGCTAGGATTGAGGGGAACGCTCTTGCTACTACGGGCGAGCCGTTCTAGCTGCCCTGTCTAGCTGGCGAACCATGCGGGCAGAAGCCGTAGGCGCATGAAATAACCGCCAGATTGTCACTGCCGGCACGCGCCGCGTGCCCCTCGATAGGATGGATGCGATGGTCCCCCGCTACAGCAGACCCGAAATGGCCGCGATCTGGGCGCCCGAGAACCGGTTTCGCATCTGGTTCGAGATCGAGGCGCTGGCCTGCGAGGCGATGGCGGAACTCGGCGACATCCCGAAGGACGCGGCGCGGATCATCCGCGAGAAGGGGGCGGAGAAAGTGCGGGTGATCACCCAGGCCGACCTCGACCGGATCGACGAGATCGAGCGGGAGACCCGCCACGACGTGATTGCCTTTCTGACCTGGCTGGCCGAGGGCATCGGTCCGGAATCGCGCTTTGTGCACCAGGGCATGACCAGTTCCGACGTGCTGGACACCTGTTTCTCGGTCCAGCTGACCCAGGCCGCCGATCTGTTGATCACCGATGTAGACGCGGTGCTCGCGGCGCTGAAGACCCGCGCCTTCGAGCACAAGCACACCCTGACCATCGGGCGCAGCCACGCCATTCACGCCGAGCCGACGAGCTTCGGGCTGAAGCTCGCCGGGCATTATGCCGAGTTCGCCCGCAACCGCGCGCGCCTGGTGGCGGCACGGGCCGAGGTGGCGGTGGCGATGGTCTCCGGCGCCGTCGGCACATTCGCGCATCTCGACCCGCGGGTGGAGGAGTACATGGCGCAAAAGCTCGGCCTGGCGGTCGAGCCGGTCTCCACCCAGGTGATCCCGCGCGACCGGCATGCGGCATTCTTCTGCGCGCTCGGCGTGGTCGCGAGCGGGATCGAGCGGCTGGCCGTGGAGGTGCGGCATCTGCAGCGCTCCGAGGTGCGAGAGGCTGAGGAATTCTTCCACGCCGGCCAAAAGGGCAGCTCCGCGATGCCGCACAAGCGCAACCCGGTGCTGAGCGAGAACCTGACCGGACTGGCGCGGGTGGTACGCTCCGCTGTGGTGCCGGCGCTGGAGAACGTGGCGCTGTGGCACGAGCGCGACATCAGCCATTCGTCGGTGGAGCGGGTGATCGCGCCGGATGCGACGATCGGGCTGGATTTCGCGCTGGGGCGGCTGGCCGGGATGATGGAGAAGCTGACGGTATATCCCGAGCAGATGCTGGCCAACATGGAAAGCCTGGGCGGGGTGGTGCATTCGGGCGAGGTTCTGCTGTGCCTGACCCGCGCAGGGATTTTGCGCGAGGACGCCTACCGGATCGTGCAGCGCAACGCGATGGCGACCTGGACCAAGCTGGGCCATGCGGACGCGAAGGATTTCCGCACCAACCTGCTGGCCGACCCCGAGGTATCGGGGCGAGTGGCGGAGGCGGAGCTCGACCGCGCGATGGATGCGCGGGCGCATCTGAAGGAGTTGGACCGCCTGTTCACCCGGGTATTCGGCGAGGCGGGGCCGGCGGCGATGTCGCGGGCGGCATGAACGGGTTGTGCATCGGCTCCAATCGTCATTCTGATTGGAATTTGCCTTCGGCCTGTGCTGAAGCCCGTCATATGGAGGCGCCACCGGTCGCTTGGACAATTTAGCGGCAACGATAAGCTATCTCCTGATTTCGATTTTGTGCCGTCAACAAACATCCGTTCAACTGCAGAAGTCTCGACATAATCTGACGGACGGTTTGAATCGGTGGGCTGAGAGGCCCCGCGATCCTTGGTCTCATACCACCCGGCGCGATTGCCGACCCTTGGAGCAACCGTCATGGCCGGCCTTGTG
>JBBIQA010000179.1:0-8438 GCA_037442565.1 Rhodospirillales bacterium
CCGGCGGCAAGTCGACGCACACCGGCCTGGTGCGGCCGCCGATCCCGATCCCGCACGCCGCCGCCCCACCACGGCCGAGGGTGGAGCCCCGGCCGCGCGCGGAACCCCGTCCCGCCGCCCCGCCGATGGAACCGTCGCTGTCCGCGCCGATGAACTTCTCCTTCGGCGGCGCCTCAACCGACCTGCGGCGCAACCGCCCGACCGGCCGGCGCAACACCATCGATCCGACGCTGGGCCCGAACGCCGCCGACAGCGCCGGCTCCCCGCCGACCGACACCCATCGCCCGGACGCCTCCATCAAGGTCACCGGCGCCCAGGTCGGCACCGACTGGATCACCCTGCTGCACGCCTGGTGGGACCGGCACGGCTACTACCCCCAGGAAGCCGCCAGCAAAGGCGAGGACGGCATCGTGCACATCCACGTGGTGGTGGACCGCTACGGCCACGTGCTCGGCGTGGAGCTGACCGGCAAATCCGGCTCGCAATGGCTGGATATGGCCGCCCTGTCGGTGTTCCGCGGCGCCAACCTGCCGCCGTTCCCGCCCACCACGCCGGAACCCCGTGCCGACCTGGACCTGACGATCCACTATTACCTGTATCGGCGCTGACTCACGAACGCCTCGCCGCCGCGTAGCGCCGCCGCACGACCTCATCGGCGGCAGGTCCGGCGGCGGATCGGAACGCCGGCTCGGCCAGCGGGCGGCCGCTGATCCGGTCCACCAGCACGGGATCGGCCACCTGGCCGGTCACGCTGTCCACGACCACCACGCTCGCGCCTTCCGGCGCGAAATGCCGGTTGCCCCAGGCGAGCAGCGACCACAGCACCGGGCGGAAGTCCCGGCCCCGCTCGGTCAGCACATACTCGAAGCGGGGCGGACGCTCGCTATACTGCCGCCGCTCCAGCAGCCCGGATTCCACCAGGCCGTTCAGCCGGCGGGTCAGCATGTTCGGCGCGATCCGCAGGCTTTTCTGGAACTGGTCGAAGCGGGTCAGGCCATGAAAGGCATCCCGCAGGATCAGGATGCTCCACCACTCGCCGACCCGTTCCAGGCTGCGGGCGATCGGGCATTGCATGCCTGCGAAGCTCTTGTGCTGCATGGCGGATCAGCCTTGTTCTACCCGGATGAAGTTCATACCCTACACCTCTGCCTATCATTATGTAAGTTTCACCATCAGGTAAGCTGCCAACCGCCCGGCGCCAATCGCTCGCCGGATGTTTTCATCGCATGAAGTTCGAGGATCCCCCTGCCATGCCTGCCAGCACCCCCGCTCTGCCGCCGCAGCAGGACCGCTGCTTCGAGGATTATCCCGAAGGCGGCGTTTTCGAGTTCGGCGAGGCGGAGGTGACCGAGGCCGACATCCTCGACTTCGCCCACCGCTTCGACCCGCAGGACATGCACACCGACCCCGAAGCGGCGGCAAACGGCGATTTCGGCGGCCTGATCGCCAGCGGCTGGCACACCGCGGCGCTGATGATGCGGCTGTTCGCCGACCATTACCTTCCCAAGGGCGGCCTGGCCGCCCCGGGCATCGACGAACTGCGCTGGGTCCGCCCGGTGCGCCCGGGCGACCGGCTGCGCATCCGCGTCACCGTCCTGGAGGCGCGGCGCTCCCGCTCCAAGCCCGACCGCGGCCTGATCCGCTCAAGCGTCGAGGTGCTCAACCAGAATGGCGAGCCGGTCATGACCCTGAAGCCGATGACCCTGCACCGCTGCCGCGCCGCGGCCCCGGGCAACTGACCGGACGGCGGCCTGGCTCGCCTCATTATTTTGGGGGCTCATCGTCGAACAGGATGCGCTGCGCCGCCCCGTCCAGATCCTCGTACTGCCCGGATCGCATCGACCACAGGAACACCGCCAGCCCACCCGCCCCCATCACCAGACTGGCCAGGATCAGATACAGGATAACCGTCATCGCCCACCCGCCTTCAGCCGCAAGCTGTTCAGCATCACCACCAGCGACGAACTCGACATCGCCGCCGCCGCCAGCCAGGGCGTCACGAAACCCGCCATCGCCAGCGGCACCAGCAGCGCGTTATAGCCGATCGACAGCGCCAGATTCTGCCGCATCGCCGCCTGGGCGCGGCGCGCCATGCGAATTGCCTCGGCAACCGGGGCCAGCTTCTCGCCCTGAAATACCACATCCGCGACCGTCTGGCTGACATCGGCCGCGCTCGCCGGCGCGGCGGACACGCTCGCCGCCGCCAAGGACGGGCCATCGTTCAGCCCGTCGCCGACCATCAGCACGCGCCGCCCCCGCGCGCGCAGCGCCTCGATCGCGGCCACCTTTTCCACCGGCGAACATTCCGCCCGCCAGTCGGCGATGCCCGCCAGCGCCGCCATGCGGGAGACGGCGGATGCCCTGTCGCCCGACAGCAGCCGCACCTCCAGGCCGAGTGCCCGCAGCGCCGCGACGCATTCCGCCGCGTCGGCACGCAGCCGTTCGGCGAACTCGAAACAGACCGGATCCCGGCCCGGCCGGACCAGCCACACCTGCGGCCCCTCGGCCGCTGCTGCGGCCGCCACCCCGCAGAACGCGACGCTGCCCAGCCGGATCTCGCCACCCGGCACCGCCAGGCTCAGCCCCAGCCCCGCGTGCTCGCGCACCGCCTCCGCCGCCGGCACCGGCCCCGATGCCGCCAGCAGCGCCCGCGCCAGGGGATGGCGGCTGGACGCCGCCAGGGACGCCGCCACGCGCAAGGCCTCGCGGTCCAGCCCCGGGGTCTCGATCAGGCCCAGGGTCGGCTCGGTCAGCGTGCCGGTCTTGTCGAACACCACCAATTCCACATCGGCCAGCCGTTCCAGCGCGGTGCCCGATTTCAGCAGCACGCCGCCGCGCAACAGGCGGGAGGTGACGATCACCTGCACCGCCGGCACCGCCAGCGCCAGGGCGCAGGGGCAGGTGATGATCAGCACCGCGCTCGCCGTCAGCAGCGCCGCGCCCGCCGACGCGCCGCCGATGAACACCCAGCCCAGGAAGGTCAGCAACGCGCAGAGATGCACCGCCGGGGCGTAGCGCCGCGCCACCCGGTCGGCCAGCACCACATAGCGCCCGCGCCGGGCCTCCGCCGCCTCGATCAGCCGCACGCATTCGGCCAGCAGGGTGGATTGGCCCGCCGCCGTCACCCGCACCACCAGCGCCTCGCCCAGGTTCATGCTGCCGGCGAACACCGTGCTGCCCGGCCCGACGGCCTCCGGCAGGCTCTCCCCGGTGACCAGGCTGGCGTCCAGCGGCGAGGCGCCGCGCTCCACCACACCGTCCGCGCCCACGCGTTCGCCGGGCCCGACCAGGATGCGCTCGCCCGGCGCCACCGCTTCCTGCGCCCGCCGCGCCGTGCTGCCGTCGGCCGCCAGTACCGCCACATCGCGCACGCGCAACGTCAAGAGCTGCTCCGCCACCGCGCGCGCCCGCCCGCGTGCCAGATGGTCCAGGTAGCGCCCGATCAGCAGGAAGAACAGCAGCGTGACGGCGCTGTCGAAATAGGTGTGGTCGCCGCCGGCGAAGCTCTGCTGCACGCTGATGCCGGTGACCAGGATCACGCCGACGCCGATCGGCACATCCATGTTGGTGCGGAACTGCCGCAGGGCGGCGATGGCCGAGGCGAAGAACGGCATGCCGGCATAGGCGATCGCCGGCAGCGCGATCAGCGCCGAGACGAAATGCATCAATTCGCGCGTGGCCGGCCCCATGCCCTGCACCAGACCGGCCCAGACGCCGATCGACAGCAGCATCACGTTGCCCGCGGCGAACCCCGCCACCGCCAGCGAGCGCAGCAGCATCCGCCCGGTGCGGTCCTGCCCGGCCTGCAGCGCCGCGGCATCGAAGGGGATCAGCCGGTAGCCCAGCCGCTCGACCAGCCCGATCAGCCGGCCGGCTTCGGCTTCCCCGCCTCGCCAGACCAGCCGCAGCCACCGCGAGGTCATGTTCACCCGCGCCTGCGCCACGGCGGCATCGCGCCCCAGCACGCTTTCGATCAGCCAGACGCAGGCGCCGCATTGCAGCCCGTCGATGGCCAGCGCCAGTTCGCAGGTGCCGTCCGGGTTCGCCGTCACATAGCGGCCGAGGTCCAGCCGGTCGGCGGCTTCCGGGCGCGGCGCGCGCGCCGCCGGGTCGAGCAGCCGTTGCTCGTAGTATCGTCCCAGCCCCAGGCCGCGAATGGTTTCATAGGCCGCCGCACAGCCGGCGCAGCAGAACCGCCTGCCCTCCCCCGCGGGCAGGCCGCAATGCGCGCATGCCGCATCGGCGGAAACCCCGGCACTCCCGGCGGGAGCAACCCGGGGGGCCGCCGGGGTCAGGGCATTCACCGCACGATCAGCCGGCGCACCGCGCGTACCACGTCGTTGCCGTGCTGAACCCGCAGCGTCACATCCCATTGCCCGCGTGCCAGAGCCAGTTGCGACAGATACCGCCCGGCGCCGGCGGCCTGCATCCCGAGCGCCGTGGTCTGTGGCGGACCGAGCGGCCGGGACGCGCTGGCCTGCACGCTCGCGCCGTCCAGCGCGTGGCCGGCATGGTCCGTCAGCGTCAGCGCCGGGCGTTGCGTCGCGTCCAGCGCGATCGCCAGGGTCCAGCCCAGCGCCTCCTGCCTGGCCTCGTCCTTCAGCACCTGGTTGTACTCGTTGGACAGCGCGAACCCGTTGCCCTGGGCCGCGCCGGGGAAGCTGCGCATGGCAATCACCACCATCCAGACATTCACCGCGATCACGATGCCCATGGTCCCGGCCACGGCCCAGGGAAACCAGCGCCAGGCGGACCGCCCTTCCGGCGGCGCGGGATCGAGGTGCCGGTTCCAGTATTGGCTTCCATCCATCGCTCACGGCCCCCTGAAGGTGGAATGGTAACGCGTGCTCACATGCGTCGTTGGATCGGTGAGCACGAAATCCACATCCTTGGATGCGCCGGTCTGCCCACCGGTCTGCCCACCGGTCTGCCCACCGGGCGGTGCGGTCAGCAGCACCCGATAGACCCCCACCGCATCCGTCGCCACCGGCAAGGTCAGTTCCTCGCCGGATCCAGCTGTCACGGGTGCATCCGCCACCGCCAGCTTCGCGCCCGCAAGCCCATCCACCCGCATGTCGAACGCCACCGGAGCCGCGGTCTTGTTGACGATCCGCACGGTATACCCGTTGCGGATGGAACCGTCCGCCAGGCGCACGAACAGGGGCGCCCGGTCGCGCTCCACCGACAGCTCGACGCTCGAGCGGGTGAAGAATGCGATCCCCATCGCGGTCAGCGCGACCAGCATGGCAACCGCATAGATGACCGAGCGCGGCCGCAGCAGCCGCAGCTTCTCGTGCCGCCCCTGCGCCTTGGCCGCCTGGCGCGCCAGGCTGTCCCAGGTGATCAGCGAACGGGGACGGCCAACGGTCTCCATCACGTGGTTGCAGGCATCCACGCACAGGCCGCAATTGATGCATTCCAGCTGGATGCCGTCCCGGATGTCGATCCCGGTCGGGCAGGCGGTGACGCAGGCGCCGCAATCGATGCAGTCGCCGGCCTGAGTGGCGGCATCCCGCTTGCCGCGCTGGCGCGGCTCGCCGCGCCAGCCCTGGTAGGTGACGGTCAGGGTCTGCTCATCCAGCATCGCCGCCTGGAAGCGCGGCCAAGGGCACATGTAGGTGCAGACCTGTTCGCGCGCCCAGCCGGCCAGCGCGTAGGTGGTCAGGGTGAACAGCCCGGTAAAGAAATACACCGGCAGTGAGGCGCGCCCGGTCCAGAATTCGGCGGTCACCGTCGGCGCGTCCACGTAGTACATGATCCAGGCGCCGCCGGTCCAGAATGCGATGAACACCCAGGCCGAATGCTTCAGCGCCTTGCGCCAGACGGTATCGAACGTGACCGGCTGGGCATCGCGGCGCATCCGCTCGTTGCGGTCGCCCTCGATCTTGCGTTCGACCAGCATGAACAGGTCCGTCCAAACCGTCTGCGGACAGGTGTAGCCGCACCAGAGCCGCCCGAACAGGCTGGTCACCAGGAACAGCCCGACCGCGGCCAGGATCAGCAGGCCGGTCAGGAAATAGATGTCCTGCGGCCAGAGCTCGATGTTGAACAGGTAGAACCGCTCGTTCCAGATATCGAGCAGCAATGCCTGATTGGGCCGCCCCGGGCCGCGGTCCCAGCGCAGCCAGGGCAGGGCATAATAGACCACCAGGCAGAGGCTCAGCACGATCCACTTGACCCGGCGCACCGGTCCGTGCACCGCCTTGGGATAGACGCGGACGCGGTTGGCATACAGGTGATCGCCGGCAGCTTCCCGCTGCAGCTGCAGTTCCCTGTCGGCCTTGCTGATCCGGCTCATGGCGAACCCCCGAACCGTACGCCTGCCAATTATTCGCCTCCGCCGAAAGCGTGCACATACAGCGCGAGGCTCTTGATGGTAGCCTCGTTGAGCCGCGTATTCCAGGCAGGCATCACGCCCATGCGTGGGTTGGTGACCTGCGCCACGACCGCGTCCCGCGTGCCGGCGTTCAGATGCACCTTGCTGGCCAGGCGCGGCGCGCCGACCTCGCGCTTGCCTTCGCCGTTATCGCCATGGCAGGCGGCGCAGTTCTCGGCAAACAGCTTCTTGCCAGGCGCAACATCCGCGCCCGGTACCGGCGTGCCGTACAGCGTCATCACATAGTCGGCGATCTGGCTGATCTGCTCCGGTTTCAACAGCCCGTCGACGCCGAATTTCGGCATCTGGCTGTCGCGCGCGTCCGGGTCGCCGCTGCGGATGCCGTGGGTGATCGTCTGCTGGATATCCTCCAGCTTGCCGCCCCAGATCCATGCACCCGCCGCGAGCGCGGGATAGCCCACCCGTCCGCCGCCGCCGGCGCCATGGCAGGGCTGGCAGTTCTCGGCGAAAGCGATGCGCCCCGCCGTCATCGCGGTGGCCAGCAACTTGGGATCGGCCCGGATCTCCTCGAAGCTCGCCTTCTTCACCGCATCGAGCGACTGGTTGCGCAGCGCCGCCACCTCGGCCACCGCCTTGTCCACGGATTTGCGCTGCGAATAGCCAAGCAGCCCGTGGAAATAGCCGACGCCGTAGGGCACGGACGGGTACAGCAGCATCTGCCCGAGGGCGATGACCACACAGGCCAGGAAGGTATACAGCCACCATTTCGGCAGCGGGGTGTTCAGCTCGCGCACCCCGTCCCACTCATGCCCCGTGGTGTCGCGGCCGGTGACGCTGTCCTTTTCGATCTTGGTCGGCACGATGGCGTCTCCTTACCGGTCGTCTTGCAGGGGGATCATGGCGTTGCGCTCGACCGGTTCCTTGCGGCCGGGCCAGTAGACGGTCGCCAGGACCACGAGGAACGATGCGAGCATCAGCAGGACCGAATGCTTCTGGCCCCAGAGCAGGATGTTGTTCAGGTCCGACATGGCCCGCTCCTATTGCTGCAATTTCTCGGTGCTGGTGTCGGCGAAATTCACCATCGTGCCGAGCACCTGCAGATAGGCCACCACGGCGTCAAGCTCGGTGACGGTGCGGCCATTGCCGGCCACCACATTGGCTTTCGGATAGCGCTTCAGCAGCGCCGCCGGGTCCGCGTTGGGATCCGCCTGGGCCTGCAGGTCGGCCTGGGCATTGGCGATCTCCTCATCGGTATAGGGCACGCCGACCATGCGGTTGGTGCGCATCCGGTCCTGGATGTCGGCCGTCTCCAGCGGCGTTTCCGCCAGGAACGCATAGCTTGGCATCAGGCTCTCCGGCACCAGCGCCTGCGGGTTCTGCAGATGCGCGTAATGCCATTCGTTGGAGTATTTGCCGCCGACGCGGGCCAGGTCCGGCCCGATGCGCTTGGAGCCCCACTGGAACGGATGGTCGTACATGCTCTCAGCCGCCAGCGAGTAGTGGCCGTAGCGCTCCACTTCGTCGCGCAGCGCGCGGATCTGCTGGCTGTGGCAGAGATAGCAGCCTTCCCGCACATAGATGTCCCGCCCGCGCAGCTCCAGCGGCGTATAGGGGCGCACGCCCTGCACCTTCTCCACCGTGGTTTCGATCGTAAACAGCGGGATGACCTCGACAATGCCGCCGACCGCAACCGTCAACAGGGTGCCCAGCAGAAGGAAGATCGCGTTTTTCTCAAAAAACTCGTGACGAATGGCCATGATCTATGCTCCCACCCGCAGCGCGGCGGCGGGTTCCGTTGTCGAGGAATGCACGGTGCGGATCAGGTTGTAGACCATGATCAGGCCGCCGCTCAGGAACATCACGCCGCCGACCATGCGGATGATGTAGTAGGGGTGCACCGCGACCACGGATTCCACGAAGGAGT
The DNA here is from genome assembly GCA_037442565.1 of Rhodospirillales bacterium. GTDB lineage: Bacteria > Pseudomonadota > Alphaproteobacteria > Acetobacterales > Acetobacteraceae > PALSA-911. Next base: position 8,262 of record JBBIQA010000179.1, read on the forward strand.
ATTGCAGGAAGCCGTACTGATCGTAGGCGCGCCACATCAGGCCCTGCATGATCCCCGCCACCCACATCGAGGTGATGTAGAACACGATCCCCAGCGTCGCGATCCAGTAGTGCCAGGCCGCCAGCTTGTTGGAGAACAGTCCGGTCCGCTTCCACAGCACCGGCACCAGATAGTAGA
>JBBIQA010000180.1:0-8407 GCA_037442565.1 Rhodospirillales bacterium
AAGCCGCCTCGGACACGCAGCCCGATGGCGGCTTTGCCGTGTCCGTGTCAATCGGCGTTGGAACGGAACCTGTTGCTGTGGATCCGGACCTTCGAGACCATCGAGGACCTGCGTCAGGCCCTGCTCGCGTTCCGCGATACCTACAACTCAACCCGGCTGATCGAGAGGCATGGATTTATGACCCCAACGGACGTCCGCCAAATGCAACTTCAATCCCTCGCCGTCGCGGCGTAGGCTTCAATCCGGTGTCCCAAAAACCGCGGGCGGTACAAACCCTCGTAGCCGAGGACGACGAGGTCGGCGTGCAACTGCTTGACGGTGCGCTTCTGCTTGCGGGACTTGCCGGCCTCGACCTTCAGCCAGTGGGACAGCTTGTCGATGAACGGGTCCAACTTGCTTGGCCGCTCGGGCACCTTGAATTTCGGCTCCACCGCGCCGGACCGGAGGTATTTGCGGATGGTATTGCGCGACAGCCCGGTGCGTCGGGATATCGCCCGGATCGATAAACGATCCCGAAGCGCCCAGCGCCGGATCACGCTCAACAACGCCATGTCGATCACTCCATGCACCCCCGCTGTTCGCAGCCGGAGGAGGCTCAAACATGGGTCAATTCTCAGCGGAAAATTCCGACCCTCCCGGGTCAGGTATCGGTGGAAATCAACACAGAGCCGCCGCCGGCGAAATCCTACCAGTCCACGGCCCTCAAAAGCGCCAACCGAGTTTCAGGACCGGGCCGATATACCAGGCGCTGAAAGCAGCGCCGGACACGTTCGACCAGTTCTTCTCGTAGGCGATCTGAAAATCCAGTGCGGGCCGGCCGAGCCAGCCAGCGGTTTCGCCGCCGCCGAACCATTGGCTCGGCAGCACGTATTCCAGCGTCGCGATCGGCTCAGCCGTGAAGTTCTGCTGCGAAATTCCAAATGTCTGGTCAAACCAGCGCTGGGTAAGAAACAGGGCGAACGAAAAATTCCACTGCTCGGAAATGACATACGAGAACGAGGGGGCGACGATCAGGGCCGTCGATTCCGGGGCGGGGGTTCGGAACCGACGCTGGGCGGTGGCGGAGATCCCGAACGACCAGACAGTCTCGGCGGAGGTATTCCCCGCAAACCCGACCCTTTCGAGATTTCCATTGAAATTGAAAATCTTGTTGATACCCAGGTTCAGATCCTGGCGTGTCGCGAATTCCCTTGCGAAGGTCGGGCTGAAATCCAGACGCGGAACATAGGCGAGGAACGGCGAATAGGCCTGGTCGTTGTTTGGATTGACGTATTGCAGCCGCAGTCCGAATCGCAGCTTGTCGAAATCGGCGCCCTGCGGGTCAACGAACCGATCCGTTTCGGCGCCAACGCTCGCGGCAAACCGCAACGGAAGGTCGAACACCGGTGTCGCCCAGCCCAGTAGCAGCGCTGGGCTGCCCTCAAGCGTGGAGCTGCCACCCGAGCTTCGCGCGGCCGGGTTTGAGTTGAAATATAGCGGCGCCAAGAGATTGAACGTGAATCGGGGGGAGGGGATCTGCCGGTCCGCGCCGGGAGCGGTGGCCAACGGATTGTCGTACGGCGATGGCGTCTGCAGATTCGGCGTTGCGAAGATGGAATCCAGTCTTGCGTCCGGCCCATCGTTGGTGGAGCTGTTCGACGCCGCCTGCGCGTTCGCCTGCTCGGGTTGACCCATGGCCCATGCCGCCAGCAGGACGTAGGCGACCCGGCAATACCCGCGGGGGCCGATCTCGTTTTGCCTCATTCTCTTCCCCCCATCGACGGGACCACGCTGCAAGGCAGCGGAACCGGCGGCGATATCTCGACTGAGTGTAGCGCAGGTAATGGATGCCCCAAAGGGTCGATACCGGTCCTCTCGCGTTCAGTGATAACTGGAGAAGGCAGCCGCCACGTTCGCCGCCGTGCTGCCCGACCGTAGGGTGAAGCCCAGCAGCAGGCGTGCCTTAAGCCCGGACAGATAGCCGGCGGGCACCAGTCCGCGGCCGATCAGGTCGATCTCCGCGCCCGGATAACCATAGGTTCGGGTAAACACCGGGCCGGACATGGCACGGGTCGCCAGTACCACCGGAATATGTTCGGCGAGCTCCCCCAGCAACGGGGCGACCTCCTCGGGCACGTGGCCGGCCCCCATGCCTTCCACGACAAGGCCCTCATAGCCGAGCACACGCACGGCGCCGAGCAGGCGGCCGTCTTCGCCCATGCCCCATTTGAGCAGAGCGACCGGAGCGGGCGCGCCGTCCGGCTTATCAGCGTGGGGCAGCCGCGCCAGTCGCACGAAGAAGCAGGCCCGGCGTTCCGCGACCACGCCGACCGGGCCGGTAAGAGGCGAGGAGAACGCCGAGGGTAGCGCGGTGTGGGATTTCTGCACGAAGCGGGCCGCGTGGATGTCGTAGTTCAGCACGACGAGCGTGCCGAGGCCGCGCGCCTCGGGCGAGGCCGCGACGATGCAGGCGGACAGCAGATTGGCGGGGCCGTCCGCGCCGGGCGCGTCGGCGCCGCGCATCGCGCCCGTAACGACGACCGGTTTGTCACCACGGACCAGCAGGTCGAGGATGAAGGCCGATTCCTCGATCGTGTCGGTGCCCTGGATGACCACCGCGCCGTCGAACCCGTCCGCGAACCCCTGTTCAATGCGCCTGGCGATGTCGACCAGATTCGCTGGCGTGAGCGACGGGCTTGGCAGGCGGAACGGCGAATGGGCCTCGATGTCGGCCACGTCCGCGAGTGCGGGAACCGAGGCCACCAGATCCGATGCGCCAAGCTTGGGTGCGATCCCCCCGGAAGCATCGGGAAGCATCGTGATGGTTCCACCGAGTGACAGGACGAGGATGCGGGGAAGCGGCATTCTACGAGGTCCGTTGGCGTGGTTACGACGTGGCTCGATCGGCGGGCAGCCTGGGATCCCAATCGTCCTGTGCCGAGCCGTCCTGGTCTCGCCGCGACCCGCCGGACGGCAGTTCGCCCGGCACGTAATTGGGCAGACGGCCCGCCGGGAAGATGGTCAGCATGGCGACGCCGGACATGATCAGCAGGCCGATCTTCAGCGCGCGCAGCCGTGCCTCGGTGTTGATGCGCACCGCTTCGGCGACCTGTTCGGGTGTCGCTGTTGTACGCTGCATGATCGCGAGCAGGCGGTCGTTGTTGACGAAATTGATGTTGTCCAGATCGACCTGCGACTGGATCTCGGGCGGCAGGCGGGGGTTGTCGGCGACGCTGCGCAGAATGTTCGCGCTGAGCAACCCGACCAGCAGCGCACCCGCAACCGCGGTGCCGACGCCGGCGGCGAGGTTCTGGGTGGTGCCGCGCAGGGATCCGACATCGCCCGCGAGTTCCTTCGGGGCCGCGGTGACCAGCACGTTGAATACCAACGTGACCAGCGCGCCCTGGCCGATTCCGAAGACGATCAAACCAACCATGACGACCGGGGCGCTCCAGTCGTTGTGCACCACCCAGGCGAGCCACAGCAGTGCTACGGTGCAAAGGATGAAGCCGGCGCGGCCGATTTGGCGCGGTGTGAAGGTCTTGTAAAGCCGCACGACGAGCATCGCGGTGAAGAATACCGTGAGGTTGAATGGCAGCATGGCGATGGCGGTTTCGATCGGCGTGCGGCCCTGCACGATCTGGATGTACAGCGGCACGGAAAAGTTCAGCATCGCCTCCAGCGACACAACGGCAAACATGGCGTAGATGGCGGCGCGTTCCTGGCCCGAGGCGATCACCCGAAGGTCGAGCAGCGGGGTATTGCCGGCGGCCTGTTGGCGCCGTGTCCAGCCGATGAAGGTCTGCAGTAGCGCGATGCCAGCGACGATCATGACCGGTGCGGGCGACAGGCCGAAGATGTCGAACGGCGCGCCGGGCCTGGCCGTGCCGAGGCCCCAGCGGTTCAGGTTGTTGAAGCCGAAACTGATCAGGATGATCGCGGCGGCGGCGAGCACGACGCCCACAAAGTCGATCTTCACCTCGGAACGGCCAGGGTCGGGCCTCAGGCGAAAGCTGAGCATGAAGACGACAGCCGACATAACGATCAGAATGCCGAAGACCGGGCGCCAGCCGATGAACGTTCCGAGTAGCCCGCCGATCAGGAATGCGGCGACATTGGCGCCGGCACGTGCCGAACCGAGCGCGCCGACCGCCGTCGCCTGTTGCTGGCCGTGATAATGGTTGGCGATCAGGGCGACCAGCGAGGGGACGAGTACCGAAGCGGCGAGGCCGGCGAGCAGTTGCGCCACCATCATGAAGCTCGCCGAGGGGCTGAACGTCATCAGCAATTGCGCGACCCCGAACAGCGCCACGACGGTGCGGAAGACGCGGGTGGCGCCGAAGCGCTGAACCAGCTTGGCACCGAGCATGACGAAACCGGCGACAGCTAGGGAATACATGACGATGCCGGTGGCGATCGTGGTGGGCGGAACGTTGAAGCTGGCGACCATGCCGCTGAGCGAGACAGGCAGGGCGGCGACGTTGAACGACATCAGCATCTGGCCGAGCGCGATGGCGATCATCGGCACCCACGAGTTGCGCGTCTCGGTCTCAGGATGTAGGGGCGTCGTGGCGGATGTTGTCATGGGTTCTTTCTTTCGCAACAGACCGGGTCGGACGCGGCTCAATGGTCCGGCCTGGAGGCGAACAAATTGAGGCCCAGGCGCTCGGACAGGAATTTGGTCGCACGCTGGCCCTTGACGCTGTTGCCGGCCTGGTCGAGCGGCGGAGCGAAGGTGCCGAGGCCGCCCTTGCCTGGCGAGATGGTGATGATGCCGCCGCTGACGCCGCTTTTGCCGGGCAGGCCGATTTCATAGAGCCAGTCGCCGGAGCGCTCATATAGGCCGGCGGTCGCCAGGGCCGCCAGCACGCGCTTGCAGTGGGCGGCGTCGATGACCTGTTCGCCGGTGATCGGGTTTACCCCGCCATCCGCGAGCGTGGCACCCATCACCGCGAGGTCCCGGACCGTCACGTTCAGGGAGCACTGGCGCGTATAGACGTCCGTGGTCTCGAGCGCATCGAAATACATCCGCCCGTAGCCTTCGAGCAGTTTGGCGATACCGCGATTGCGCAGATTGGTGGCGGCCTCCGAACGATAGACTTCCTCATCGAGTGCCAGATTCCGGCCGGCGAAGCGGGACAAGCCATTCTGGATGAAAGCCCATTTCGCCTCGGCGGTATCGCCGGGGGCCAGGCTGGTGGTGGCGATGGCGCCGGCATTGACCATCGGGTTCATCGTCCGGTCCACGTTCAACTCGATCGCCATCACGGAATTGAACGGCAGGCCCGTGCTGTTCACGCCGATTTTCTCCCGGGCCGCCTCGGCGCCGATCTCCTGGCAGACCAGCGCGAAGACGAAGGGCTTGGAGATGCTTTGGATAGAGAATTCATGGGAGCTGTCGCCCGCGGAATGGACCGCGCCGTTGACGCCCACGACACACAGGCCGAACAGCCCGCGGGACGCCCTGGCCAAGGCCGGTATATAGTCGGCGACATCGCCCTCGTCGAGCGACCGGTAGCGCTCATGCGCCTCGGCCACCAGAGCGGCCACCTGTTCGGCCGCCGGGAGGTGTCCGGTGGAGACCGCGGACGGGTCATAAGCTCCATCCCTATCCAGGTTCGTCAGCATTCTGGTTTCCTGGCTCCCGGTATTCCTGGTTCTGGGGTCGCGCGCGGCCCGTTGGACCGACGCCGCCGATTATCCTATTCCTTATCGTTCTTCCATGTGGTTGGCTTGGGCTGGGTGTCCCGTCACCGTGCCAGGCGTCCCAATCGTCACGATCCGCCGCCGAAAGCAGGGGCAATCGCCGTAATGCCGGTGTTGTGTCCCGCTCCTGCCGCTGGTCGGTTGCAACTGTCTAGCCTGGTCCCTTACTCTTTTCGCAACCTGTCGCCCATACGCATGGGGAACTGGAAGTAATGTTCATGCGGGACAATCGTGGTCCGACATCGGCCCATCCGGAGAATCCGGATCTGGAAAGTACCCCATCTCGCCATGGGGTAACGCGGCATGGCGATGAGCCGGGTAACGGCGCCCCCCGTTCGCGCATTGCGGCAGAAGGCCGATCTCCGGCGCGATTCGATCGACCATTGGGTTCTCACCTATTGCCGCTGCGGCACGACCGCGATCACGACGGACAAGGCCGCATTGCAGGCGCCGCCCGGCGTGCCATTCCTGTGGTCCCTGGCCGGCGCCTCCGAAAGTGAGCGCACGCAGGTCGATCGGATACAGCTGTTTCTGGCGAGGGATGCCTTCCACGATATTTCACCCCTGCTGGATACCGCTTGCGGATCGTTGCTCGACACGCCTCTCGGACGCCTTCTGGGTGACTACATGCTTGCCTTGGAGCGTCGCTTGCCATCGCTCACGACGGCCGATCTGCCCGCCCTGTCCAAGGCGGCGGGCGCGATGGTGGCGGCAGCGATCGAGCCGACGATCGACCGGGTTGGAACGGCAACCAGCCAGATAGATCTGGGGGGCTGGAGCGGGTGCGCCAAGCGGTGCGCCAGCATTTGCGCTCACCGGAGCTCGGGCCGCGGATGCTTTGCCGGATCGCGGGAATATCCCGGTCGCATATGTACCGGCTATTCGAGCATAAGGGCGGCGTGGCCCGCTACATTCAGGACCAGCGTCTGCTGGAAGCGCATAGGGCGCTATGCAACACGGCGTCGGCGCAGTCGATTTCCGGGATCGCCGAGGCGCTTTGCTTTGCCGATGCGTCCAGCTTCAGCCGCGCTTTTCGCCGGGAGTTCGGGCATAGCCCCACCGACGTGCGTGCCGCGGCGATGGCGGGGCTGGCGCCTTCGGCGATGCTGCCCATGCGCATGAAGACGGAAGCTGCGGATTTCAGTGAGCTGCTGCGCGGCTTCTAACATGAGATGGCGGGCCATTCGCGGCGGGGCGCATTGTCGAGAGATCGGCGGGATCCAGGCCCTGTCCAGGACGTCCGATCGGGACGCGAAGTATAGTGGTGGGACTCTCAACCCTTATGGTCTGAGGTGGTATCCGCTAACATACCTGTTAAATTGCCTGAGACCAACAAGGCACCGGAGGCTGCATGTCCGACCTGGATTCCGTGCTTACCCATATCGATAGCGACCTTGACGCAGCGCTGGAACGTTTGTTCGAGCTGCTGCGCATCCGCTCGATCTCGACCGATCCGGCCTATGCCGCGGACTGCCGCGCCGCCGCTGACTGGCACGTGGCGGACCTGCGCAGCATCGGCTTCGAGGCTGCGGCGCGCGACACCCCTGGTCTCCCGATTGTCGTCGGGCATGACCGCAGCACGCCGGGCTCCTCGGCGCTGTTTTATGGCCATTACGACGTGCAGCCGGTGGATCCGCTGGATCTCTGGGACAAGGACCCGTTCGAGCCGTCGATCGAAACCCGTGCCGACGGCACCCGAGTCATCCGTGCGCGCGGCGCCTCGGACGACAAGGGCCAGGTGATGACCTTCATCGAGGCCTGCCGGGCCTGGAAAGCCGTCACCGGCAAGCTGCCCATCCCGATGACGATCCTGATCGAGGGCGAGGAGGAGTCCGGCGGCGTCAACCTGCCGCCGTTCCTGAAGGCGAACGCCGGGGAACTGCGCGCTGACATCGGCCTGATCTGCGACACCAACATGTGGGACCCGGCGACACCGGCGATCCAGACCATGTTGCGCGGCCTGTGCGGCGAGGAAATCATCCTCCACGCCGCCGACCGCGACCTGCATTCGGGCTTTTACGGCTCCGCCGCGGCCAACCCGAACCGCATCCTGGCCCGTATCCTGTCCGATCTGCACGACGCGGATGGCCGCGTCACCCTGCCCGGCTTCTATGACGGTGTTCCGGAACTGCCGAATTCACTGCGCACGGAGTGGGAATCGTTGCATTTCGACGCGGCGGCGTTCCTTGGCGCGGTCGGGCTGTCGTTGCCCGCCGGCGAGCGCGGCCGGAGCGCACTGGAAATGGTCTGGTCGCGGCCGACCTGCGAGATCAACGGCATGGGGGGCGGCTATCAGGGGCCTGGCTTCAAGACCGTGATCCCGTCCACCGCATCGGCAAAGGTGTCGTTCCGCCTGGTATTCGACCAGGACCCGCATGCCATCCGCGCCAGTTTTCGCGATTTCGTTCGCGCGCGGGTGCCAGGCGATTGCCGGGTGGAGTTCATCGAGCACGGGTCGGGCCAGGCCATCCGCTTCCCGATCGAGGATCCGGCCTTTCGCAAGACGCGCGATGCGCTGACCGCCGAATGGGGCCGCCCGGCCGTGTTCATCGGCGGCGGCGGTTCGATCCCGGTCACCTCCGAACTGAAGCAGGCGCTGGGGATGGACGTGGTGCTCGCCGGCTTCGCGCTGGAGGATGACCGCATCCACAGCCCTAACGAAAAATACGATCTGAAGAGCTTTCAGAAGGGTGTCCGCTCCTGGGCGCGCATCCTGGACGCA
>JBBIQA010000181.1:0-8370 GCA_037442565.1 Rhodospirillales bacterium
GCGTGATGGTGCCGCCGATCGCCTCCAGCGCCAGGAACGAGATGGCGCCGAGCGCGGTATTGGCGACGCGCAGCGAGGACCAGCGGCGGGCGCGCTTGGCGGTGAAGCGCAGCGAGTAATCTTCCAGGGTCTGGTTGCCGACCCATTGGTTATACTCGCGGCGAACCCGGACGATGCGCTGGCGCGCGCTCATGCGGCAGTATTTCCGTCAATTTCCACTGTCCGGGCCAAATCCTGCGGAACCTGGTTCTTGATCCATTTCACGGCTTGGTCTTGATCCTTTCTGACGGTCCCGAGGACATTCGGAACCGCATTATCGCATCCCAGTCAAACATTGGGTCTCCCGGGCCGGTATACGCATTTTGACGTATACCGCACTGCAGCATGGCCTGCGAGCGTTTCGGTCGAGACAAGCGATCGGCACGGTCCTCGGTGAAAGCGGGGGGCGCCAGCCGGGGCAGAAATCTTCCTCAAGGGTGACGCATGACAGACAGAATGGATGATACCGGACCAGCTTCGGCAATGCGCCGGCGGCTATTGATGGGCATGGCGGCGCTGCCGGCCGCGGCATTGCTGCCGCGCGCCGGGTTCGCCGCGGACAAGCCGGCGACGGCGGCGGTGAACACCACGGGCCTGGCGGTGACCGACGATACCGTCACCGTGGGCATCCTGCACTCCATCACCGGCACCATGGCCATCAGCGAGACGGGATCGGTGGAAGCCGAGAAGCTGGCGATCGACCAGATCAACGCCTCGGGCGGCGTGCTTGGCCGGCAGATCAAGTTCATCCAGGAAGACGGCGCATCCGATTGGCCGACCTTCGCGGAGAAGGCGAAGAAGCTGCTGGCAAGCGACAAGGTCGCGGCGGTGATGGGCTGCTGGACCTCGGCCTCGCGCAAGGCGGTGCTGCCGGTTTTCGAGCAGTATAACGGCATGCTGTACTATCCGACGTTCTATGAGGGGCTGGAGCAGTCCAAGAACGTCATCTACACCGGCCAAGAGGCCACCCAGCAGATCCTGGCCGGCCTGGATTGGATCGTGAAGGAGAAGGGCGCCAAGACCTTCTACCTGCTGGGGTCGGATTATATCTGGCCGCGCACCTCCAACAAGATAGCGCGCAAGCACATCGAGAACCACCTGACCGGCACCAGCGTCGTCGGCGAGGAGTATTTCCCGCTCGGCAGCACGCAGTTCAACTCGGTCATCAACAAGATCAAGCTGAAGAAGCCGGACGTGATCTACGCCATCATCGTCGGCGGATCCAACGTCGCGTTCTACAAGCAGCTGAAGGCGGCCGGCATCGATCTGTCCAAGCAGACGCTGATGACGATCTCGGTGACCGAAGACGAGATCCAGGGCATCGGCGGGGAGAACATCGCCGGCGCCTATGCCTGCATGAAGTATTTCGAATCCCTGCAGAACCCGAACAACGCGAAATTCGTCCCCGCCTTCAAGAAGATGTGGGGCGAGAAATCGGTGATCGGCGACGTTACCCAGGCCGCCTATCTGGGACCGTGGCTGTGGAAGCTGACGGTTGAGAAGGCCGGCAGCTTCGACATCGACAAGGTGGCGGCGGCTTCCCCGGGCGTCGAGTTCACCGGCGCGCCGGAAGGTTACGTCCGCATTCATCCGAACCATCATCTGTGGAGCAAGACGCGCGTCGGCCGGGCGCGTCTCGATGGCCAGTACGACCTGGTCTACGAGACCAAGGACCTGATGGAGCCGAACCCGTTCCCGAAGGGCTACCAGTAGGCCGCGCCTACGCGGGGGCGCGATGGTATCGCGCCCCCGTTGCCCTTCTCGCTTTCATTCGGAGCAGGATCATGTTTTCGGATTATTCGCTGAGCGATCTCGGGTCCATCCTGGCGATGCAGGGGTTCGCCGGGCTGATCCTGTTTTCGGTCTTCGTGCTGATGGCGCTCGGCCTGGCGATCATCTTCGGCCAGATGGGCGTGATCAACATGGCGCATGGGGAATTCATGATCCTCGGCGCCTATGTGACATATATCTGCTCGCAGGTTTTCACCAACTATCTGCCGTCGCTGTACAACGGCTATTTTCCGGTCGCGATCGTGCTGGCATTCTGCGCCTCGGGAGCTTTGGGCCTGCTGGTGGAATGGGTGCTGATCCGCCATCTCTACCGCCGCCCGCTGGACACGCTGTTGGCGACCTGGGGTCTTAGTCTCATCCTGCAACAGGTCTACCGATCGGTGTTCGGGGCGCGGGAAGTCGGTGTGGACCTGCCGGACTGGATGCTCGGCGCCACGCATCTGACCGACACGATCGAGGTGCCCATCAACGGCATCATCGTGATGTGCATCACCACGGCGATCACCGGCGCGGTGTATCTGCTGATGTTTCGTTCCGGATGGGGCAAGAAGGTCCGGGCGGTGATGAGCAACCGCACGATGGCGGGTGCCGTGGGGATCGATACCGAGCGGGTGGACCGCATGACCTTCGGCATCGGCTGCGGCATCGCGGGCATCGCCGGCAGCGCGTTCACGATGGTGGGCTCCACCAGCCCGACGGCGGGTCAGCTGTACATCGTCGATACCTTCCTGGTGGTGGTGTTCGGCGGCGCGCAAAGCCTGCTGGGCACGATCGCCTCGGCGTTCACCATCTCCCAGGCGCAGTCCACGCTGGAATTCTTCACCAGCGGCTCCAACGCCAAGGTGCTGACGTTGCTGACCGTGGTGGCGATCCTGATGATGCGGCCGCAGGGGTTGTTCGTCGTGAAGGTGCGCCGGTGATGAGCGGGGCAAGGTCGATGAAAAGCTTCTTTCTGAGCCGCAAGGATGCGATCGCCATCCTGATCCTGGCGGTGCTGATCCTGGTGGTGTTCCCGCTGGCGTTCGACAATTTCCGGCTCAATCTGGTGGGCAAGTACATCACCTACGCTTTCGTCGCGGTGGGGCTGGTGATGTGCTGGGGCGATGCGGGCATTCTCAGCCTCGGCCAGGGCATTTTTTTCGGCATCGGCGGCTACGCGATGGCGATGTTCCTGAAGCTGGAGGCATCGTCGCCAGCGAATACCAAGATCCAGTCCACGCCGGGCATCCCGGATTTCATGGACTGGAACCAGCTGACCGCCCTGCCCTGGTTCTGGAAGCCGTTCCATAGTTTCACTTTCACAGTCGTCGCCGTCGTCGCGGTGCCAATGTTGCTGGCGCTGGTGATCGGCGTGGCGATGTTCAAGCGCCGGGTCGGCGGAACCTATTTCGCCATCATCACCCAGGCCTTCGCGGCCATCCTGACCATCCTGATCATCGGCCAGCAGGGCTACACGGGCGGCGTGAACGGGATGACCGATTTGCGCACCTTGATGGGCTGGGACATCCGCACCGATGGCGCGAAATACGTGCTGTATTTCGTCTCCTGCCTGCTGTTGCTCGGCTGCGTGGTGCTGGCCTACTGGGTGCGGGCCAGCAAACTCGGCCGCATCCTGGTGGCCATGCGCGACAAGGAGGACCGGGTGCGGTTCTCCGGCTATGACGTGGCCGACTTCAAGGTCTTCGTATTCTGCCTGGCCGCCGCGTTTGCGGCGATCGGCGGGGCGATGTTCACCCTGCAGGTCGGTTTCATGTCGCCCTCGTTCGTCGGCATCATCCCCTCCATCGAGTTCGTCATTCTCTGCGCGGTCGGCGGGCGCACCTCGGTGCTGGGCGCGGTGTATGGCGCGCTGTTGGTGAACTTCGCCAAGACCGCGCTTTCCGAAAGCTTCCCGCAGCTTTGGCTGCTGGGCCTGGGCGCGCTGTTCATCGCCGTGGTGGTTCTCTTTCCGGACGGACTGGCCGGGCTCTACCGCACTTGGATCGAACCGCGGATCGGCCGGCTCGCCGGACGCGGACAGCCTCAAATCGCCCCGGCGATTCCATCGGCCGAACTGACGGAGACCACGCGATGAACGCCGCCCCGGCCAATTCCAACACCGACTTCCTGCTGTCCGTGGAGGGACTGACGGTTTCCTTCGATGGCTTCAAGGCGGTGGACGACCTGTCGCTGTATGTCGATCGCAACGAGATCCGGGTCATCATCGGGCCGAATGGTGCGGGAAAAACGACCGTGCTGGACCTGATCTGCGGACGCACGAAGGCGACCGCGGGCTCGATCAAGTTCGAGCAGACCGAGCTGACGAAGATGAAGGAGCACCAGATCGTGCGCGCCGGCGTCGGGCGGAAGTTCCAGAACCCGTCGATCTATGAGGATCTGACCGTGTTCGAGAACCTGGAGATTTCCTATCCCAGGGGAAGGTCGGTGCTGGGCGCGCTGATGTTCCAACGCGATACGGCCGTGCTCGAGCGGGTGGCGGAAATCGCCGAGACGGTATTCCTGCAGGACCACCTGAACCTGCGCGCTGAGTATCTCAGCCACGGGCAGAAGCAATGGCTGGAGATCGGCATGCTGCTGATCCAGGACCCGGCGCTGCTGATGCTGGACGAACCCGTCGCCGGCATGAGCGTCGCGGAGCGCAAGAAAACCGCCGAACTGCTGCAGCGGATCATCCAGAACCGGTCCGTGCTGGTGATCGAGCACGACATGGGCTTCGTCGAGGACATCGCCCATAAGGTGACGGTGCTGCACCAGGGCAAGGTCATTGCCGAAGGATCCATGGCGCATGTGAAGCAGGATCCCCGCGTCATCGACGTCTATCTCGGTCATTGAAGGGACATAGATAAATGCTCGATGTTTCCGGCATGCATGTTTCCTATGGACAAAGCGAGGTGCTGCATGGCCTCGACTTCAGGGTCGGCCGGGGCGAGATCATCGCCATCATGGGCCGCAACGGCATGGGCAAGACCACGCTGATGAAGGCGATGATGGGGATCGTGCCGACCCGCGAGGGCAAGGTCGATATCGACGGTACTGACGTCACGCAGATGAAGAGCTTTCAGCGAGTGAGGCAGGGCATCGCCTATGTGCCGCAGGGCCGCATGATTTTTTCCACCATGACGGTGCAGGAGAACATCGAAACCGGCCTGTTCGTGCGCGGCACGCCGTCCGTCCCGCCGGACATCTATGAGTTGTTCCCGGTGCTGTCGGAGATGAAGGCGCGGCGTGGCGGCAATCTCTCGGGCGGACAGCAGCAGCAGCTGGCGATTGCCCGGGCGTTGGCCACCGGGCCGAAGGTGTTGCTGCTCGATGAACCGACCGAGGGCATCCAGCCCTCCATCATCCGCGATCTCGCCCGCACCCTGCGCCACATCCGCGACGAGCGGGGACTTTCCATCGTGGTGTCCGAGCAGGTGCTGAGCTTCGCGCTGGATATCGCCGATCGGGTGTTCGTGATCGAGAACGGCCGGTTGGTCCACGAGGACAACCGGGCGGATATCGACGAGGCAAAGATCGCCGGATTTCTCGCGGTTTGAGGCCCTCAGATTTTTTGAGGACCGGAGTACGGCTTTTCACCCCAACCACAGAAGAATGGGAGCAGGCTTATGGCTGACACACTGATCAAGGTGGATCTGTCGCAATCCGCCTACGACAACGACATGATCCATAACCGCTGGCATTCGGACATTCCGATGGTGGCCATGGTGAAGCCGGGCGACGAGTTCATCGTGGAGTGCTACGACTGGACCGGTGGCTTCATCAAGAACGATGAATCCGCCGCCGATGTCCGCGACATCGATCTGTCGATCGTGCATTTCCTGTCCGGTCCGATCGGGGTGGAAGGGGCCGAGCCGGGCGACCTGCTGGTGGTGGATTTCCTCGACATCGGCGCCTTCCCGCATAACAACTGGGGTTTCAACGGCTTCTTCTCCAAGAAGAACGGCGGCGGGTTCCTGACCGAGCATTTCCCCGAAGCGCAGAAATCCATCTGGGACTTCCACGGCATGTTCACCTCGTCGCGTCATGTGCCGGGGGTGAACTTCGCCGGGCTGATCCATCCCGGGCTGATCGGCTGCCTGCCGTCGAAATCCCTGCTGGAGACCTGGAACCGGCGAGAGGTGGACTTCATCGCCACCAACCCGACCCGCGTGCCGCCGCTGGCCAACGCACCGTTCGCGCCGACCGCGCATATGGGCCGGATGAAGGGTGAGGCGCGCGACGCCGCCGCGGCCAGCGGCGCGCGCACGGTGCCGCCGCGCGAGCATGGCGGCAACTGCGACATCAAGGACCTGTCGCGCGGGTCGCGCTGCTACTTCCCGGTCTATGTGAAGGATGCCGGACTTTCGATGGGCGATCTGCATTTCAGCCAGGGCGACGGCGAGATCACCTTCTGCGGTGCCATCGAGATGCCAGGCTGGCTGCATCTGAAAGTGAGCATCATCAAGGACGGCATGGCGAAGTACGGGATCAAGAACCCGATCTTCAAGCCGAGTCCGATGACACCGAACTACAATGACTACCTGATCTTCGAGGGCATCTCGGTGGATGAGGCCGGCCAGCAGCATTACCTCGATGTGCATGTCGCCTATCGCCAGGCCTGCCTGAACGCGATCGAGTATCTGAAGAAGTTCGGCTATTCCGGTGCGCAGGCCTATTCGATCCTCGGCACGGCTCCGGTGCAGGGGCATATCAGCGGCGTGGTGGATATTCCCAACGCCTGCGCGACCCTCTGGCTGCCGACCGAGATCTTCGACTTCGACATTCGCCCGGGCGCCGACGGGCCGACGAAGTTCATCCAGCCGGGCGGGCCGGACGTGCTGCTCGCTCCGGACCTGTGAGGCCGCCGCGATGCCGGTTTATGATTACAATTGCAGCCATTGCGGCGGGTTCACCGCGTTTCGGCCGATGGCGCAGTATCAGCAGCCGCACCCCTGCCCGGGGTGCGGCGTCGATGCCGAACGGGAACTGACGGTGCCGGCTTTCGCGATGATGGACGCGGGCCGGCGGACGGCCATGGCAACGAACGAGCGCAGCTCGAACGCGCCGACAAGATTCAACGCCTCGTCCGGACACGGCTCGGGCTGTTCCTGCTGTTCGACCACGCCTTCCAGGCGCACCCGCCTGGGCAAGGACGGCAGCAAGAGCTTTCCGTCCGCACGCCCCTGGATGATCAGCCACTAGACCGCTGGCGGGGGCGGTGGTCCGGCCCTACATTCAGCCCGCCGTCGGCGTATTTGGGCATCGCGACGGCGGGATCGGAGTGTGGGGCGGCTTGATATCCTTCATGTGCGGTGAGGACGGTTTTTCCCGGACGGGGCTTGGGGGCAGCGCCCCCGGCCCTGCCTGCTTGCGCTGATGCGCATCGTCGCCGGCGCCTGGCGGGGCCGTGCGCTGGTGGCGCCGGTTGGCGAGACGACCCGGCCGACCGCCGACCGGGTGCGCCAGGCCTTGTTCGACATGTTGCTGCATGCGCCCTGGGGCGGGCGGGAGCTGGTTGAGGGCGCGCAGGTGCTGGATGTTTTCGCCGGCACCGGGGCGCTGGGGCTGGAGGCGTTGTCACGCGGCGCGGGGAAGGCCTGTTTCATCGAGCGCGACCGGGCCGCGCTGGCGGCTCTGCGCGCCAATATCGCGGCGTGCCGGGCCGGCGAGGTTTGCACGGTGCTGGCCGGGGATGCGCTGGCGGCGAGGCGGGGCGAGCCGTGCGGGCTGGTGTTTCTGGATCCGCCTTATGGTCAGGACCTGGTCCCGCGCACGCTGGAGCGGCTGGTGGCGGCCGGATGGGTCGCGCCGGGGGCGATGATCGTTGCCGAGACCGGGCGGGACGAGGCTTTGCAGCTTCCGGGAGAGATGCTGGCCGAGCGCGCGCACGGCGCCGCGCGGATCACCGTCTGGCGGCTGCCGACTGGCGGCTGCGGGCCGCACCCGGCATAACTCCCGCCATAGACCCGGCGCCTTGATGACCGAACCGAAACCTGGAGTCCCCCGCCTGATGTCGCTCCCTCTGCTGTTCACCCCGATCACCGTCAGCGGCATCACGCTGCGCAACCGCTGCGTCTTTTCGCCGATGAACATCTACGGTTCGAAGCACGGCATCCCCGGCGACACCCATGTGGTGCATCTGGGCAAGATGGCGAGCGGCGGCTTCGGGCTGGTGTTCACCGAGTCCGCCGCGGTGGAAGAGCGCGGGCTCATCACCGATCATGACATGGGGATCTGGCACGACGGACAGATCGAGGCGCATCGGCGACTGGTGCGCGTGGTGCACAACGAGGGCAGCCGCATCGGCATCCAGTTGGCGCATGGCGGGCGCAAGAGTGCGATGCAGCGGGCGATGTATGGCGGTGGGCCGCTCGACGCGCATGACCTGGCGCGGGGGGCGAAGCTCTGGCAGCCGGTGGCGCCGACAACCCAACCAGTGGGCCCCGGCTGGCTGATCCCGCATCAGTTGTCGGTCGGGGAGATCCAGGACGTGGTCCGCGCCTTCGCCGAGGCCGCCGCCCGCGCCAATGCAGCGGGCTACGACGCCGTGGAGGTGCATGG
>JBBIQA010000182.1:0-8314 GCA_037442565.1 Rhodospirillales bacterium
TGAAGGTCGTCAAGGCCATGGGCATCGCGAAGATGCGCGAAAGCGGCCGCGGCGTCATCCAGGCCATGAAGGCGACGCCGACCGACGACGTTGTTTATGGCAAGGGCATCATCCGCGCCGACGGGCGCAAGATCCATCCGATGTACCTGTTCCAGGTGAAATCACCGGGCGATAGCCATTATCCCTGGGACTATTACAAGCTGCTGAAGACCATTCCGGCGGACCAGGCTTTCCGCCCGATGAGCGAGGGTGGCTGCAAGCTGGTTGCGACCTGAGGGAAGCGACCATGGGGCGAAACGGCCGGAGGTTCCGGCCGTTTCGCCCCTGTTCTCACATGTGCGAGAACATCCTCTGCCCCGCGACCGGCAAGGTTGCTGTCAGGATCGAGCAACTGGCCGATTCCGTCATGTACAGCGTGCGGTTTCCCGGCCCGCCATAGGCCATGTTGGTCAGCATCTTTCCCCGTGGGGATCGGATGTAGAACAGCGGCGCCGCGTCCCGGCCGTAAATCCAGGCAGCGCCGTGATAGGCATGCGCGATCACCACATTGCCGGCGCTATCCATCGCCATGCCGTCCGGTCCCTGTGCGTGCATCTGCACGAACAACGCCCCCCGGCGTTCGGGGTCGGCCATGTCCACCCACCAGATGCAGTTTCCTCGGGTGACAGCCACGAACAACTCGGTCTCGGCGGGGTTGAACACCAGGCCGTTCGGGCTCGGCACCGTGTCGATGACCAGTTCCAACTGGCCGTTCGTGCGCAGGCACCAGACCCGTCCGGTTGGGTCCTGCAGGCCGGTGCGGCCCTGCTCGGTGAAGTAGACGTCGCCGCTGCTGTGGAACACCAGATCGTTCAGGCTGCGGAATTTCTGGTCGCGGCGCGGGCCGTCGATGATCGTCTCCACCCGGCCGCGCTTCACATCCAGCAGCGCCAGGCCGTATTTGCGGCAGGCGAGGAAGATGCGGCCGTCCTTGTGGATCTTCAGGCCGTTCGGTGCGCCGTCATACTCGATCACCATCTCCCACTTGCCGGCGGGGCTGATCCGGTAGACCCGGCCGGCAAAGATATCCACCACATACAGATTGCCGTCCCGGTCGAAGGACGGGCCTTCAAGGAAATTGTGCCTTTGCGGCGTATGCGGAATGCGCAGTTCGGCGGGCAGTTCGGTCCAGACATCCGGCACGATCTGCTGGGGTGGCGGTCCGAGATACATCCTTGTCTTCCTCCCAGGTCCAGCGCCGCCGATTGTTCCGGCTAGCTCGCGAGGACACCATGCTGGCGCAGAAAGCCGAACAGCGGAAGCAGTGGCAGGCCGAGGATGGCGGAATGTTCCCCCTCGATGCGGTCGAACAGATGCACCCCGAGCCCTTCCAGGCGATAGGCCCCGACCGTCTGCGTCACCGCGTCTCCCTCGGCCTTGAGGTATTCTGCCAGGAACGCGTCCGAGAACGGGCGCATGGTCAGGCGCGGCCCGGCAATGTGGTGCCAGAGGCGGGCGCCGGCGCGCGTGCAGACGACGGACGTGACCAGTTCGTGGGTCTTGCCGCGCAGGAACAGCAGGTGCTCGCGGGCCCGTCCGGCCGAGGCGGGCTTGTCGAACCAAACGCCGTCGCAGACCAGGATCTGGTCGGCGCCGATCACCAAGGCATCCGGCATCCGCGCGGACACCCGCGCCGCCTTCATCTCCGCCAGCAGCACGGCGACATCGGCCACCGGCGCGCCCTCGGCCCGGGCCGATCGCTTTATGCCGGCCTCGTCGATATGGGCCGGATGCGCAGTGAAGGTGATCCCGGCCGCTTGCAGCAATTCCCGCCTGGAGGCGGACTGGCTGGCGAGGACGAGGGCGGGCGTCTCCGCCTGGATCATCCGGCCGGCTGTTCCGCGAGCTTGCGCCGGCGTTCGTGCCAGGCGTCGATCAGGTGCAGCACGGTAGCGGCCGTTTCCTCGATGGAGCGGCGGGTGACGTCGATCACCGGCCAGCCGCGGCTGTTGCACAGCCGCCGCGCCCAGAGCAGCTCGGCCTTCACCGCCTCCTCGTCGATATAGCCGGAGGTGTCCTGGCGCACCGGGCCGGTCTGTGCCCCGGCGCCGATCAGGCGCAGCCGGTGGCGGCGGATCTCGATCAGGGAAGCCGCGTCCACCGTCAGGCCGATCACCGGGC
This sequence comes from Rhodospirillales bacterium, assembly GCA_037442565.1. Classification (GTDB taxonomy): domain Bacteria; phylum Pseudomonadota; class Alphaproteobacteria; order Acetobacterales; family Acetobacteraceae; genus PALSA-911. The sequence goes on from JBBIQA010000182.1 coordinate 2,161, forward strand.
AGGGCGGATCGTCCAGCCCCGGCGGGGCGACGATTCCCGGCACCAGCGGGATGTTCGCCGCCTTGATGCCGCGGTTGGCCAGGTAGAAGCAGGTCGGCGTCTTGGAGGAGCGCGACACGCCCACCAGCACGACGTCGGCCTCCGATATGCCCATCTGCGCCTGGCCGTCGTCGTGCGCCAGCACGAAATGCATGGCGTCGATGCGGCGGAAATAGTCGGCGTTCAGCACATATTGCTTGCCCGGACGTGCCGCCGCGGTCTCGCCGATATGCTCCTGCAGGATTTCGATCACGGGATCGAGCACATTGACGATCGGCACGTTCAGGCGTTCGCAGGTGGTCTGCAGGTCGGTGCGCAGGGCCTTGTCCACCAGGGTGGACAGCACGGGTCCGGGCTCGGCCTCGATCCCCTCCAGCACCCGGTGCAGCTGGAAGCGGGTGCGGATCAGGCTCCAGCGATGATAGACGATCTGGGCGTGCTCGAACTGCACCGTGGTGGCGCGCGCCACCGCGTTCAGAGTTTCGCCGGTGGCGTCTGACACCAGGTGCAGGTTCATCTGATGATCGGTCATGTTTGCGAGGATAGCGTGGATAAGTGCCTCTGGCACCCTTGCTGTGCGACCCCTCGCGGGAATGGCGGGGACAGTTGATCGGTTCGGAGGTACGGGGGACGCGTGCCGGCGATTTCCAGCCGGGCTCGGGACAAGCCGCGTAAGAACCGGGAATCCAGCCTGTTGGCTGGCCAGGCTGCTGTGGAGAAGTCTTGTATGACGGACCGCTTCCGGGTGTACCCCGTTATCCACAGGCCCTACTGACTACCCCATAAGCTATCAAGACTTTCTTCTTTTAAGAGGCGTGGAACTTCCGGCCTGTGGGAACCGGCCGCAGGCCGCGCCTGCGTTACCGCATGTTGCCCGGAAGCCGCCCCGGGACTAACGTGATCGCGCACGTATCGTGGAGAGGGTGATGAAACGCAGCAATTGGTTGCCGGTGATAGCGCTGGCGGTGGCGATCTCGCCGGGGGTGGCACAGGCGGCGGACAGCGAGCAGGATTTCTATGTCCGCACGACCGCCGATCTGGCGAAGCTGTGCAGCACGGAACCGTCCGATCCGCTGTACCCTGCGGCCATTCATTTCTGCCAGGGCTTTGGGGCCGGGGCGTATCAGGCCGAACAGTTGCATCAGGCGGCGTCTCGGGCACGGCCGCTGTTCTGCCTGCCGAAGGACCCGCAGCCGACCCGGAACGAGGTCCTGGCCGGCTTCACGAAATGGGCCGCCGCGACGCCGGAAGTCGGCAGCTCTGCTCCGGCGGAGGGTCTGTTCGAATACCTGATGAAAACCTATCCCTGCTCCTCGAAGAAGAAGCACTGAGCGGCATCGCATCGCCCCGGCCGTCATAGGCCAGACCATCACCAACGGAGATCACGAATGCGAAAGATCGCAATCGCCCTGGCGCTGCTGCTTCCCGTCGCGGGCTGCGCCGACCTGACACCTACGCAACAGCGGGCCATGACCGGCACGGGGATCGGCGCCGCCGGCGGCGCGGTCATCGGCGCCATGGCGGGCAATGCCGGCATGGGCGCGCTGATCGGCGCGGGCGCCGGCCTGGCCGGCGGTCTGGTGGTGGATCAGGTGAGGAAGAACGAGGCGGCCGCGTATCAGCGGGGCTACAATTCCGGAAGACAGTCCAACTGAGGCTTGCCTCGCCGCCCGCAGGGGCCACATCTCCGCCGGGCGGCATCGCCATCATTGGAAGGGCGCGCATACCTTGACTGCTAAGCCGTTGCTCCGCGCCCTTGCCGGTGAGCCTGTCTGGCCGCCGCCGGTCTGGTTGATGCGGCAGGCCGGCCGGTATCTGCCGGAATATCGCCAGCTGCGCGCCACGGCCGGGGATTTCATCGCGCTTTGCACGGCGCCGGAGCTTGCGGCGGAGGTGACCCTGCAGCCGATCCGCCGCTATCGGTTCGACGCGGCGATCCTGTTCAGCGATATCCTGATGGTGCCGTGGGGCCTGGGACATGGCCTGCGCTTCGCCGAGGGCGAGGGCCCGGTATTGCCGAAGCTGCGTGACGCCGCCGGCGTGGATGCGCTGGATATCGGACGCATGAACCGGCAAGTCGCGCCGATCCTGGAGACGGTGCGCCGGGTGAGCGCCGGTCTCGTGGCCGAGGGGTTCGACCACACCGCCCTGATCGGCTTCGCCGGCAGCCCGTTCACCGTAGCCTGCTACATGGTGGAAGGCGGCGGATCGAAGGATTTCGCCGCCACAAGGCAGATGGCCTATGCCGATCCCGCGCTGTTTTCCCGCCTGATCGATCTTCTGAGCCGGGCGACCATCGACTATCTTGCGGCGCAGATCGAGGCGGGGGCGGAAACCGTGATGCTGTTCGACAGCTGGGCCGGTGTGCTTTCGCCCTCGCTGTTCCGGGCGCATGTGATCGCGCCGACGGCGCGGATCGTGCAGGCGTTGCGGGCACGGTTTCCCGCCATTCCGATCATCGGTTTTCCGCGTCTGGCCGGGCCGATGCTGGCGGAATATGCGCTGGCGACCGGGGTGAATTGCGTCGCGATGGATACCGCGGTGGATCCCGCCCAGGCAGCGAGGGCGGTGCCCGGCCATGTCGCCATCCAGGGCAACCTGGACCCGATGGCGCTGCTGGCCGGCGGCGCGGCGCTGAGCGGCGAGACCCGGTCGATCCTGTCGGCGGTCCGCGGCCGGCCGGCGATCTTCAACCTTGGGCACGGGATCGTGCCGCAGACCCCGCCGGAGCATGTCGCGCAACTGGTGGAGCTGGTTCGTGCCGCCTGAGCCGCAAAGGCAGCGACTGGCGATCGTCCTGTTCAACCTGGGCGGCCCGGACAGGCCGGAGGCAATCCGCCCGTTCCTGCTGAACCTGTTCCGCGATCCGGCAATCCTGCGTGTGCCGTTCTTCGTGCGGCCATTGCTGGCCCGGATCATCGCCCGGGCGCGGGTGAAGCCGGCGACGGAGAACTACGCCCTGATCGGCGGCAAATCGCCCTTGCTGGAGCTTACGCTGGCCCAGGCTCGCGCGCTGGAACAGGCGCTGGCGGACCTGGACGCCAAATGCTTCGTGGCGATGCGCTATTGGCACCCGTTCAGCGCCGAGGTGACGCGGGAGGTTCGCGACTGGAAACCCGACCGGATCCTGCTGCTGCCGCTGTATCCGCAATACTCCACCACCACGTCCGGCAGCTCGATCGCGGACTGGCGGGAGGCCGCGGCCAAGGCTGGGCTGGTGGCGGATGTCACGACCCTGTGCTGCTGGTTCGACGATCCCGGCTATGCGGCCGCCACCGCGGCGATCGTGGCGGAAAATTATGCCAGCGCCCGGGCGGAGCTGGACCCGGCCATCCCGCTGCGGGTGCTGTTCTCCGCCCATGGGCTGCCGGAGATCATCGTCAAATCCGGCGATCCGTACCAGAACCAGATCGAGCGCACGGTCGCCGCCGTGCTGGATGCGTGGGATCAGCCGGGCATCGACCCGGTGATCTGCTACCAGTCCCGCGCCACGCCGCAGAAATGGATCGGCCCCTCCATCGACGCGGAGATCGAGCGCGCGGCACGCGACAAGGTGGCGGTGCTGGTCGTGCCGATCGCCTTCGTGTCCGATCATTCGGAAACGCTGGTGGAACTGGACATCGAGTATCGCGAGATCGCCCACAAGGCCGGTGTGCCCGGCTATTTCCGGGTGCCGGCGCAGAACAGCGATCCACGCTTCATCACCGCCCTGGCCGGTATCGTCCGCCAGGCCTGCGACCGCGGTCCGGGTCTGTGCAGCCACGCGGGCGGCGGGCTCTGTCCGGCCGCGTTCAAGGACTGTCCGCATGCGCGGGCGGCGGCATGAGCGAGGCGGCTCTCGCGGTGCTTCGGGCCCGGTCCGTGCCGCTGCGGATGGTCATCTATGATTGCGATGGGGTGCTGATCGACAGCGAGCCTGTCGCCAACCGGGTTTGCGCGGAAGAAATATCGAAGCTCGGCTGGCCGATGACGGCTCAGGAAAGCCATGCCGAATTCCTCGGGATGAGCCTGTCGGACATGCGCCCGGTCATCGAGGCCCGGTTGGGCCGGCCGGTTCCGGCGGATTGGGTTCCGTATCTGGCGGAACGGCTGGTCCAGGCGCTGAGCCTGGAGGCGGTGCTGATGGACGGGGCCGAGGCTGCGTTGCGGGCAACCTCCGCGCTTGGGCTGGACTGGCGCATCGCCTCCAATTCCGGCCCCGGCGAGTTGCACGCCAAGTTCGCCAGAACCGGGCTTTCCGCGCTGGTGGCGGGCCGCGTGCATAGCGCCAACGAGGTCATCGTTCGCGGTGGGCGCGGCAAGCCGGCCCCCGATCTGTTCCTGGCGGCTGCCGCGGCATCCGGTATTCCGCCCGAGGCCTGCGTGGTGGTGGAAGATTCGCTCACCGGCATACGCGCGGCCCACGCGGCGGGAATGACCTGCCTGGCCTTTGCCCCGGATGGCGATCCCCCCGTGCCGGCCGGGCTGGGCACCGCTTCGGTGCGCTCGCTGCATCATTTGGCGGATTTGTTCGGAGCCGTGCTGTGACCTGGCTGTTGCCGCTGTATCCCTGGATCAAGTCCCTGCACGTTATATCCATGATCGCGTGGATGGCCGGCATGCTCTATCTGCCGCGCCTGTTCGTCTATCATTGCGAGGTGAGGCGGGGCTCGGCCGAGAGCGAGCGGTTCAAGGTGATGGAGCGCCGGCTGCTGAAGCTGATCGTCAATCCGGCGATGATCGCCACCTGGTGCTTCGGCCTGCTGCTGGTGGCCACGCCGGGGATCGTGGATTGGGGCGCGGGCTGGTGGCACGTGAAGTTCCTGTGCGTGATCCTGATGTCCGCGGTGCACGGCGTTCTGTCGGCCCGCCGCCGGGCCTTCCTGGAAGACCGCAACACCAAGCCGCAGCGCTATTTCCGGATACTGAACGAGGTGCCGACGCTGTTGATGATCGTCATCGTGTTCATGGTCATCGCCCGGCCTTTCTGAACCGTCCTGCCCGGGCGGCACCGGCAGCCGCCGGGTTGACGAACCGCAGGGGCATCGCTAACTTCTTCGATATCCTTACGTGGTTGGCTGTCCTCCGCCACGCTTTCCTTCCTCCCGCAGCGTTTCGTCCGGCACGGTCCTGTACCGCTCCCTCATCGCAACGGCCAGCCCGGATCCCACGGGCATGCGGCCGTCGCCCGGCACCCCATCCATCCGCTCAAATCCCCCCTGATCCGACCAATCCTTCAAGGCGCCCAGATGCATCTCGCCGAACTCAAGGCAAAATCCCCCGCCGACCTGCTCAGCTTCGCCGAATCGCTACAGATCGAGAACGCCTCCAGCCTGCGCAAGCAGGACATGATGTTCGCGATCCTGAAGAACCTGGCCGAGAACGACCAGGCGATCCATGGCGAAGGCACGCTGGAAATCCTGCCCGACGGGTTCGGCTTCCTGCGCAGCCCCGAAGCGAACTACCTGCCCGGCCCCGATGACATCTATGTGAGCCCCACCCAGGTGCGCCGCTACGCGCTGCGCACCGGGGATTCGGTCGAGGGCCAGATCCGCGCCCCGAAGGACGGGGAGCGGTATTTCGCGCTGCTGAAGCTGAACACGATCAATTTCGAGCCGCCCGACGCGGTGAAGCACCGCATCAACTTCGACAATCTCACGCCGCTGTATCCGGACCGCCGGCTGAAGATGGAAATGGAGAATTTCCAGTCTGTCGCCAAGGGACCGGCCAAGGACAACACGCCCCGCGTGATCGACCTGATCGCCCCGATCGGCATGGGCCAGCGCGCCCTGATCGTGGCGCCGCCGCGCACCGGCAAGACGGTGATGCTGCAGAACATCGCCACCGCCATCGCCGCCAACCACCCGGAAGTCTTCCTGATCGTGCTGCTGATCGACGAGCGGCCGGAGGAAGTGACCGACATGTCGCGCAGCGTGAAGGGCGAGGTTGTCGCCTCCACCTTCGACGAGCCGGCCACGCGGCACGTGCAGGTCACGGAAATGGTGCTGGAAAAGGCCAAGCGCCTGGTGGAGCACAAGCGCGACGTGGTGATCCTGCTGGACAGCATCACCCGCCTGGCGCGCGCCTATAACACCGTGGTGCCGTCGTCCGGCAAGGTGCTGACCGGCGGCGTGGA
>JBBIQA010000183.1:0-8257 GCA_037442565.1 Rhodospirillales bacterium
GCGACTTGCTGCATCTTGGGTTGTGATAGAGGGTCACGGTCATCTCGGGCCTCGGCTTTGACTTATGCTCGCCCGTATCTGACCCTGTTATCATCGCTCTGTCACGACCGGCCGACCCTCGTCCGCTTGCCGGAAGCTGACGAGCCTTTCATGCTGGGATAGTCTCGCACCGAGCCAAAACGCATCCGCGCGAAAGGCCAAAGCGCGTCAGCGCGAAAGGGAGGAACACCGCATGGCGACCATGACCATCCAGGCGACCGACGGCTCCGGCAGCTTTGCCGCCTATCTGGCCGAACCCGCGACAAAGCCCGCCGGTAGCGTGGTGCTGATCCAGGAGGTGTTCGGCGTGAACCAGGCGATGCGCGACATCGCCGCCTGGGTCGCCGATCTCGGCTTCATCGCGATCTGCCCGGACCTGTTCTGGCGCATCGAGCCGGGCGTCGACATCACCGACAAATCCGAGGCCGAGTGGAAGAAGGCGTTCGAGCTGTTCGGCAAGTTCGATCAGCAGAAGGGCATCGAGGACCTGAAGGCCACGCTCGCGGTCGCGCGCAAGCTGCCGGGCGCGACCGGCAAGGTGGCGACGATGGGCTACTGCCTGGGCGGCCGGCTGGCCTTCATGATGGCCGAGCAGTCGGACGCCGATGTGAACATCTCCTATTACGGGGTCGGCCTCGATGGCCTGCTCGGCGATCTCGACAGGATCACGAAACCGTTGCTGGTCCATATCGCCGACAAGGACGAGTTCTTCCCCGCCGAGGGCCGCGCCAGGACCGCCGCGGCCGTCAAGGGGCACAAGCAGATCGCCTGCTACAACTATGACGCCGACCACGCCTTCGCCCGCGTCGGCGGCACGCACTGGCACGGCCTGTCGGCCACCATCGCCAACGGCCGCAGCGCCGAGGCGCTGGTCCTGGCACTCGGCGCCTGAGCACGGGACACCATCGGAGAGGGAGGGTAAAAAATGTCCGTTACGGTTCACTTCGCAACCAACCGGGTCCTGTCGGGGGCCGCCGAGGATTGGAGAAGTTACGGCAACGGCATCGTCTCGCCGACAGACCCGACCGCGATCACCTATGGCACCGCGTTCGTGGCGGCCGCGAACCTCACCGCGGACTCCACCGGGGCGATCACGAACATCCAGAACGTTTCCAAGGGCCGCTTTCACCCCGATGCCGCCGGCGATCTCGCCAATCCGGGACGCAATGTCCTGGTGTTCATCCACGGCTTCGACAACAGCTTCGAGAACGCCATCACGCGGGCCGCCTTCAACCAGCAATGGCTCGCCAATTCCGGCGTCGCCGGCGCAGACACCACGGTGGTGGCGTTCAGCTGGCCCTCGCTCGGCAAATTGCTGTCCTTCCCGGTGCTGCAGGCGGACTACCTGACGGACCAGACGAAGGCGGGCCAGTCCGGCGCGCATGTCATGACCTTCTTCGCCAATCTGCAGCCGCTGCTGACGGCGGCGCGCGGCGCCGGTTCGCGGATCACCCTGCTGGCGCACAGCATGGGCAACTGGGCGCTGCAGGCCGGGGTGGAGAGCTGGCTGAGCCACGGCAACGGTCCCGCGGCGCTGTTCGACGAGGCCGTGCTGGCCGCCGCCGACGAGCTGTACAACAGCTTCAGCTTCCCGCCGTTCGGACGCCTGAGCGGCCTGGATCGGCTGGCGAAAAGGATCTCGATCTACTACAGCCCGGCCGACATGGTGCTGCATCTGAGCATGGCGGTGAACCTCGGCGCCAAGCGCCTGGGGCAGGAAGGCCCGCACGACCGGGCCAACACCGCGCTGTTCCCGCCCGCGAACTATCGCATGGTCGATTGTGCCGGGTTCAAGGACTACGATTTCAACTTCGCCAGCTCACACCAGTACTACCGCCGCTCGCCTGCCGCCGGCCGGGACATTGCGGGGATCGTCGCGGGGAGCTGACGGCTTCCCGGCTATGCCGGAAGGCTTTTTCTAGCCGCCGGTCACGCTCATGTGGCGGGCCACCGACGGCGCCTGGGTCAGCCGGTCGATGATGAAATCATGGCCTTTGGGCTTGCGGGAGATGGCCTCGCGGATGGCGGCGTCCAGCTCGTCGTCCGATGCGCCGGCGCGCAGCACCCGGCGCAGATCGGCATCGTCGTCCTGGCCCAGGCACATGTACAGCGTGCCGGTGCAGGTCAGGCGCACGCGGTTGCAGCTTTCGCAGAAATTATGCGTCATCGGCGTGATGAAGCCGATCCGCCGGCCGGTTTCCCTGACGTTGAAATACCGCGCGGGGCCGCCGGTCCTGTAGTCGGTATCCTCCAGCGTCCAGTTCTTGCGCAGCCGGCTGCGCACCATGGACAGCGGCAGGTACTGCGCCGTGCGGTCGCCCTCGATGTCGCCCATCGGCATGGTCTCGATCAGGCAGAGGTCGAAGCCGTGCTCGCCGCACCAGGCCAGCATCCGGTCGAATTCGTGCTCATTCACATCCTGCATGGCGACGGCGTTGATCTTCACCGCCAGACCGGCGGCCTTGGCGGCGAAGATGCCGTCGATGGTCTGCTCGATCCTGCCCCAGCGGGTGATGCGGGTGAAGGTTTCCGGGTCCAGCGTGTCCAGCGACACGTTCACTCGGCGCACCCCGGCGGCATGGAGCCCCGCGGCGTGCTTGGTCAGTTGCGTGCCGTTGGTGGTGACGGTGAGTTCCCGCAGCCCGCCCTCGCCGATCCGCGCGCCGACGCGCTGGAACAGCGTCATCACGTCGCGCCGGACCAGGGGCTCGCCGCCGGTGATGCGGATCTTGGTGGTGCCGAGGCGGATGAACGCCGCGCAGAGACGGTCGAGCTCCTCCAGGGTCAGCACGTCCTTCTTGGGCAGGAAAGTCATGTCCTCCGCCATGCAATAGACGCAGCGGAGGTCGCAGCGGTCGGTCACGGACACGCGGAGATAGGTGATGCTGCGGCCAAACGGATCGATCATGGTTTTGTCGGTCTCCAAACCCATGCACAGATTTGCTGCATCCGTGCCCCGGCTTCAAGCCCGGGGGCGCTGCCGGGGGATCCGCCCAAACCCGGAGCGCGACGGGGAAATGCGCCGCATGATTTCCATTCGGGCGATATCTGCTTCTAGATACGCCTCAATACCGTCGGGTTGGGCGGAATTCAGCCCTTGGCAAGCCTGCCGGGGCATAAGAGCCTGCATGATTGGGAGCCCGCCGATGACCGATGGAACGCATGCCGACCCGTTGCGCCTGGCCGAATTGATGGCGGCGCGGCTCTGCCATGACCTGAGCGGGCCGGTCGGGCCGATGGCCGGCATGCTGGAACTGGCGCGCGAGGAGCCGGCGGCGGCGGAGGAGGCACTGGCGGTGGTGAGCGCGAGCACCGACGGCCTGGTCGCCCGCATCCGCCTGCTGCGGGCCGCCTGGGGCGGCGATTGCGGCGCGATGGGCATCGAGGCGATCTCGGCCCTGCTCGCCGCCGGCCTGGCGCACCGGCGGGTTCGCCTGGAGGTGTCGGGTTTCGCCGGCCCGGCACCGGCCGGCGAAGTTCTTCCGGCCGCGACCGCGCGGCTGTTGCTGAACGTGCTGATGCTGGGTGTTGAAAGCCTGCCGGGCGGCGGCACGGTGACCTGCGCCAGGCAACCGGACGGGGACATCGTGATCCGCATCGACGGTCCGCGCGCGGCCTGGCCGGCGGAACTCGCCTTGTGCCTGGCCGACCCCGCGGCGGCGGGACGCATGTTGCAGGATCCGCGCGGGGTGCAGGCCCCGTTCACCGCGCTGCTCGCCAGCCGGTCCGGGCCGCTGCTGGCCATGCTGTTCGCCGCCGGACCGGCCGGCGCCGCGCCGCCGCTGCTGATTTCGCACCGCGGCGCCTGAGCCCGCGCGGCGGGCTGCGAGAATTCGCCGGCCTTTACGTTTTCTTCGCCACCCAAGCGGCAGGATCGTCTCCGCCCCGCACTGGCCCTGATGGCCGCGGAACGCCCGGAGCCGCGCATGGACGATCTGCTCGCAGACTTTCTGACCGAAACGAACGAGGGCCTGGCCGATCTCGATGTCGCGCTGGTCAAGCTCGAACGCACGCCGGACGACCGCGACACGCTGTCGCTGATCTTCCGGCTGGTGCACACGATCAAGGGCACCTGCGGCTTCCTGGGCCTGCCGCGCCTGGAGCGCGTGGCGCATGCCGGGGAAAACGTGCTGGGCCGGGTGCGCGACGGCGCGCTGCGATTGACGCCGGATCACATCACCCTGGTGCTGGCGGGGCTCGACCGGATCAAGGCGATCCTGGCCGGCCTGGCCGCGACCGGCGCGGAGCCGGCCGGCGACGACAGCGCGCTGATCGCCGAACTGAACGCGGTGGCCGACGGCGAGCCTCCGCCGAAGGCGGCGGCGCCGGGGATCGTGGGCGGGGAAACTTCCCTGCCGGAGATCGACGCACCGCAGCTCGCGCCACCTGAAGCCGTCGCGCCCGAAGTGGCCGCGCCCGAGGTGGTCGCCCCCGAGGTGGTCGCCCCCGAGGTGGCCGCGGCGGAAGCCGCCGCCCCGGAAGCGGTTACGACCGTGCAGACCATCCGGGTCAGCGTGGACGTGCTGGAAGACCTGATGACGCTGGTCAGCGAACTCGTTCTCACCCGCAACCAGTTGCTGCAGCTCGCCCGCACCCAGGGCAACAGCGAGTTCGCGGTGCCCTTGCAGCGGCTGTCGCACATCACCTCGGACCTGCAGGAGGGGGTGATGAAGACCCGCATGCAGCCGATCGGCAATGCCTGGAACAAGCTGCCGCGGCTGGTGCGCGACCTCGCCCGCGACCTGGACAAGCGGATCGAGTTGGTGATGCACGGCGCGGAAACCGAACTCGACCGGCAGGTGCTGGAACTGATCAAGGACCCGCTGACCCACATGGTGCGCAACAGCGGCGACCATGGGCTGGAAACCCCGGCCGAGCGGCGCGCGGCCGGCAAGCCGGAGACCGGGCACATCACCCTGAACGCCTACCACGAGGGCGGGCATATCCTGATCGAGATCGCCGATGACGGGCGCGGCCTGCCGGTGGACCGCATCCGCGCCAAGGTGCTCGCCAACGGGCTGGCGACGGAAGCCGAACTGGCCGGCATGGCGGACATGGAGATCCAGCGCTTCATCTTTCGCCCCGGCTTCTCCACCGCCGCCACGGTCACCGCGGTATCCGGGCGCGGCGTCGGCATGGACGTGGTGAAAACCAATATCGAGCGGATCGGCGGCAGCATCGACCTGAAAAGCACGCCCGGGGAAGGCACGTCCTTCACCATCAAGATCCCGCTCACCCTGGCGATCGTTTCGGCCCTGATCGTGGAGGCCAGCGGCGAACGCTTCGCCATTCCGCAGATCAGCGTGGTGGAACTGGTGCGCGCCGGCAATGCCAGCGCCGGCCGCGAGGATGGCGGCGTCCGTCCCGAGGACGGCAATGTGATCGAGCGGGTGAACGGCACCCCGGTGCTGCGCCTGCGCGACAGCCTGCTGCCGCTGGTCGGGCTGAATGACCTGCTGCGCCTCGGCGCCGCCGGGTCCGAACAGACGGAGCCGGACCAAGCCTATATCGTCGTCACCCAGGTCGGCGCCAACCTGCTCGGCATCATCGTCGACCGGGTGTTCGACACCGAGGAGATCGTGGTCAAGCCGGTGGCGCCGATCCTGCGCCACATCACGATGTTCAGCGGCAACACCATACTCGGCGACGGCTCGGTGATCATGATCCTGGACCCGAACGGCATTGCCCGCGCCACCGGCCTCGGCGCCGGCGGGGAGCATCGCAAGGCGGCCACCCCGGCGCTGGAAGCCAGCCGCACCGCGGACAAGACCGCCATGCTGCTGTTCCTCGCCGGCGGCACCCAGCCGATGGCGGTGCCGCTCGGCCTGGTGGCCCGGCTGGAGGCGATCGAACAGGAGCGGATCGAAGGCTCGCTCGGTACCCTCGTCACCCAGTACCGCGGCAGCCTGATGAAGCTGGTGGCGCTGTCGGGCGAACGCCGGGAGGACCTGCCGCGCCAGCCGGTGCTGGTGTTCACCGATCGCGGCCGCAGCATGGGCCTGATGGTCGACGAGATCATCGATGTGGTCGAGGAACATCTGAACATCGAACTCTCCGGCTCGCGGCCCGGCCTGCTCGGCACGGCAGTGATCGCCGGGCGGGCGACGGACGTGATCGACACCGGCTACTGGCTGACCCAGGCCAGCCAGGACTGGTTCGACAGCACCGAGGATCTGCAGTCCGCCGACAAGGCGCGCCTGCTGGTGGTGGAGGACAGCGATTTCTTCCGCCAGATGCTGGTGCCGAGCCTGGCGGCGCTGGGCTATCGCGTCACCGCCGTGCGCGACGCGGCGGAGGCGCTGGTCCTGCGCGACAGCGGCGCGATGTTCGAGGCGATCATCTCCGACATCGAGATGCCGGGCATGGACGGCTGCGACTTTGCCCGCGCCGTGCGCCAGGGCGGCCTCTGGGCGCAGCTGCCGATGATCGCGCTGTCCAGCCGGGCGGAAGCCGGGGACATCGCCGCCGGGCGCGATGCCGGCTTCACCGACTATGTCGCCAAGCACCAGCGCGACGCGCTGGTGATCAGCCTGCGTGACTGCCTGGCCGAACCGATCGGGGTATGAACATGAACGTCGACACGATGGAACGCCCGCCGGCGGGCGAGGCGAAAGACAACGACGGCGCCGCGCAGGTCTTCGTGACCCTTACCGTGGCGGACCAGCTTTGCGGCGTGCCGGTGCTGGCGGTGCGCGACATCCTGGGCGAGCAGGGCATCACCCGCATCCCGCTCGCCCCCGCGGAGATCGCCGGCAGCCTGAACCTGCGCGGGCGCATCGTCACCGCCATCGATCTGCGCCGCCGGCTGCAGCTGCCGCCGGCGCCGGAAGGCGCGAAGCGCATGTCGGTGGTCGCCGAGCAGGGCGGCGAGCTCTATGCGCTTCTCGTGGACGACGTTGCCGAGGTCATGAGCCTGCCGGCAAGTGATTTCGAACGAAACCCGCCCACCCTGCCAGCGGCCTGGTCCATCTACAGCACCGGCATCTACCGCCTGCAGGGCCGGCTGCTGGCGGTGCTGGATGTCGGCAAGCTGCTGAAACTGGAAGGCTAGGCCGGCGATGGCACAGACCTGCCTGGTGGTGGACGACAGCCGCACCGTGCGCAAGATCGCCCGGCGAATGCTGGAAGCCAATGGCTTCGCGGTTCTGGAAGCCGAGGACGGCGCCGTGGCGCTGACCGCCTGCCGCCAGTCGATGCCGGACTGCGTGCTGCTGGACTGGAACATGCCGGTGATGAATGGCCTGGAATTCCTCCAGGCGCTGCGGGCGGAGTTCGGACCGGACAACCCGCCGGTGGTGTTCTGCACGACGGAGAACGACATGTCGTTCATCGAGCAGGCGATCGAGTCGGGCGCGCAGGAATTCATCATGAAACCGTTCGACGAGGAGATCCTCATCGGCAAGTTCTCCCAGGTCGGCCTGCTGTGACCCCGGCGCCGTCGTTGGCATTGCCCCCAAGGCCGGGGGAGGCCGCCGCGCGGGTGATGATCTGCGACGATTCCGTGGTGATCCGCGGCGCCCTCGCCCGCATGCTGGAAAGCGATCCGGCCATCCACGTGGTCGCCCGCGTCGCCAATGGGCAGCTGGCGATCGACGAGGTGGCACGCCAGACCGCCCTGCGCCAGCGCATCGACGTGCTGGTGCTGGACATCGAGATGCCGGTGATGGACGGCATCACCGCCCTGCCGCTGCTGCTGCGGGCGGATCCGGGCCTGAAGATCATCGTCGCCTCCACCCTGACCACCCGCGGCGCGGACATCGCGCTGCGCGCGCTGCGGCTGGGGGCGGCGGATTATCTGCCGAAGCCGACCGCGAACGGCCTGGCCGCCGACGACGGCTTCCGCCGCGAACTGGTCGCCAAGGTGCGTGGCCTGGCGCGGCTGCGCGGTCTGGCCGGCCGCCGGCCGGCGGCGCCGGCGGGGCGTTCGTCCGCCCCCGCGCTGCGTCCGGCGCCTTCCCTGGCGCCGCGCCTGCTGGCGGTCGGCGCCTCCACCGGCGGCCCGCAGGCGCTGTTCACGCTGTTCCAGGCCCTCGGCGCCGGCCTGCGCGTGCCCGTGGTGCTGACCCAGCACATGCCGGCCAGTTTCACCCCGATCCTGGCCGAGCATATCGGCAAGCTCGGCGGCATGCCCTGCGCGGAGGCGGTGGACGGCGAGAAGCTGCTGCCGGGCCGCATCCACCTCGCCCCCGGGGACCGGCATCTGCTGGTGCGCAACCGC
>JBBIQA010000184.1:0-1168 GCA_037442565.1 Rhodospirillales bacterium
GCCGGACCAGCGGGACATGCTGGTGAAGCTGATGGAGGGGGTGGAGGACATCCCCGAAGTGGTGCTGACCGAAGGGCTGCCGTGGAACTGGGAGAGTTTTCCGGACTACCTGAACGCGCTGGACGCGCGGCGCTACGACCTGGATGTGGCGACGCAGGTGCCGCATGCGGCGGTGCGGGTGTTCGTGATGGGCAAGCGCGGCGCCGATCTGGAGCCGTCCACGCCGGCGGACCAGGCGGCGATGGCGCGGATCGCGGTGGAGGGTATCCAGGCGGGGGCGCTGGGGTTCTCCACCTCACGCACGATCAACCACAAGACGCTGGCCGGCGAGTCTATCCCCACGCTGCGTTCCGAGGAGTCGGAGCTTGGCGCCATCGCCGATGCGCTGCGCGGGATCGACGCCGGCTGGATGCAGGTGATTTCGGACTTTGATAATGCCGATCCGGAGTTCGACATGTTGCGCCGGCTGGTCGGGCGGTCGCACCGGCCGATGGCGATCACGATCCTGCAGCGGGACGCGAAGCCGGAGGAATGGCGGCGGATCGTCGGGCGAATCGCCGATGCCAATGCCGAGGGCCTGCCGATGCTCGGCCAGGTGCTGACGCGGCCGACCGGGGTGATGCTGGGGTTCGAGATCTCGCAGAACCCGTTCCTGGGACGGCCAAGCTGGGAGAAGATTTCCGGACTTACGTTCGCTGGGAAACTGGAAGTTCTGCGCCAGCCGGCGTTCCGAACGCAGATCATTTCGGAAACCTGCGACGACCCCGTGCTGCGTAAACGCGTCACCAACTGGAGCCGCATCTTCAAACTGGGCGATCCGGCCGATTACGAACCGGCGGAGGACCGGTCCGTGGCCGCCGAGGCGGCGCGGCAGGGGCGCGATCCGCAGGAGGTGGTGTACGACTGGCTGCTGGAGAATGACGGCCGCGCGATCCTGTACCGGCCGCTGTCCAACTACACCTATGGCAACCTCGATACCGTCGGCGACATGATCGGGCATCCCAACACCATCGTCGGGCTGGGTGACGGGGGAGCGCATGTGGGGGTGCTGACGGATGCATCGGCGATCACCTACATGCTGACGCACTGGACGCGCGACCGCACCCGCGGGCCGAAGAAGCCGGTGGAATGGGCGATCCGGCGGCTGACCAGCGATTCCGCGCGGGCG
>JBBIQA010000184.1:1268-6656 GCA_037442565.1 Rhodospirillales bacterium
ACGCTGATGGCCTGCCGGGACGCGGGCATATCGCCCAGGGATATCGACGGCATCATCCCCTATGCCGGGGCGGTGGTGGCGGAGGATTTCATCACCAATTTAGGCATCCCCGATCTGCGCTTCTCCGCCACCACGCCGATGGGCGGTGCATCCGCGGTGGCGGCGCTGCAATGCGCCGTGGCGGTGGTGAACGCCGGCATCTGCAACCATGTGCTGATCCCGCTTGGGCGGGACGGCTGGTCCGGCGCGCGCATCGGATCGCGCGTGCAGCAGATGCCGCAGTTCAAGACCATCGGCGAGTTCGAGATGCCGCTGGGAGCCATCGCGCCGGCGCAGCTTTACGCGCCGATGGCGCGGCGGCATATGGAACTGTACGGCACCACCAGCCGGCAACTGGGCTCGATCGCGGTGAGCACGCGCCAGCATGCGATCCTGCATGGCAACGCCACCATGACCAAGCCGATCACCATCGAGGACCATCAGAACTCGCGCATGATCTCCGACCCGCTGCGCCTGCTGGATTGCAGCCTGGAGAGCGACGGCGGGGCGGCGGTGATCGTTTCCTCGGCCGAGCGGGCGCGGGACATGAACAAGCCGCCGGTCTACATCATGGGCGTGGCGGAAGGGCATCCCGACAGCCCGAGCGCCATCACCCAGCGCCCGGACCTGACCCGGCTGGGTTTGGCGAAGGCGGCGCCGAAGGCCTTCGCGATGGCCGGGGTGACGCCAGCGGACATTCAGGTGGCGGAGATCTATGACTGCTTCACCTATATCGTGATGTGCCAGCTGGAGGACCTCGGCTTCTGCAAGAAGGGCGAGGGCGGGGCGTTCGTGGAGAACGGCGCGCTTGGCCTCGGCGGCCGGCTGCCGGTGAACACGCATGGCGGGCTGCTGTCGCAGGCGCATTTGGCCGGGCTGAACCATGTGGTGGAGCTGGCCCGCCAGTTGCGCGGCGAGGGCGGCAAGACCCAGGTTCCGGGGGCGAAGCTCGGCCTGGTGACCGGCTACGGCGACATGGGCGACGGCTCGCTGGCGATCATGCGGGCGGCCTGAGATGGATGTATCCATGGAAACGTACGACAAGCTGGTCCCCTCCCCGTCCCTGGACACGAAGCCGCACTGGGACGGGTTGAACGAGCATAAATACCTGCTGCAGAAATGCACCGATTGCGGCCGGGTGCGGCATTATCCGCGGCCGGTGTGCGATGCCTGCTTCTCGATGAACGTGGAGTGGGTGGCCGCTTCCGGGCGTGGCCGCATTTATAGCTGGACGATCACGCATCACCCGTTCCATCCGGGGTGGAAGGGCGACCTGCCCTATATCCTGGTTACCGCCGACCTGGACGAGGGCGTGCGGATGAACGCGCAGCTGCGCGGGGCGGATGCCTCGGCGCTGAAGATCGGCGCGGAGGTGCGGATCGATTACGAACTGGCGAAGGAAGGGCTGACGCTGCCGGTGCTGCGGCTGGCGGGATAGGCCGCCGGCAGAGGGGAAAGAAGGCCAGGGGCTCCGCCCCTGGACCCCGCTAAGGGCAAGCCCTTAGAACCCGCTACTGGTTTGGGAGTGCAAAGGGGGCCAACCGTGCCCTTGCAGGGTCCCGGTTGGCCCCCTTTGCACTCCCAAACAAATGGATGGATTCCAAAGGCTCGCCTTTGGCGGGGGTCGAGGGGGCGGAGCCCCTCGCCTTGCTTCCTTCCCCCGATAGCCCTGCCGGCGCGCCCGGCTCAGCGCTTGCCGATCAGGCGGCGGGCGATGACCATCTTGTGGACTTCGGTGGGGCCTTCGTAGACG
This sequence comes from Rhodospirillales bacterium, assembly GCA_037442565.1. Lineage (GTDB taxonomy): Bacteria > Pseudomonadota > Alphaproteobacteria > Acetobacterales > Acetobacteraceae > PALSA-911. The sequence goes on from JBBIQA010000184.1 coordinate 3,061, forward strand.
CGCATCAGCCGCACGCGGTTGGCCATCATCTGCAGCGGCAGTTCCTTGGTCATGCCCATGCCGCCGAAGGTCTGCATGGCGTGGTCGATGATCTCCCAGGCCATTTCGGTGGAGAACACCTTGATCATCGCCACTTCGTTGCGCGGTTCCTCGCCGCGGTCGATCTTCCAGGCGGCGTCGTAGGTCATCAGCCGGCAGGCGTGGATCTTGGTGGCGGCGTCGGTGATCCACCACTGCACGGCCTGGCGTTCGGACAGCGGCAGGCCGAAGGTGACGCGCTGGGGGGCGTACTCGATCATCATGTCCAGCGCGCGCTGGGCCATGCCGGTGCACCAGGCGGCCATCTGCACGCGGCGGGTGGACAGGCGCTGCTGCATCGGGGCGAAGCCGTAGCCTTCGCGGCCGAGAAGCTTGGAGGCCGGGATGCGGCAATCCTCGAAGGTGAGTTCGTAGGTATAGGCGCCGCCGAGCATGGGGATGCGGCGCAGCACGTTGAAGCCTGGCGTGCCCTTGTCGAGCAGGAAGGCGGAGATGCCGCCGCGGGCGCCCTTAGCCTTGTCGGTGACGGCCATCAGGATGGTGAAGTCGGCGTGGCCCATCCGGCTCACCCAGATCTTGCGGCCGTTGATGACCCAATCGTCGCCGTCGCGCACCGCGCGGGTCATCATGCCGGCCGGATCGCCGCCGGCGCCGGGCTCCGAGATCGCGATGGCGGAGGAGAGTTCGCCGCGCGCGTAGGGTTCCAGGTACTGCCGCTTCTGCTCCTCGTTGCAGGTGTTCATCAGCATGCGCAGGTTCGGGCTGTCCGGCGGCAGGGTGTAGGGGGTGATGGTCTTGCCCTTCTCCTCCGCGATCCCGACCATCGCCATCACCGGCAGGTCCGATCCACCGAACTCCGGCGGCGCGTCCAGGCCCCACAGGCCGAGTTCCTTGGAGCGGGCGTCGATCGGCGCGATCTCCTCCGGGGTCAGCCGATAGCCGTCGCCGGCGGCCTCGCGCGCCAGGACCGTGTTTTCCAACGGCATCAGTTCGTCCTGGACGAACTTCGCCATCAGATCCTTGATCATCCGGTGTTCTTCGCTGAGTTCGAAATCCATGTCTTTCGCCCTTTTCCTCGTCCGTGGCAGGCTTATCAGATGCGCCGGTGATGGCAAGCGCGGCTCGGTTGACACCCCGCTCCCCGTCAATACGATCCAGCCAAGACCGCGGATCTGGCGGCAGCAACTCCATTGGCGAGGAAACACGGAAATGAGCGCAGCGGTTCAGCACGGCGGCGAAAAGATCTATGGCGACGTCGGCACCTGGAAGCAGGGCCGGGTGCAGATCGTCGAGATCCGCCGCCCGCCCAATAATTTCTTCGACACCGACCTGATCAACAGCATCGCCGACGCCTACGACCAGGCCGATGGCGATGACGAGGTTCGCGCCCTGGTGCTGTGCGCCGCCGGCAAGCATTTCTGCTCCGGCGCCGATTTCGCCCGCCGCGCCGACATCACCGAGACCACCGAGGGCCGCGGCGGCCAGCATCTGTACAAGCACGCCAGTCGGATGATGAGCAACAAGAAGCCGGTGGTCGGCGCCATCCAGGGCGCCGCCATCGGCGGCGGGCTGGGCGTGGCGCTGACGGCGGATTTCCGCGTCACGTGCGAGGAAGCCCGCTTCTCCGCCAACTTTACCCGCATGTCCTTTCACCCGGGTTTCGGCCTGACCTGCACGCTGCCGCGCCTGGTGGGGCACCAGCAGGCCAATCTGCTATTCTATACCGGGCGGCGCGTGCCGGGTGACGAGGCGGTGAAGTTGGGTATGGCCGAGCTCTGCGTGCCGTTGTCGGAGGTCCGCACCGCCGCGATCGCGATGGCGGACGATATCGCCACTTCCGGCCCGTTGGCGCTGGTTTCCACCCGTGCGACGGTGCGGCGTGGGCTGGTCGATGCGTTTGAAACCGCGACCGAGCGCGAACTGACCGAGCAGGATTGGCTGCGCAAGACCGCTGACTTCAAGGAAGGCACCAAGGCGATGGGCGAACGCCGTCCGCCTGCGTTCACCGGCCGGTAGGGTTTTCGATCCATGCGCCAGATGGCATTGATTGGCTTTCTCCAGGCGCAGAACTGCTCGAACCTGGTAAGCTCCTGGCGGCATCCCGCCGCCCGGCCGGACTTCCTGTCGGCCGAATACTACCAGGAGATCGCGCAGATCCTGGAGGCCGGCAAGTTCCATCTGGCGTTCTTCGACGACCGGCTGGCGATGCCCGACCGCTATGGCAACGACCATGCGCATACGGTGGAGAACGGCATCCGCTGCGTGAAGATGGACCCCGTGGCGTGCCTGATGGCGATGGCGATGGGCACCAGGCAGATCGGGCTGGGGGCGACCTATTCCACCACCTATTACGAGCCGTTCCATGTGGCGCGGGTGTTCGCCACGGTGGACAATCTGATCGGCGGGCGGGTGGCGTGGAACGTGGTTACCTCGCTGAACGACGGCGAGGCGTGGAATATGGGGCGCGAGCAGATGATCGCGCATGATCTGCGCTACGACCGGGCCGACGAGTTCATGGAAGTGGTGCTCGGGCACTGGGATAGCTGGGATGACGACGCCATCGTGCTGGACAAGCAGCGCATGGTGTTCGCCGATCCGGCCAAGGTTCGCCGGCTGGACCACAAGGGGAAATTCTTCAACTCGCGCGGTCCGTTCACCGTGCCGCGGACGCCGCAGGGGCGGCCGGTCATCATCCAGGCCGGGCAGTCCGGGCGCGGCAAGAAGTTCTCCGCCCAGTGGGGCGAACTGGTGTTCGTTTCCTATGCCAACCTTCAGGTCGCCAGGCGGGACTATGCTGAGTTGAAGGGCATGATTGCGGCCGAGGGGCGCGATCCCGACAGCGTGCGGATATCGACGACTTGCTACACGGTTGTCGGTGAATCTCGGGCGGAGGCGGAGGAGAAATACGCGCTGATCGAGAGCCTGCATCGGGATGTGGACAGCCTTTCCCTGCTGTCCGAGGCATTGAACTTCGACTTTGCCAGCAAGGGTATGGACGATCCCTTCACAACCGAGGAGTTGAAAAACATCTCCGGGCTGCAGGCGATCCGGGACCGGGTGGTGAGCCTGTCGGGCAATCCCAACCCGACCGTGCGCGAGTTCCTGCATCACAGCCAGCGCGGACGGATGCAGAACCCGATGATCGGGACGGCTGGGGACGTCGCGGACCAGATGGAGGAATGGTTCACCTCCCGCGCCTGCGACGGTTTTGTCATTGTCGGCACCAACATCCCGGAGGGCTACCGGGATTTCGTCAGGCTGGTGGTGCCGGAGTTGCAGCGGCGGAAGCTGTTCCGCGAGGACTATACCGGTAAGACCCTGCGGGAGAATCTCGGCCTGCCGAAAGCGGCGAACGGCGATTGGCGGCGGTAGCGGCGGTTCCTGTATAGGGAGGCCTTCAACCTCCCTGGGATGTGTACGATGGATATGGGGCAAATGAAGGCGCGGGCGGGTCAGGTGCTGCGGGATGCCACGATCCCGGAGCTGCCGAACCACTATTCCGGCAAGGTGCGCGACAATTACGACCTGCCGGACGGACGGCGCATCCTGATCGCCAC
>JBBIQA010000184.1:6756-8203 GCA_037442565.1 Rhodospirillales bacterium
CTGACGATGTACAAGGCCGGGCAGCGGGACATGTACGGCATGCGGCTGCCCGAGGGTATGCGGGACAACGAGCGCCTGCCCGCCCCGGTGATCACGCCGACCAGCAAGGCGTTCGACGGCGGGCATGACGAACCGCTGACGCCGGCTTCCATCCTGTCGCAGGGGTTGCTGACGGAGGCGCAGTGGCGCGCGCTGTCGGACTACGCGCTGGCGCTGTTCGCGCGCGGGCAGGCGATGGCGGAAACGCGGGGGCTGATCCTGGCCGATACCAAATACGAATTCGGCACCGATGCCGACGGGCGCATCGTGCTGGCCGATGAAATCCACACGCCCGATAGCAGCCGCTACTGGTTCGCCGCCAGCTACGCCGAGCGCTTCGCGCGCGGGGAGCGGCCGGAGAGCTTCGACAAGGATTTCGTGCGCAGCTGGGTGGCGGCGCGGTGCGATCCGTACAAGGACGAGATCCCGGAAATTCCGGCGGAAATCGTGCTGGAGACGGCGGAGGTCTATATCCGGGCGTTCGAGACGATCACCGGACAGGTCTTCGAGCTGCCGCCGGCGGGAGAAGTGCCGCTGGAGCGGATACGGCGGAACCTGGCGCGGTATTTCTGAGGGCGGGCCGCCCGCCCTACCCCGCCCCTGCCTTGGCGAAATGCTGGACGTGGCGTTCCACCTGGATGCGGTAATTCTCCCGGTAGCGGTCGCTGACCTCCTGGTGCGCCGCCAGGGCCGCGGCGTCGCGTTCGGCGCGGGGCGGCTCGACCAGATCGAAGTGGCCGAACTTGTCCTCACCGCGCACCAGCATCGCCTTGCAGCGCACCGGGCCCTCCAGGCGCACATGGGTCGGGATGTAGTTCAGGCCGATCCCGACGCGGCGATGCCCGGCGTTGTTCGGCGCCGAGCGGTGGATGGCGAGCTCGTGATGCAGCGAGAAGGAGCCGGAAGGCAGCGCCATCGCCGTGGGGTTGGCGTCGTCGAACGGTTCCATGATGGTCTGGCCCGCGCGGTTGATGCTGTTCGGCAGGCCTAGCGGCGAGTGGTGATAGAGGCGGGGCTGGCCGTGGAAGGACAGCTGCTCCATGCAGCCGGCTTCGCGCGAGGCGTCGGTGAGGGCGACCCAGGCGCAGACGGAGGTTTTCGGTTCCAGGCCGAAATAGCCGCCATCCTGGTGCCAGGCGGCGTAGGTGGGGGAGTGCGGTTCCTTGATGAAGAAGGTGCTGGTCCAGACCAGGATGTTCGGGCCGATCACGTCCTCGATCGCATCGAGGATGCGCGGATGGGTGATCAGGTCGTGGAACCACGGCGAATGGACATGGCCCTGGGAGCGCCATTTCGGGTCCGCGTCCGCGACGGCGCAGCCGAGGTCGGTTTCCAGCCGGTTCAGGCCGGCGAGGCAGGCGGCGGTTTCCGCCGGCGTGAGGGCCGGGAGGGGAAACAGGAAGCCGTT
>JBBIQA010000185.1:0-5672 GCA_037442565.1 Rhodospirillales bacterium
CGCCATGGCGGCGTGACTCAATGAAACCAGCCTCCGGCAAACCCGGCGCGGTTCATAGGAGCGCAAGATACATGTCGGCTTGCCGGCCTCGCTCAGGACGAACATGGCATTTGCCTTCCGACCGGCGTCCTGGCCAGCCTGGGTCCTGAGATAGCGATCCAGGCTCTTCACCCTACAGGCAAAGCTTTCCCGGTCATACTTCTCCCGGAGAAACACGATACGACGATCCTAGGCTTGCCGCTTCGCCATTCACGGAATGAACCGGTGCCTGCATTCCCTGAAAGCCCGCTCGAGCCGCTTACTTGGCGCCGAGGGGGACGGACCGACGCTGAAGTCCCCCCAATGTCAAATCGACAGTCGATCCGAAGCCGTCCTTCGTTGCCGTGAGCCTGTCGAAGCACATTCCAGCGGACTTTGGCTTATCGCTCGCCATCACGCTCCTCGCATCGGTGATTTTGCGTCAGATGGCCCGCCGGAACTACTTGGAACGGCCTGGGCAACTCCTGGGATTCCGGCGGAGTGCCGACTGCGCCCAAGATGTAGGCACGCAAGAAGCCGGCTTGACGCGCCCGGAAGCGGTCAACTCGTCACCGCTGGACAGTGTGGCCTTGGTGGACGGCTCCACTGTGTCGAGTACCATCAGGCGCTTCCGGTCGGTTGCCGGAACGTCAGGTTGCTTCAAACAGTTCATCCGGATCCGGAAAGAAAGCCTGTTGCGGATACGGACCTTCGATACCATCGACGAACCAATACCGGCACTGCATGCGTTGCGCGAGACCTGCGAGATCACACGGTTGATCATCCGTCTCGGGTTGATGGGTCCGGCTGCCTTCCGGCGGCTGCAACTTCAAGCGACAGCCTAGGCGCAAAGGGTTCAATCCGGTGCCCGAGAAGCGGCCGGCGCGACACAAGCGTTCCGAGCACACGAACTTGCGATGTTTCCAAACTGGACAATTCCCTGGCCCTGCTCCAGCATGAATTGCCTTGCGTACGTCTGCGCTGCAGCTTGGCCCAACAAGCGAACGGAAGCGTGCTATGCGACACGGCTTGGTCGGAAAATCTGAGCCATTTCTGGCCTCCGTGCGCCTGATCGAGAAGTTTGGCGGCTGTGATGCCCCCGTGCTGATCGAGGGTGAGACCGGCACTGGTAAGGAACTTGCAGCCCGGGCGATCCATTACGGCGGCGCTCGTAAGGACTTTCCGTTCATTCCGGTGAATTGCGGAGCCATTCCGGACGCGTTGATCGAGAACGAATTGTTCGGCCATAAAAGCGGTGCCTACACCGATGCCAAACGCGACCATATCGGCTTGGTCGCTCATGCGCAGCAGGGCACGCTGTTCCTGGATGAGGTCGATGCACTCTCGCCAAAGGCGCAGGTGGCGCTGCTGCGCTTCCTGCAGGACCAACAGTACCGCCCGCTCGGCGGAGGCGAGACACGTACCGCCGACGTGCGGGTAATTACCGCCTGCAACGCGGATCTCGTGCGGCTGACCGAGACCGGCGCCTTCCGGCTGGACCTGATGTACCGCATAAGGCTGCTGCATCTCCGCCTGCCTCCGCTGCGCGAACGGGGTGAGGACGTGCTGCTTCTGGCCGAGCACATCCTGGCCACCTGCACGGCGCACTACGGAGCGGAAAAGCACCTGGACGGCGTCAGCCGCGACTGGCTGCTGGAACAGCTCTGGCCCGGCAACATCCGCGAACTCGAGAACGTGATCTGCCGAGAATACCTGCTGGCCGACGACGCGACGGTCCGGCTCGGCCGGCCGGAATTATCGGCACCGCCCGTCTCGGCGGCAGGCGCCAGCCCGGCAGCCGCGCGAGCCATCGCGTTCAACCTGGCAAAGCGGCGCGTCGTCGGCGCGTTCGAGCGTGACTACCTCGAAGGCGCCCTCGCCTCGGCAGGTGGCAACGTCACGCAGGCTGCGCAGCTGGCCGGCAAGGAACGCCGAGCCTTCGGCAAGCTGCTGAAGAAGCACGGGATCGACCGCGGCGCATTCGCCGGATGAAACGCGGCTACCACGGCAGGTAGCTCGCCGCCCCTTGCTTGAGCTTCTGCCACCGGTCGGCCGCCGCTTCCTTCACCTCGCTCACCCTTGCCTTCGCCTCGGTCTTGAAATCGGCGACCGCGGTCTTGGCCTCGTCGAGCTTCTCCTCCACCGCGGCCTTCATTTTCGGGACATCCTGGTCCGCCACCTCGGCGATCTTCTCGTGCGCGGCCCAGGCGAGATCGCCGCCCTTGCTGCCGACCTTGGCGAGGAAGCTGTCCTTGCCCGGCTCGGCGGCCTTCTCGAACGCCTGCTCCCAGCTCTTGCCGGCGATATGATCGCTGGTGGCGGACAGCAGCATCGAAATCCCCTGAACCGACCCGCCGTATTTGCCGGATTTTGCGGCATCGGACTGCCCCAGGTGGAAGAGCGCGTCGCCGCTGGCGCTGCCGACCTTCTCCAGGGTGGATCCCTTGCTCTTTTGCACGGTCTTTTCCAGGGCCTTCCCGGCTCCCTCGTGCGATCCGAGGTTGCCGAGGAAGTCGGCCGCCATGGCCCACGGCTGGACCACCATGGCGACCTTGCCCTTGACCGCGTCGTCGGCGAACTTGTCAACGCCCTTGGTATCGCCGCCGATGGCCTTGCCGATGTCCCAGTAGCTGCGCAGTCCGCCGCCCATCAGGCCGGAGAACATCCGCGACGGGGTCAGGCCGGCGGCAAAGTCCGCCCCGGTGCGCAGGTTGGCCTTGTCGTCATGCGCGGCGGCGTTCGCATCGCCGCGCTTCAGGTGATCGTCCACCGCGCCGGCCAGGTTGGCGCCGGCGTTGATCGCCTGGTCGACCCCCTTGCCCGGCACCAGGAAGCCACCGAGCGTCTCGCCGCCGGTCGACAGCGCCGCCTCGATCGGGTCCTGCCCGTCCTGGCGTTTCGCGCGATAGTTGGCGAGCGTGCTCATGACCAGGTTGTTATTCTCGAGATAGGTCTTGCCCGCCTTCAACGCCGCTTCGGGGGCGCTCGCGCCGTGCTTTCTTGCCTCGTCGTAGGTGTCGTAGCCGCGCACCAGGGCAGCGCCTTCGTTGGCTGCCTGCGTGCCGGCATGCAGCAGGCCGCCGCCCGGAGTCCGTTCCGTCTGTTCCGGCGACTTCGGCCTTTCCTCCGGTGCGGGCACGGGCTTCGCGGCCGGATGCTCCTGCACCGGCGCCTGCGGCGTTCCGGGTATCGTCTCGGGCATGCCTGGAACGGGTTTGCCGGTGCCGCTCGCCTGTGGCGCCGCGTCCGGGGCCTGTCGCGGAACAGGCGGCGTGACCGGCAGCACGCCGGCCTCCGGCACGGGCGCCGCCGGCGCCGCGCCGAACGGCAGCTCCAGTTGCGCGGATGGCGGGGAAACCGCCTTCTGCTGCGGAGCCGCCGGACGCGCCGATGCGCGACCGGCGATATCGACGACCTCGCCGGATCGCGTCGTGCCGGGGTCCCCGGTCGCCATCCACCGCGTCTGTTCGCCCGCTGCGATCGCCAGCATGCGCGGATCGAGCGGCGGCAGGCCGGCCTTGCGCCGGGATTCGGCGATCTGCCGGGCGGCGGCCGGGATCAGGTAGTTGTCCATGAACTTGTGTTCGGTGTTGTAGTCGGGCGCCCGCGGCCCGGCCGAGGGCTTGAACAGGTCAAGCTGTTCCCCGGGCGCGCCGGCGTCGCCCACGCGTCCACGCGGCACGTCGTCGACATGGAAACGGGTGCCGCCGCCCTTCGGGTCCACATGCAGAACCGTCGACGGCAGGTTGCGCCGGCTCTGCAGCCATAACGTGTTTTCGTTGATCACATTGACGTCGAGTGGGTTCATTCCCGGCGGCAGGTTGCGCGTGACATCCAGCGTCTTGGTCTGGTGCTGGATCTGCGCCCCCGGCACCCGTCCCGGCGGCGGGTTTCGCCGGGCGGCGGCATGGGCGGCGGCATTCACCTGCGCCCGGGTCCGCGTGGTGTCTTCCGGCAGCGGCGCGTCGGTCCGCCGCTTGGAGGCCTCCAGCCGGTGGCCCAGGTCGGAGTTGCGCACGTCGTGCAGGATGGCGTCGAACTCGGCGTCGGCGAAACTCTGCTCGCTGGGTGCCACCCGCGTGGACCGGCGCGATGCCCCCGGCCTCTTGAGGCTGGGCGGCTTGAGTTCGTCATCCGCGCACGCCACGCCCACGCCGGAAGCGCCGCTGACCGCCACGGGTCCGGCGTCGTTGCCGATGGCGGCCCGGCTTGCCGCCTGGGCCGACTGCTCCAGTTCGCCGGTGGCATCGGCGGACGGCGGCGGCCCGCCGCGGCTTTGCTGCAGCACGTGGGCCAGTTCATGCGCCAGCAACTGCTTGCCGTCCGTCGTGTCGGGGGCGAACCGGCCCATGCCGAACGCGATATGGCCGCCGACGGCAAACGCCTTCGCCGACAATTCTTTCGCGATATCGGCGGCACGCGGCGTGTCGTGCACGCGCACGCCGGAAAAATCCGTCCCGAAACGTTCCTCGAAATCATGTCGCACCGCCGGCGCCAATGGCTGCCCGCCACCGGCCAGCAATTCCGTCACCGCCCGGTTGCCGGCCGCCCGTTGCAGCGAGGCGGCCGGGCTCTCCCCGGAGCCCGCGCCGGTCCGCGCCGCCGGCGGCCGAAGGCCCTGATGCGCTCCTGCCCGGCGTGTTCCCTGGCGCACTTCCTCGCGGGCCGGCTCCGTCCTGGCCTTGCTGTCCTGGGCGGGTTCCGTCATGGGATGCGGCCCGGCGGGGCAGGGGCCATCAGAACGACCCTCCGACAACCAGCGCGCCATATGGTCGTCCCGACGTGTAGGTCGTTTTGCCGATGGTATCTTCCTCGTGCTTGTAGCCGCCGAACGCACCCGCCGACAGAATGGTGTGCCCGGAATTCAATCGCCAGTTCCGCATGATCCCGCCGCCCACGGCATAGGAAGTGCTCGACCCAGGCACCGCCGGCGTCGTCGCATCGCCGTAGGCAGTGCCGGTCGTGCGCGAGTAGTTGCCTTCGCCGACGATCGTATAGCGCGGTGTCTTGCTGGTCTCCGCGCCCGGCGCATCGCCGGCCTTGTAGTAGTCGAGGTTGAGCTGCGCGGAGCCGGTCCCGCTCACGGTTGTCGGGTCCTTCAGATAGGTGGCCGGCGCATCCGCGCCGCCCCCCGCCCGCGCGATCTGCCCGGTGTCCAGCTTCGTCACGCCGATATTGCCTCCCAGCGTCAGGCGCGGCTGGTCGCGGCTCTCGCCGCCGACCAGCGCCTCGCCGGCCAGCACGCCGCTCGGCCCGCTCGCGGTGCCGCCAACCCCGGGCGGGCGCTGTCCACCGGCGGACACGCCGCCGACATATAGCCCGGCGTTGAAGCGTTTGCCGGACGGCGACACGTACGGGTTGACATAGGCGCTGCCGCCGACGTTGCCCGACGGGTCGACGCTCGGCGATACCACCCCCGCGACGCCGCCCCACGGGTTATCCTTGTTGCCGAAATTGTACAGACCGGCCGCGAGCTGGCCGGAGCTGGTCAGGCCCCCATTCAGTTTGGAGTAGTTGAAGCCCAGGCTGACATTGCTCTGGCCTGCGCTCAGGTTGCTGGCGCCCTGATAGCCGAGCGCGCTCGGCGTCGTCGCCTGCGGATCGTTGTTGTCCGGCTTCGTTACCGCCGGTACGGGCGCAGGTACGGGCGCAGG
>JBBIQA010000185.1:5772-8113 GCA_037442565.1 Rhodospirillales bacterium
GATCGTTGTTGTCCGGCTTCGTTACCGCCGGTACGGGCGCAGGTACGGGCGCAGGCACGGGCGTCGGTACGGGTGGAGGCGGCGGCGGCGGAGGCTCGGGCTTGGACTGTGTCTGCTGCCCGCGCGCCGATTTCAGCTCTTCCAGCCGGTTCCGCTGCGCCGCCTGTTGCATGATCTGCGCCAAGGTCGGCGTGCTGGCGATGGCCTGCTTGTGCTGCTTGCTTTCCATCGACGGCAGATGCTTCGGATCGAGCGGCACGCCGGCTCCCTTCTCCGCCGCCATCCGGCGGTCCAGCGCGTCCTGCATCGACTGCGCGTCGTAGCCCTCGCATGCGATGCCCGGCGCGCTGGCGCCTCCCACGCCGACCGGTCCGTCGCCCCCCACGACCGCCTCGCCCGCCTCTGCCGCCGATCGTTCCAGCGGGCCGGCCGGATCGAGCGATGGCGGCGCGCCGCCACGGCTCTGCTGCACCACATGCGCCAGCTCATGCGCGATCAGCCGCTTGCCGTCCGACGTGTCCGGGGCAAAGTTTCCACCGCCGAATGCGATATCCGACCCAATCGTGAACGCGTTGGCGAACATCGCCTCCGCCGCGTCGGCGCCGCGCGGGCCGTCATGGATGCGCACCGCGGAAAAATCGTGGCCGAAGCGCTGCTCCATCTCCTGACGCAGCGCCGGCGGCAGCGCCGTGCCTTCCGCGGCCAGCAGATCGTTGACCGCGCCATTGCCCGCTGCCTGCTGCAGGGTTGCGACCGCGGCGTTTGCCGGCTGGCCGCCTTGCGCATGGGCCGGTCCCGGCGTCCGGACCTGGCGCAGGGTCTGCGTCGCCCGGTCGGTCCTCGCCTTGCCCTGGTGCGCCTGCGTGGTCATGTGCCACCGCCCTGCGCCAGGATCGGCGCGATCTCCTCCGGCTTCAACGGCCGGCCCAGCTTCTCGTATTCCCGTTCCACCGCGCGGACCACGTGGCGGATGCCGACCGCGCTGCCCTCCGCCGCCGCGTAATAGGCCGCCGCCAAAGCCGCCGACTTGATGTTGCCGCCGCTGAGCTTGCAGGCCTGCGCGACCCCCTCGAACCTCAGGCCCGTCTCGCGCGGCACCGCCTGCGGCCACACCACCTCCCAGATGCGCCTGCGGTCGGCGACTTCCGGCAGCGGGAAATGCACGATGAACGACAAGCGGCGCGTGAACGCGTCGTCCAGGTTCTTCTGCAGATTGGTGGACAGGATCGCCACCCCCTCGAACTCCTCCATCTTCTGCAGCAGATAGGAGATTTCCAGGTTGGCGTAGCGGTCGTGTGAATCGCGCACCTCGGACCGCTTGCCGAACAGCGCGTCGGCCTCGTCGAACAGCAGGATGCCGTTCACGTCCTCCGCGGCGCGGAAGATGCGGTCGAGGTTCTGCTCGGTCTCGCCGATGTATTTGCTGACCACGGCCGCGAGGTCGATCTTGAACAGGGGGATGCCGAGCCCCCCTGCGATCACCTCGGCGGCCATCGTCTTGCCGGTCCCGGAGGGACCCGAGAATAGCGCCGAAATGCCGCGCCCGAGGGCGAGCTTGTCGGCGAAGCGCCAGCTTTCCAGCACCGTCGCGCCGAGCCGCACGCGCTCGCAGATCTCCCGCAGCTGGTTCCGCACCGCCGGCGTCGTCACGATATCGTCCCAGCCGAAACGTGGCGTGATGCGCTTGGCCAGCCGTGTCAGGTCGTGCCCGCCCTGAGCCGGCGCCGCGGCCAAGCAGGCCCGCAGCGCGGACTCTGCTGCCCTGTCCGCCAGCTCGTCCGGTTGCACCCGCAGCGTCATCGCGGCCCGTGCCGCCGCCTGCTCGATCTGGCTCGGCGTCAGCCGAAACCGGGCGGCCAGTGTATCGAGATCGGTCGGCCGCAACGTCAATCCCTGGGCGGCGGCGCAGTCGTGCCAGAGCCGCCGGCGCAGGTGGGTCGATGGCGGCTCGAACACCAGCGGCGCGAACCCGGCGCGATCGGCGGCGGCGGCCAGCCAGGTCGCCGGCGTGCAGACCAGCGCGACGGCGGGCACCAGCCGGGGCAGCATAACCCCGAGCAGCCCCCGCAGGGTGGCATGCGTGTCCCCATCCAGCGTCTCGGCGTGCTCGACCTGTACCACCGCGTTGGCCAGCAGTGCCTCGCGCCGGAACACCGCCAGCAGCAGGCCGGGATCGCCGGCCTCCGCGGCCAGCGCGCGCACGTCGAGGCTCAGCACCGGCAGCCCGGCGGCTTGCGCCAGCGCGTCCGCCGCCTGGCCCTGGCCGCAGCCCGGGGGACCCAACAGCATCAGCCGCAACGGCGTCGCGCCTGATCCGGCCGACCTGCCGGCCTGCGCGCCC
>JBBIQA010000186.1:0-8015 GCA_037442565.1 Rhodospirillales bacterium
ATTCAACGACATCATCCGCGGCCATGCCGCCGGCACCAAGGCCGACGAGCCAGGCTGCGAGCAGTTCGACGTGCTGCAGCCGGAAACCGACGGCAAGCCGGATCACGGCCGGGTCATGCTGGTGGAGGTCTACAAGGACGCGGCGGCGTTCGAGGTCCATACCAAGAGCCAGCGCCTGGTGAACACGCGCGCAGCCTATGCCGATCTGGTGGACAGCCGCGTGATCAAGCGCTGCGGACTGTAGCGCCGCGCAGGAACGGGTTGTTGGCCCGTTCCGCCCCGAATGTCGATCCCGGTCCGTGGCCGCAGACGAACTGGTAGTCATCGCCAAGTGGCAGCAGCTTTTCCACGATCGCGGTGATCAGCGCATCGCCGTCACCGTAGGGGAAATCGCTGCGTCCGACCGAGCCCTGAAACAGCACGTCGCCGACCAGGGCGAGCCGCTGTTCGTGGTTGATGAACACCACATGGCCGGGCGTGTGGCCGGGGCAATGCAGCACGGCGAACGCGTGCCCGCCGACCGCGACGGTTTCACCCTCCGTCAGCCAGCGGTCGGGGGTGACGTTGCTGGCGCCTTCGATGCCGTATTTGGCGGCCTGTTCGGCCAGGGCGTCCAGCAGGAACTTGTCGCGGATGTCCGGGCCCACGATCGGCACGTTCTGCCCGCCGGCTTCCAGGGCCAGTTTCAGGCCGGCCGCGCCGCCGGCGTGGTCCATGTGGCTGTGGGTGAGAAGGATGCGTTCTACCTTCAGCGCATTCTGTTCGATGGCGGCCAGGATCTGCTCCACGTCGCCGCCGGGGTCGATGACCGCGGCCTGCAGCGTGTCGGAATCCCATAGCAGGGTGCAGTTCTGCTGAAACGGCGTAACCGGGACGATCGCCCCGCGCAAAACACCCATCTCAGTGCAGCTTCGGGGATTTCAGGAACGATGCCCGATCCGCTGAACGGACCGTGACGGCCAGGGTGCTGTTGTCGCGCCCCAGCCGTAGGCGCACCGGCGCGCCGGCGCTGCCGCAGGCCCAGACACGGCGCCACAGGCCGACCAGATCGGTTATTTCGTCCTCGCCGATGGAGATGATCCGGTCGCCGGTGCGCACGCCGGCCTGCTCCGCAGGGCCGCCATCGGCCAGGCCGCCGACCACGATGTCCTCGTCATGCTCGGTGGCATACATGCCGAGCCAGGGGCGGGCAGGGCGGTTCACCCGGCCATAGGTGAGCAGGTCGCTCAGGATGGGCGTGAGGTGGCTGATCGGCACCACCATATTCATGTCATGCCGGCCGCCCTTGCCGTCGCCTTGCTGTAGGATAAGGGAGCCGATGCCGTAGAGCTTGCCGTCCTCGCCGATCAGGCCGCCGCCGCCCCAGAACGGGTGCGCGGGGGCGGTGAACATCGCGTCGTCCAGCGCGTATTCCCAGTAGCCGGCGAATTCCTGCCGGCCGACCAGCTTGGTCTCGATGGCGTGGTGGCGCCCGCCGCTGGCCGCGAAGACCACCGGATCGCCGACGCGCAGCCGGTCGGTGTCGCCGATCTCCAGCGCCGGCAGGTCGAGCTTGCCCAGGGCCTGCACCAGTCCGAAGCCGCTTTCCTGGTCATAGGCCAAGGCGTGGCCCGGCACGGCGCGGCCGTCGCTACAGGTGATCCAGATGGTCTCCGCCTCGGTCACGAGGTAGCCGATGGTGGCGATCAGGCCGGTGTCGCGGATCACCACGCCGCTGCCGGCCCGTTCGGTGCCGAGGGTGTTGGCGGTGAAGGCGTCCGCCGGAATGTAGGACTTGATGCCGACCACGGCGCGCAGCGCCCGGTCCAGGTCGAACGAGTAATCGCTCGGATCGGGCTGCAGGTTCTGCGGGATTTCCCAATCGTCGTTTGTCATGGCTCGGCGTCTTCCGTGTCCTGGCGGGTCTCTTGTTGCAACTATAGCCACAATTGGCGATCCGCGGCGAAATTTGAACTGCCAGTGTTTGAACTGCCAGTGTGGGGGAAAGATCGGGCTCTGCCCAGCCGTGCGCCTCGGCGCCGGTGCGGCGGCGTGGGGGAGTTAGTCCGCGGGGCTTTCGCTTACGATGATGTTCACCCGGATCAGCTCCTTGTCGCGGAGCAGCTTGACCTCGGCGGTCTCACCGATCCGCGCCAGGCCGAGGAACTCCCGGACCGCCCCCGAGCCGACCATGGAGTTGCCGGCGATTGTCAGCACGATGTCTCCGGCCAGCAGGCCCGCCTGTTCCGCCGGGCCGCCTGGGATGATGTCGACGACCTTCCGGCCGGAATCCTGCCCCGCGAGGCTGCGGCGCGCCCGCGGGACGGTGGTGGGCTGCAAGCCGACGCCCAGCCAGCCGCGAGGTGCGGTTTCCAGCGTGCCTCGGCGGAGCGCGGCGGCTTTCCCGTGGGCATCCTGGCGCACGTCCATTTTCGCGCTAGCCGTGGCCCTGCCGGCCCTGGAATGGTCTTCCCGGCGTCTCGGGGGCTGCGGCCCCGATGGCGCGTCGTGGGCTTGGCGGACCAGGCGCGTGACCTCCGAATACGGGATGATGCGGGCGGCAACTGGCCCGTGGCCGCCCGCGCCGGAGGTGGCGATGATGCCGACCACCGCGCCGGACGGGGCGAGCAACGGTCCGCCGAAATCGCCGGGACCGGCCGTTCGGTCGATGCCGAAGGATGATTCCGCCGGCTGGCCTGCCGGCGTGGCCTGCGGCGCCACGAGGCCAGCGGCCGGGGCGCCGGTATCGTCGATGCCGACGGAGATCAGCCATGCCTGGCCTTGGGCCTGCGTCTGGACCGGGTGCGGCGGTGGGCAGGGGGCGACGGGGCTCGGGGTTTCCAGCCGCAGGCCGGCCAGGCCCGTCGCTTCGTCTCGCCACGCCAAGTGTGCGACGGCATGGCCGTCTTCCAGCAGGAGCAGGTAGCTGCCCTGCTCCGGCAGGAACTGGCTGCAGGTGACAGCGACATCGGCTGACCACAGCGTGGCGCACAGATGCTTGCGCGCGCCGAGGCGGATGGCGGCTACCCGCCTGGCCGCCGCCGAGACCCGGGCCGCCGCACTCTCCGACAGAAAGCTCAAAAGCGTGGTCAATGCGGTGGTCAAGGATGCCTCCCCGGCGCCGCGTGTCGAATCAGGTTAGGTGCGCGAGTGTAGGCTACGCACAAAGAGTGCAACAACCGCCGGCACACGCGACCGTCGATCCTGCCGGCGGCTTTACGTATTCCGGTTGAGGCTGCGCTGCCGGTCGCGCCGATCCGGCCAAATGGACCCTCAGACGGGCTGTTCCAGCAGCAGATTCTGGTAGCGGGCCCGCAAGGCGTTCTTCTGCAGCTTGCCGGTGGCGGTATGGGGCAGTTCATCGACCACCAGCACCGCGTCGGGCAGCCACCATTTGGCGATCTTGCCCTCGTAGATCGCCAGCACCGATTCCGGGGTGACCGTGGCGCCCTTCACCGGCACGACGATCAGCACCGGGCGTTCGTCCCATTTGGCGTGCCGGGCGGCGATCACCGCGGCCTCGGCGATGTCGGGGTGGGAGACGGCGATGTTCTCCAGCGTGATGGAACTAATCCATTCGCCGCCGGACTTGATCACGTCCTTGGAGCGATCGGTGATCTCCATCATGCCATTGGGGTCGATGGTGGCGACGTCGCCGGTGGCGAACCAGCCGTCCTTATCCAGGGCAGAGCCGGGCGCGTCCCCATAGTAGGCGCCGGCGACCCAGGGGCCGCGCACCTTCAGGTCGCCGAAGGCCACGCCGTCCCAGGGCAGTTCCTCGCCCGCGTCGTTGACGATCTTCATGTCGAAGCCTGGCAGCACGCGGCCCTGCTTGAGGGTCAGGTGCTCCATTTCGGTCTCGTCCAGGCCTTCATGCGCCGGTTTCGGCCGGTTATAGGTGCCGACCGGGCTGACCTCGGTCATGCCCCAGCCGTGCTCCATGCGCACGCCGTATTCGCGGCCGAAGGCCTCGATCAGCAAAGGCGGGCAGGCGGAGCCGCCGGTCATGATGCGCTTGACCGTCTCCAGCTTCGCGCCGGGCGTGGCGCGCAGGTGCTGCAGCAGCCCCATCCACACGGTCGGCACGCCGGCGGTCATGGTGACGCGCTCGTCGTTCAGGATCTTGTGCATGTTCGGCCCGTCCAGATGCCGGCCGGGCATGATCAGCGAGGTTCCGGTCATCGCGGCGCCATAGGGAATGCCCCAGGCATTGACGTGAAACATCGGCACGACCGGAAGCACCCGGTCAACCGCGCGCAACGCCAGCGCATCCGCCACGCTGATGCCGTAGGCGTGCAGGATGGTGGAGCGGTGGCTGTACAGAACGCCTTTCGGGCGACCGGTGGTGCCGGAGGTGTAGCAAAGCGCACTGGCGGTGTTTTCGTCGAACTCCGGCCAGGTGTAATCCTCGTCGGCGGCCGCGATCAGATCATCGTAGCACAGCAGACGCATGCCGGCCGGCAGGTCCAATGCGGGCATCCGTTCCGGCGTGGTCATCATGATGACCGCGCGCACGGTACCGGCGATCGCCGGGGCAATGGCGGTGATGACGGCGTTGAAGCTGGTGTCGGCGAACAGCACCTTGTCGCCGGCATGGTTGACGATATAGGCGATGTCGTCGGGGTGCAGGCGCGGATTGATCGTGTGGCAGATCGCCCCCATGCCGGGTGCGCCGTAATAGATTTCGAGATGCCGGTAGCCGTTCCAGGCCAGGGTGCCTACCCGGTCGCTTGCCTCGACACCTAGGCTCTGCAACGCCCGCACCAGCCGGCGGGAACGGCGTTCCGCCTCGGCCCAGGTGTAGCGGTGGATGTCGCCCTCGACATTCTTGGAGACGATTTCCGCTGCCCCGTGATGCCTCGCCGCATGCTTCAGCACGGACGAGATCATCAGCGGTTGAGACTGCATCAATCCAAGCACGGTTCGCCTCCCTCGGGGTCGCCCCCCTGCCGGCGGCGCTGGATGCGCCGCTCGGGTGTTTCGAGGGGAAATCCTATGTCAGATATGGGTCTGGATGAAGGCCTTGATGCGCGGAGCGATTTCCTCGCGGAAACGGCGGCCGTTGAACAGGCCGTAATGACCGACGCCCGGCTGTTCGTGGTGCGTGCGCATCTTCTCCGGCAGTTCGCGCGCCAGGGCGTGCGAGGCGCGGGTCTGGCCGATGCCGGAGATGTCGTCGCGCTCGCCCTCGATGGTCATCAGGGCAGTGCGGCGGATCGCTGCCGGTTCGACCAGCTGATCGCGGTGAAACAGCAGGCCGCGCGGCAGCAGGTGCTCCTGGAACACCGCCTCGATCGTCTGCAGATAGTAGGTCGCGGACAGGTCCATGACCGAGCGGTACTCGTCGTAGAACCGGCGCTTGGCGCCCAGATTCTCGCCGTCGCCCTGGACCAGGTGATCGAACATGTCCCAGTGCGCCTGCACATGGCGGTCCAGGTTCATTGCCATGAACCCGGCCAGTTGCAGGAAGCCCGGATAGACCTTCCGCATGAAGCCCGGGTTGCCGATCGGCACCGGGTGGATGGTGTGCCGCTTGAACCAGTCCAGATCATGGCGCTTGGCGAATTCGTTGACCTTGGTCGGGCCTTCCCGTGTATCGATCGGGCCGCCGATCAGGGTCATGCTGCGCGGGACGTCGGGGTCGTTCGCGGCGTTCATCAGCGCCACCGCGGCCAGCACGGGCACCGCCGGCTGACAGACCGCGATGACATGCACATCGCGCCCAAGCATGCGGATGCAGTCGATGATGGTGTCGATGTAGTCGTCCAGGTCGAAATCCCCGGCCGATAGCGGCACGTCGCGGGCGTCCGACCAGTCTGTGATGTAGACGTCATGGTCCGGCAGCATGGCCTTCACCGTGCCGCGCAGCAGGGTGGCGTAGTGGCCGGACATCGGCGCCACGATCAGCACCGGCGGGTCGTTGGGCCGGTCGGCCAGGCGCTTGAAGCGCTTCAGCTCGACCCAGGGGCGCACGAGCACGGCTTCCTCGACGACGTTCACGGTCTCGCCGTCGATGACCGTGCTGTCATGGCCGAACGCGGGTTTGCCAAACTGACGGGTGCTGTGCTCGAAGCTGTCCAGCATCGCGGCGGTGACGCGGCCGAGTTGGGTCTGGCGCATCGGGTTGCCCGGCAGGTCGAGGATGCCAAGCATGTTGCTGGCCAAAGCCCGCATCGGCGCCAGGGCCAGCCGCTGCATTTCGTAGTGATGGTAGAGCATTCAGTCCTTGCGATCGTTCAGCCGTAACCGGCCGGGGCGCACCCGGTCTGTCTTGCGGCGGGGGAGGAGTGGAGAGACACGGTTTCCGGTGGTGTCGGTGCGGCCGGAACCCTGTCAGTGAGACGGTTGGATGATGATTGATCGCCGGAGCATGGCAGGTTTCTTCCCTTCGCGCTTCTTTCTCGGGAAGAGTCTATTCTCCCGAGCCTACTTGTCAGTAGCTACTGCAACACGATCTGCCAGCGCGCCGCAAGTCCTGGATTTGTCACATGGATTCCCACCCCGTTCCGCGGCCCCGCTTCTGGTCCCGGCCGAGGCATGCTTTGATAGGTTCGGGTTTCCCAATTTCGGCAAAATCAGCCGCAAGTACATAGGTCAGGTCCATGTCCCCAATCCTTCTCGTTACCGGCGGCAGCCAGGGTATCGGCGCCGCCACCGCCCGGCTGGCGGCTTCGCGCGGCTATCGCGTGGCGCTCACCTATCAGCGTGCCGCCGGCCTGGCCGAGCATGTGCTCGCCGATATCCGCGCGGCCGGCGGCACCGCGATCGCCGTGCAGGCGGAGATGGCCGACGAGGCGTCCATCGTTTCCCTGTTCCAGACGGTGGACCGGGAATTCGGGCCGGTGGATGCCGTCGTCAGCAACGCCGGCATCACCGGGCCGACGGCGACCATCGACAAGGTGACGACGCAGATCCTGGACGAGGTGATGGGCGTGAACGTGCGCGGCGCCTTTCTGGTGATCCGTGAGGCGACCAGGCGGATGGCGACGGATCTCGGCGGCAAGGGCGGCGCGATCGTTAATGTGTCGTCGCGCGCGTCCACGCTGGGCGGGGCGGGCGAGTGGATCCATTACGGCGCATCGAAGGGCGCGGTGGATACGTTGACGGTGGGGGCATCGCGCGAACTGGCGCCGCGCGGCATCCGGGTGAACGCGGTCAATCCCGGGCTGATCGAGACCGATCTGCACGCCAAGGCGGGCTTGCCGGATCGGGTGCAGCGGCTGCTGGGCGGGGTGCCGCTGGGCCGGCCGGGCACGGCGGAGGAATGTGCGCGGGTGATCCTGTGGCTGCTGTCGGACGAGGCTTCCTACGTCACCGGGGCGATGGTGCCGATTTCGGGAGGCCGCTGATGGGCGCGCTGATCGTCGGGGCCGGGCAGGGGCTCAGCGCCTCGCTGGCCCGGCTGTTCGCGAAGAACGGCATCGCCGTGGCGCTGGCCGCGCGCCATATCGACAAGCTGGTGCCCCTATGCGCCGAGACCGGCGCCATGGCGCATCGCTGCGACGCGACGAAGCCGGAGGAGGTTGCCGGGTTGTTCGACGCGGTTGAGGCGGCGCAGGGCGATCCGGAGATCGTTGTCTACAACGCCTCCGCCCGCGCGGCGGGGCCTACGGTGGAATTGGACCCGGCGGCGGTGGCCAACGCCATCGCTATTTCCGCTTTTGGCGGATTTCTGGTTGCCCAGCAGGCGGCCAGGCGCATGCTGCCGCGCGGCGCCGGCACGATCCTGCTGACCGGCGCTTCGGCGAGCGTGAAGGGCTATCCGCGCTCCGCGGCTTTCGCCATGGGCAAGTTCGCCCTGCGCGGCCTGGCGCAGAGCATGGCGCGCGAGTTGGCTCCTCATGGCATCCATATCGCCCATTTCGTCATCGATGGGGGTATCCGCTCCGCCACGAGGGTCGATCCGGCGAATAATCCCGACAGCCTGCTGGACCCCGATGCGATTGCCGAGACCTATTGGCATGTGATCAACCAGCACCGCAGCGCCTGGACCTGGGAAGTGGAATTGCGGCCCTGGGTGGAGCGGTTCTGAACCG
>JBBIQA010000187.1:0-7953 GCA_037442565.1 Rhodospirillales bacterium
GCAACTCGCCCAGCCGCTCGATGTCGTCAGCCGCCGCCTCCAGCATCGGCGCCAAGGCCTTCGCCCGGGCCAGATAGTCGATCGTCGCTACTGCATCCATCGTCGCCTCTGGTGTCGGGGGTTGTAAGCAAGGCCAGGGGCGCTGCCCCTGGACCCCGGCAAGGGACGCGTCCCTTGCATCCCATCGAATGGGGTTTGTCGAAGAGGGGGCATGCCTCGGTGGTCGTAACCGTTCCGTCGGTTCCGCCCCCTCTTCGACAAACCCGTCCATAAGGTCCAGGGAACGAGTTCCCTGGCGGGGGTCAAGGGGGCAGCGCCCCCTTGCCTTACTTGCAACTACTCCGCCGCCATGCGGGAGGCGTCGTAGATGACCTGATCAAGCGCCGGCTTGATCTCTTTCTGGAAGATTTCCAACGTTTCGATCACCCTTTCCTTCGGCATCTGCGCGTAGTGGTTCACCAGCGCAATATGCTCGCCCGGCAGGACCTTCCACTGTTCCACCAGCTGCTTGCGCACGCTGTCCACCGTGCCGAACACGAACAGGCCGGAGTTGACCAGGGAGCCGAAGATATCGTCCCCCTCCACCTTGCGCCGGCCCATGGCGGCATAGAAGTTCTTCCAGATATCCAGGTCGTACGCCCGGATCTTTTCCAGCGCGTCCTCCTCGGTCTTGCCGATCTGGATCCAGCGCACCAGGCACTGGTTCTGCCCCGGCGCGAAGGACCGGCCGTTCCGCGCGGCGGCCGTGCGATAGCGCTCCGACAGCGGTCCGGCCGCGGCGATGGAAGCAAAATAGGTCGGCACGAAACCATGCTTGCCGCAGAACTCGATGGTTTCCGGGCTGCCGGATCCGGCCACGAACACCTTCGGATGCGGGCGCGTATACGGCGCCGGCGCCACCGAGGCCCGCCGCCACACGCCCTGCTCGTCCACCTCCCCAGGCGCGCCCAGCCGCTGCGTCACGCCCGCCTTCGCCAGCGGCCAGTCGTCGATCCCCGCCTCGAACGGAAACGGCACCTGCCAGTTCATGCCCTTGTGGGTGAAGCTTTCCTGCGTCCAGGCCTTCACCACCAGCTCGACGCTTTCCTCGAAGATCGCCCGGTTGCGCGCGTCATCGTCCTTGTCGTGCTGCATCTGCGTCGCGACCGAGAAGCCGGCGTTGGCGGTGTTGGGATTGTACACCGCCGCTTCCGGCGATTTGGTTGCCCGCGCGCCCAGATGCTGGCCCAGCACATTGGTCCAGCGCGACTGATAGCCGCGGGCGAAGCCGACAAAGGTGCGTCCCTGCGACAGATGGTCGATGACCGCGACCTCCTCGGCCACGCGGATCGGGTTATGCGTGCTCATCACGTAGCCGAGTGGGCCGATGTTGATATTCTTGGTCTTCGCCAGCCAATACGCGTTCGTGGCGCCGGGGCTGGGCGCGACCTCATAGCCTTCGGACCAGAAATGATGTTCCGGGGTGGCCGCGCCCCAGAAGCCCAGTTCGTCGGCGGCCTGGATGATCTCGGTCAGGCCGGAGATCGCCGCCTGATAACGTTCCCGGTTGCGCCCGATCGGGCGCATGGCGGCGCGCTCGGCCTCGTCCTTCGCCGGCACGACGGGGTACGACATGGTGATCGGCTTGAGCATGTTCCTGTTCCCTTTCGCGTGTCGCTTGATCGCGGAGCATTCGCCCGGCCCTGTCCCCGGACCGCTGCATGCAAGATGCTAAGCCCAAGCAGCCGCACGGGTAAATCCTGGGCCGCAGATGGACAGCTTGTCATCCGATGAGGGAAGCAAACCAGTTGCGCCGGCGCGATCCGTTGCGCATGGTACGCCCAACAGACATGGGCTCAGGGCTTCAAGGATGCTGCCAAGGCATACGGGCCGCTCGATAGGGAGGAGAAGCGTGTGCAGGAACCACTGCTCAGCGTGCGGGACGTCACCGTCCGTTTCGGCGGCGTCGTGGCTCTGGATGCGGTCAGCTTCGATGTCCAGGCCGGCCAGATCGTCGGACTGATCGGTCCGAACGGCGCCGGCAAGACCACCCTGTTCAACTGCCTCAGCCGCCTCTACCAACCAAGTTCCGGCGACATCCTGTTCGAGGGCCGCTCCCTGCTCGCCATCCCCCGCCACCGCATCGCCGCCGAGGGGATCGGCCGCACCTTCCAGAACGTCGCGCTGTTCGATCGCCTCACGGTGCTGGAAAACGTCATGGTCGGCCGCCACAGCCAGACCCAGTCGAGCTTTCTGGCAAACGCCCTGCGCCTGCCTTCCGTCGTCGCCGAGCAGGATGCCGCGCGTGCCCGGGCGATGGAGCTGATCGAGTTCATGGATATCGGCGGCTTCGTGGACTGGCCGGCCGGCGGCCTGCCGTTCCCCATCCGCAAGCGCGTCGAACTCGCCCGCGCCCTGGCGGCCAAGCCGAAGCTGCTGCTGCTGGACGAGCCCGCCGCCGGCCTTAATCATGAGGAGGTGCACATCCTGGAAGGCCAGATCCGCCGCGTGCGCGACACGCAGGACGTCACGGTGCTGCTGGTCGAGCATCACATGAGCCTGGTCATGTCGGTGTCCGATCAGGTCGTCACGGTGAATTTCGGCCGCAAGATCGCCGACGGAACGCCCGACGAGGTGAAGCGCCACCCGGAAGTGATCCGCGCCTATCTGGGCACGGCGGCCTAGATGCCCAACATCCTCGAAGTGAAGGGCCTCAGCGCCTATTACGGCCCGATCCGCGCGCTGTTCGACATCGACTTCACCATCGCCACCGGCGGCGTGACGGCCCTGCTCGGCGCCAACGGCGCGGGCAAAACCACCACCTTGCGCGCCCTGTGCAACATGATCCGCCGTACCGGCACCAGCGTCCTGGCCGGGCAGGACATCTCCCGCAAGCCCACCGAGGACATCGTGCGCATGGGCGTCGCGCACGTGCCGGAAGGGCGCGGCACCTTCGCCGGCCTGACGGTCGAGGAAAACCTGAAGCTCGCCTTCCACACCAGGCGCGACCACGCGGCCGCCCGGCGCGACCTGGAACTGGTGTTCGACTACTTTCCCCGCCTGAAGGAACGCACGAAACAACAGGCCGGCACCCTGTCGGGCGGCGAACAGCAGATGCTGGCGATCTCCCGCGCCCTGATGCTCGCCCCCAGGCTGATGCTGCTGGACGAGCCGTCCTTCGGCCTCGCCCCGCTGGTCGTGCAGGAGATCTTCCGCATCCTGCGCCGCATCAACGAGCACGAGAAGGTCTCCATGCTGATCGTCGAGCAGAACGCGGCACTGGCGCTGGAACTGGCGGACCATGTCTACCTGCTGGAAACCGGCAAGGTGGTCACATCCGGTCCGTCCAGCATGGTGCAGAACGACGAGACATTACGCAAAGCGTATCTGGGCTATTAAGGGGAAAAAATGGAATTCCTGCTGCAGCAGATCGCTTCCGGGCTGACATCGGGCGCCATCTACGCCTGCGTGGCACTCGGTCTGGTGATGATCTACGTCTCCACCGACCACATCAATTTCGCCCAGGGCGAGATGGCGATGTTCGCCACCTACATCGCCTGGACGCTGATCCAGGCCGGCATTCCCTACTGGGTTGCCTTCGGCCTCACGGTGCTGATCGCCTTCACCGGCGGATTGCTGATCCAACGGTTCATCCTGAAACCATTGGAGCACGCGCCGGTGCTGGCGCTGGTGGTGTGCTTCATCGCGCTGCTGTCCATCTTCAACGCCATCGCCGGCATGATCTGGAGCTACACGGTCAAGCAGTTCCCCTCGCCGTTCCCGTCCGGGGATCCCACCGGGCACGGCCTGGTGAGCTACCACCAGATCGGCGTGGTGGCGGTCACCGCGATCATGCTCGCCGTCCTCACCGTCTTCTTCCGCTTCACCACGCTCGGCCTGGCCATGCGCGCCGCGGCGCAGAACCCGGCCTCCGCGCGGCTGATGGGGGTGCGGGTGTCGTGGATGCTGGCGCTCGGCTGGGGCCTGGCGGCGGCGATCGGCTCGGTGGCGGGAATGATGGTGGCGCCGATCGTCTTCCTCGATCCCAACATGATGACCGGCATCCTGATCTACGGCTTCGCCGGCGCGCTGGTCGGCGGCATCGGCAATCCCGGCGGCGCGGTGGTCGGCGGGTTCGTGGTCGGCGTGCTGGAGAACCTGGTCGGCACCTACCTGATCGGCAATGAACTGAAGCTGACCTTCGCTCTGGTCATCGTGGTGGGCGTGCTTATCCTGAAGCCGGCAGGCCTGTTCGGCCGCGTCAACGTGAAGCGGGTCTGAACATGGCAGCGGTCACGAACTCCTGGGCCACAAGGCGCGGCATCGGCGCGGTGGCGATCGTCTTCTGGCTGGCGATGCTGGCGTTGCCGCTGCTGGGCAACGTGTTCCCATCCGAGAGCTTCGATTATTACATGTTCATGGGCCAGTCGATGATGGTCTACGCCATCGCCGTGCTGGGGCTGAACCTGCTCACCGGCTTCAACGGCCAGATCTCGCTCGGCCACGGCGCGTTCTTCGCGCTTGGCGCCTACGTCACCGCCATCCTGATGACCGACGGCGGCTGGCCGTACTGGGCCACCCTGCCGGTGGTGGCGATCCTGTGCTTCGGCGCCGGCTTCCTGTTCGGCTTTCCCGCCTTGAAGCTCGAAAGCCACTATTTGGCGCTGGCCACCTTCACCCTGGCGATCGCGGTGCCGCAGCTTCTCAAGCACAAGGCGATTTCCCCCTGGACCGGCGGTGTCGCCGGGCTGGTGCTGGACAAGCCGGACGCACCCTTCGGCCTGCCGCTCAGCCCGGACCAATGGCTGTTCTATTTCTGCCTGATCGTGGCGATGGTGCTGTTCTGGGCCGCGTTCAACCTGCTACGCGGGCGCAGCGGCCGGGCCATGATGGCGATCCGCGACCACGGCATGGCCGCCGGCACGATGGGCATCGACACCTCGCTGTACAAAACCATCACCTTCGGCATCAGCGCGCTCTACACCGGCCTCGCCGGCGCGCTGTCGGCGATCACGGTGGCCTATGTCGCGCCCGACAGCTTCGCCCTGCCCCTGTCGATCGCCTTCCTGGTGGGCCTCGTCGTCGGCGGCCTGTCGTCGCTCTCCGGCTGCATCATCGGCGGGATCTTCCTGGTGCTGGTGCAGAACTGGTCGCAATCGCTGTCGGACTGGATGAAAGCCACGTTCGACCTGCGCTACGATGTGCCGTCCTGGGCCATCTACGGTGTGCTTCTGTTGTTGCTGATGTACGTCATGCCGACAGGGGTCGCCGGCGGAGTCGGCCGGCTCTACCGCTTTGTTGCTCAAAAACTTGCCCGATAACGGGCCGCATCCAAGTCAGGAGGAACGACCATGACCCAAAAACTTCGCCGCCGCGATGCCCTGAAGCTGGCATCCGGCGCCCTGCTCGCCACCCCCATGCTGGGCGCGAGGCGGGCCCGCGCCGCGGGTAAATACAGCCCCGGCGCGACAGACACCGAGATCAAGATCGGCCAGACGATGCCGTACTCGGGCAACGCCTCCGCCTACGGCGCGAACGGCCGCGCCCACGCCGCCTATTTCCGCATGATCAACGAGCAGGGCGGGATCAACGGCCGCAAGATCAATTTCATCTCGCTCGATGACGGCTATTCGCCGCCGAAAACCGTGGAACTGACCCGCCAGCTGGTGGAGCGCGACCAGGTGCTGCTGCTGTTCGCGCCGCTGGGCACCGCCCCCAACGTGGCGATCCACAAATATATGAACCAGAAGAAGGTGCCGCAGCTGTTCGTCGCCACCGGCGCTTCGCAATGGGGGGACCCGAAGCATTTCCCCTGGACCATGGGCTGGCAGCCCGACTACCACACCGAGGGGCACATCTACGCCAAGCACATCCTCGCCACCATCAAGGACCCGAAGATCGCGATCCTGCGCCAGAACGACGATTTCGGCCTGGACTACTACAACGGCATGATCGAGGGCCTCGGCAAGGATGCCGGCAAGCTTGTCGCCCTGGCTGCGACCTATGAGGTGACCGACGCCACCGTCGACAGCCAGATCCTGCAGCTGAAGAACTCCGGCGCCAACGTGTTCTTCAACATCACCACGCCCAAGTTCGCCGCCCAGGCGATCAAGAAGGCCGCCGAGATCGACTGGAAGCCGACCCAGTACCTCGTCAATGTCGCCGCCTCCATCGGCGCGGCCATCCGCCCCGCCGGGTTCGACAACGCGCAGGGCATCATCACCGCGAACTACATCAAGGACATCACGGATGCCACCTGGGCGACCTCGCCCGATTTCGTCGCCTGGAAGGCGTGGATGGCAAAATACAACCCCACCGCCAACCCGCTCGAAAGCGCCAATGCCACCGCCTATTCGTCCGCCTTCACACTGGTGCACGTGCTGCGCCAGTGCGGCGACGACCTGACGCGGGAAAACGTCATGCGCCAGGCCGCCAGCCTGCACGATCTGGAGGCACCGCTGCTGCTGCCCGGCATAAAGCTGAACACCAGCCCGACGGATTTCTTCCCGATCAAATCCGTCCAGCTGGCGCGCATGGAGGGTGATCACTGGAAGCTGTTCGGCGACCTGATGACGCGCACCGCCGTCTGACCGGGTTTCGGCCGGAACCCCAGGGATGCCAGACCAATCGTCCCCGCAAAGGACGATCGGAGCGCCGTCTTGACTGCGACAACCCGGCTGGAAAGCCTTCGTCGCCTCCTGGCCCACTCGCGTGAGCGCCTGGGCCTGGATATCGGCTTCTTGCTATGGGATGGCACCACCGTACCGGAGGGTCTGCCCGAGGATGCGCTGGCGATCCGCCTGGCCGACGAGGGCGTGATCGCCTCCCTGCTGCGCCGGCCGAACATCGACACGCTGGCCAATCTCTGGGTCTCCGGCCGGATCGACATTTGCAACGGCACGATCTTCGACCTCGTCGCCCGCCGGCCGAAAATCCGCTCCCGCGCGCTGCTGAAAAGCCTGAACAAGGTTAGGCTGGCAACCACCCTGGCGCGCTTCCTGCGGGTGCCGCGCGGCGGCCCCTGGCCGCTGGAGGGCATCCGCGGCGACAAGGCGCTGGCCGATGGCAGCGAGGATGCCAACCGCACCAACGTGTCGTATCATTACGATGCATCCAATACGTTCTATTCGCTCTTTCTCGACGAATCCATGGTCTACACCTGCGCCTATTTCACCGACTGGAACAACAGCCTGGCCCAGGCGCAGCACGACAAGCTCGATATGATCTGCCGCAAGCTGCGCCTGAAACCGGATGACACGCTGCTCGATATCGGCTGCGGCTGGGGCGCGCTCGTGTGCCACGCCGCCCAGCACTACGGCGTCCGCGCCACCGGCGTCACGCTGTCGAAGGAACAGTTCGCCTACGCCACCGACCGCATCGCCCGCGCCGGCCTGCAAAACCGGGTGAAACTGGAACTGCGCGACTACGCGCTGATGGAAGGCACCTTCGACAAGATCTCCTCCATCGGCATGTTCGAACAGGTCGGCATCGCCAACCACGCCACCTACTTCCGCACCGTGAACCGCCTGCTCAACCCCGGCGGCCTCTATCTGCACCACTCCATCGCCCGCCCCGCCAAGCGCGACGACCGCCGCTTCAAGCGCCGCCCGAAGGAATACGCCGCCCTGGTGCGCTACATCTTCCCCGGCGGCGAACTGGATCACGTCGGCATGTCCATCGCCAATCTGCAGCGCCACGGCTTCGAGGTGCACGACGTGGAAGCCTGGCGCGAACACTACGCCCGAACCTGCCGCCTCTGGCACGACCGGCTGCTGGCCCGCACCCCCGAAGCCTCGGCCGAGGTCGGCAGCGTCAAGGTCCGCCTCTGGCTGGCCTACCTGGCCGGCTGCTCACTGGCCTTCGAACGCAACACCGTCGGCATCTACCAAACCCTGGCCTCCAAACGCGTCCGCGGCCCCTCGGGGCTGCCCCCGACCCGGGCCGACCTGTACGCGTAGCCGCATTCGCCGAGGC
>JBBIQA010000188.1:0-7898 GCA_037442565.1 Rhodospirillales bacterium
CAGGACAGCCATTGGCGGGACATCCTGGCCTTCACCTGGAACCTGTCATCGGCCGAGGGCCGGGACAACGTCGCGACGCGCCTCGCGGCGGAACAGGCGCGCACCGGCGCGCACGGATTTCATCTGCCCCCGGGCCGCAAGCCGCCGCGCCGGGTGAAGCGCCTCGGGATCGACAGCATCGAGGCGATCTTCGAGTTCCAGACAACCGACGGCGCCGGCGCCGGTATCATCCGACTTTCGCCGGCACCCGAGGACGGTGGCCGGATGAAGGCGTGGCTGCTCTCCACAACCCTGGAGACGCTGGAGGGCCATGAGGAGAAAATCGGCGGCAATCGCCCAACCGGGGCCGCCTATTCGCGGAATTTCGGCGGCGACAACTGGGCGGACATGCGCCGCAAGGCCAGTGCCTATGACGATCGGGAGCCCACGGTTCTCGTGATCGGCGGCGCCCAGTCGGGCCTCTCGATCGCGGCGCGCCTCAATCAACTGGGCGTCGATACCCTCGTCGTCGAGAAATGGCCCCACATCGGCGATAGCTGGCGCAAACGCTACCACTCGCTGGCGTTGCACAACTCGATCCATCTGAACCATCTGCCCTACATGGAATTTCCGCCGACCTGGCCGAAATACATTCCGAAGGACATGCTTGGGCTCTGGTTCGAGTTCTATGCCCAGGTGATGGAGATCAATTGCTGGACGGATACGGAATTCGTCGGCGGCACATGGAACGAAACGGAAAAATGCTGGACCGCCCGGCTGCAGCGCGGGGACGGAACCGAGCGCGTCGTGCGGCCCCGGCATCTCGTGTTCGCCAACGGCGTCAGCTCCTATCCGATGATCCCGGACGTGCCGGGCCTGGCGGATTTCAAGGGACAGATCCTCCACTCTGAGGGGTTCGACAGCGGCGCGGCCTGGAAGGGGAAGCGGGCCTTCATTCTGGGCACCGGCAGTAGCGCGAACGATATAGCGCTCGATCTGCACAGCCACGGGGTGAACACGACGCTCATTCAGCGCGGCTCCACGACCGTCGTGTCGATCGACCCGAGTGCCAGGCTCAACGAAGCGATCTGGGACGAGGGGGGACCGCTGGAGGATTGCGACCTGATCGTCTCCTCCGCCACGCCCCCGCTGATCGTCCAGGCCTACAAGGCCGTCACGAAGCGTATGCTCGAGCTGGACAAGGAGTTGATCGCGGGCCTCAAGGGCATCGGCTTCAAGCATGATGTCGGCGAGGACGAGACCGGCCACCAGTTGAAATATTTCCGCCGCGGCGGCGGCTACAATCTCGATGCCGGCAGCTCGGCCCTCATGATCAAGGGCGAACTGGGCCTTCTGCAGTACGACCGGATCGAGCGCTTCTGCGCCGAGGGCGCGCTGCTGAAGGAGGGATCGACGGTACCGGCCGATCTGATCGTTCTGGCGACCGGCTACTATCCGCAGATGGAGCTCGTCCGCCGCGCGCTCGGGGAGGAGATGGCGGAGCGCATCGGCCCGGTCTGGGGCATCGGCGAGGATGGTGAACTGAACAACATGTTCAAGCGCACGCCGCAGGAAGGCCTGTGGTTCATCGCCGGCGGCCTGGCGCAATGCCGTATCAACTCGAAGTATCTGGCCCTGCAGATCAAGGCGACGGAACTCGGGAAACTCGGCCCGCTCTGACAAGGCCCCCACGTGACGGGCCCGTTGGGATCAGGAGGTTAGCCATGCCGGGAATATCCAGGAGCTTCGATCCGAAATCCGTTGAGTGGCGCCGCGTCACCGACCCGGATTGCCGGGAATACAAGATCGATTTCGAGTACTGCCTGCTCGGCTACGACCTGGCGATCGGGCGGCTGGACATGCTGCTGCGCTACGCGACGGGGCGGGGGCATTGCCGGCGCCACCGGCATGTGGCTTCCACGCTGACCCTGGTGCTGGAGGGTGAGCAGCATTTGCTGGAAATCCAGCCGGATGGCTCCACCAAGGCCATTACCCGCAAGGCAGGCGACTACGCCCTCGCCAGCCCGGATGCGCTGCCGCACGTCGAATGCGGCGGTGAGGAGGGCGGCACCGTCCTGCTGTCGATGACCGCGCCGGACGGAATTCTGTTCGAGTATTTCGACGAGAACATGCGGAACGGCTGGACGCTGTCGATCGAGCAATACGTCGATGCCTGGAACCAGGGAACGCCCTACGGGGCAGCGCCCCAGGCGGCGGAAGCAACCGCGAATTGAACCAGCAGCACGGAATAGGAACGCCCAGGACATGCATCCGAAAGGCAAGGTTTGCGTCGTTACAGGTGCTGCAAGCGGCATAGGCGAAGCGACGGCGCGCGCGTTCGCGGCGGCCGGGGCGCGCGGCGTCGTGATCGCGGACACCAATGTCGAAGGGCTCGACCGGGTGGCCGCCGACATCGATGCTCTTCCGGTTCTCACGAACGTTGCCAAGGAAGAGGACATCCAGGCCCTCGTGCGCGCCGCCGAGGTGGCGTACGGCCCGGTCGACATCTTCTTCTCCAACGCCGGGCTGTCCCGCAAAGGGCACGAGGAAGCGTCGGATGCGGAATGGGACCTGATGTGGCGCGTGCACGTCATGAGCCATGTGTTCGCCGCGCGTGCCCTGATCCCCGGCATGCTGGAGCGGGGATCCGGCTATCTGCTGAGCACCGCCTCGGCCGCGGGCCTGCTGGCGTCGCTGAACTCCACGCCGTATGGCGTAACGAAGCACGCCGCCGTTGCGCTCGCTGAATCGCTATCCATTCAATACGGCGATCGCGGTATCCGCTTCTCCGTGCTCTGCCCGCAATCGGTCCGGACGGGCATGCACACGGGCCAGCCAAGTGCGGCCAGCGTCGATGGCGTGATGGAGGCGAGCGAGGTCGCCCAAAAGGTGCTGGAGGCGATGGAGGCCGAGCGTTTCCTGATCCTGTCGCATGAAACCGTCGCCCAATACATGGTGCGGAAGGCATCGAACCCGGATCGGTGGCTGGCGGGAATGCGGCGCCTGCGCGACAAGGTCTACGGCGCCAGCAAGCAGCAAAACGCGGGATCGGCATAGCGCCAACCTTGCGGCCGTGGCACCGGATTGCCACGCCGCCAAGGGGCTGCCCAAGCAAGACCGGGCTCCGCCCGGACCCGCCAAAGGGCAGTCGCCCTTTGGAAACCCCATACGAAGGGGCGGTCCGGGATCTTATACCACCCGGCGCGATTGCCGACCCTTGGAGCAACCGTCATGGCCGGCCTTGTGCCGGCCATCCACGGCTTTTCCGGCCGCGTGAAAGGCGTGGATACCCGGGACAAGCCCGGGCAAGACGGGTCGGTCTTTCCGCAATTGGGATCTTACAGCCAGCCTTTCCGCTTGAACCACCAAAGCGGCAGGATCGCGCTCGCCACGATCGCACACAGCGCCACCGGATAGCCGTAGGCAAACTTCAACTCCGGCATCGCCTCGAAATTCATTCCGTAAATGCTGGCGATCAGCGTCGGCGGCACGCCCACGGTACCCACCACCGCCAGCACCTTGATGATGTGATTCTGCGCGATATTCACAAAACCCAGGATCGCGTCCAGCAGGAACTGCACCTTCTGCGACAGGTGCCCGTCGAAATCCTTCAAGGAGGCAATGTCCTGGCGCAGTGTCTTCAACCGGGTGCGCAGCGCCGACGGAAACCAGTCGGGACCGATGGTGCCGACATAGCCGACGATCCGTCCCATCACCAGCAAGGTGTCATGCAGGCGAGACACGAAATCCCCGGTCAGGCTGATCTTCTGCAGCGCTTCCCGCAGTTCCCGGTTGTCCCGGCTGGGTCCCTGCGCGCCGGAATGCTGCAGGAAGATGCGGTTGGAGGTCGCATCCATCTCATCGCGCACCCGCTCCAACTGGTCCGCCGTGCGGTCCACCAGCGCTTCCAGCAGCCCGACGAACACCGCGGCCGGGCTCTGCGGCGGCAGGCTTGCCAGGGTCTGCACATGGGACGTGAATCCCGGCACGTCACCGAAGCGGATGGTCACCAGCCGCTGTTTCGACAGCACGATGCCCACCTGGGACGAAACCGCCATGCCCCGCGCATCATGGGACACCACGGGAATGCTGAGATACAGCACCCCATCGCGCTCCGACAGGCGGGAAGAGCTTTCGATCTCCGCCAACTGGTCGCGGGACGCGATGTTCAGCCCGGTCTCGGCCTCCAGCAGCGCCGACTCCTCCGGTGTCGGGGACAGCAGGTCGATCCACGGCCCCACCGGCAACGGGCCGATCGGGGGCGCGTCGATCAGTCCCCCACCATCGGCGCATAGCACTTTCAACATCGCAGCCCTCGCCCGTATGTCGCTTCGTTGTCCGCTACCCCGCCCGTCTTGTCACTCCACGCCGCTTGTCACTCCACACTGGCCAGCCGAGGATACCGCCACCAACCGCCGCAGATAGAAGGGGAGCACACCGGATGCCAGCCCGCATCAACCGCGCCATCGCTCTGCTGGCGCAGGACCAGGCCATCTACTACGCCGGCGCCCATTCCGGCCATGTGCTCACCTACGCCCAGGGTGTGCAGGATGCCGCCACCTGGGCCGACTACATCAATGTCGGCATGGAACACGGCGCCTTCGACATGACCGGCCTCGAAGCCTACCTGCGTGGCCTGGCTTCCGCCGGCCCGACCCGCTCCGGTCACCCCACGCCCGCGGTGATCGTCGAGGCCCCGGTCAACGGCACCGACGAGGCCAATGTCCGCTTCAACGCCTGGCAGTTCCGCCAGATCCTCGGCCGCGGCGCGCATGGCATCCTGCTGTGCCAGGCGGAAAGCGCCGATGCCGTGCGCACCTTCGTCGAAGCCTGCCGCTATCCCCACCACCTCGCCGGCCAGGACCCCGCCCTGCCATCCCCGCTGGCCCGCCTGCAAGGCGCTGTCCGCCCTCCGCCCAACGCCGGTTCGCTCGGCATCGGCACCCGGGGCCGCGGCTCGGAGGGGACCGCCGCCCCGATCTGGGGCATCACCGAACAGGAATACATCCGCCGCGCCGATCCCTGGCCGCTGAACCCGGACGGCGAACTGCTGCTCGGCGTGAAGATCGAAAGCCCGGAAGGCGTCGCCAACGTGGAACAGATTTGCGCCGTCCCCGGCCTCGGCTTCGCCGAAATCGGCCCCGGCGATCTCGGCCTGTCACTCGGTTACACCACCATCCGCAACGATCCCTATCCGCCGGAAATGCGGGCCGCGCGCGACCGCATCCTCGCCGCCTGCCGTGCGAACAAACTGGCGTTCCTGGAAGCCTGCACCCCGGAAAACATCACAAGCCGGCTCAATGAAGGCGTGCGCGTCGTCGCCGGCCACAACGAACAGACCGCCCACATCGGCCGCGCCCACCAGCGCCGGCAAATGCCGGTTTAAGCCGCCCATCTGGTCACGAGCCCGAACCCGGTCTAAGGCCAACAGACCCAGGAAGAAACAGGTCCATCATGCGCATCGAAATCCTCTGCACCGGCGACGAAGTCCTCACCGGCAAGATCGTCAACAGCAATTTCTCCTACATGAGCCAGAAGCTGGAAGACGCCGGGCTGACGGTGATCTGGGGGACCACGGTGGGGGACGACCGCGCCGCCCTGCTCAGCGCCTTCAGGCTGGCCGCCGAACGGGCCGACATCGTGATCGTCAATGGCGGCCTCGGTCCGACCGTGGACGATCTGTCGCAGGAAATCGCCGCCCAGGCCGCCGGCGTGGAACTGGTGCTGCACGAGGAATGGCTGGCGCGGATGGAGGAATTCTTCTCCCGCCGCAGCCGCACCATGCCGCCGAACAACCGCAAGCAGGCCATGCTGCCCGCCACCGCCGAGTTCATCGACAACCCGATCGGCACCGCCTGCGGCTTCGCGCTGGATATCGGCAAGGCGCGTTTCTTCTTCACCCCCGGCGTGCCGCGCGAACTGCGCCGCATGCTGGAGGAACAGATCATCCCCCGCCTGCTGGAACGGGCGGGCATCCAGACCACGATCCACCTCAAGCGTTTCCATTCCTACGGCATCGGCGAATCCCACGCCGACAGCCTGCTGGCGGGTATCGAGGACATCGTGCCGGACGGCAGCGTGAAGATGGGTTTCCGGGCGCATTATCCGCAGCTTGAAACTAAAATCACCATCCGCGGCGCCGACATGGCGGACGTCAACCGCAAGCTCGCCCCGATCCAGGCCGAAGTGCGCAAGCGCCTCGGCAACTTCATCATGGCCGAGGACGACCAGACCCTCGAAGGCGTCCTGCTGTCCGAACTGACCCGCCAGAACGCGACCCTTGCGCTGGTGGAAACCTTCACCGGCGGCCAGATGGCCGCCCGCTTCACGCCGCTGCCAGGCGCGGAGCACGTCTTCCGCCGCGCCATCGTCGCCCGCGACCGCCACCAGCTGTTCGAGGCAATCGGCCTGACCCATGTCTCCGCCACCGAAGACCTCAGCCAGGAGATCGTCGAACAGGCCGCCATGGCCGCCCGCCACCAATCCGGCGCCACCCACGCTTTGGCCGTGCTGATCGAGCTGGACGAAGGTGCGGACCGAATGGATTTCGGCGGCACCATCTGGATCGGCATCGCCACGGCTGATGAGGTCGTCTATCGGCGTTCGCGGATTTTGGGCGGACGGGACTGGGTGCGGCTGGGGGCGGTGGAACTGGGGCTGGATTGCCTGCGGCGGTATTTGCAGGGATTGCCTGTGGTGGAACGGATCGATTTCGAGAAGGTTTGAACAGGTCCCTTACTCGCAGCCAAGTGTGAGGTGCTTGGCACTGCACCACCTTCCTCGGTTAACTATCATAGTGCAATGCCAAACGGCATTGCACTATGCAATCGCTACGGGCGACCCAGGGCGCGCACGCCATTAGCCGGTCGGGTCCGCCAAGCTTATCAAGCTGGGCTGCTCCCGTCTTATTGATCCATTCGATGATAGTATCCGGAGTCAGATTAATCGAAGTTCCGGTGTTGCCTGGGCGTAGAGAGGTGTGGCGGAAGATTGCCACGGCGACCTCAGGTGAGGATACCAACTTTAGTCTTGGGACCAGGTTGCCGAATGCAGTGGGCTCATTCTTTGACGGCAGCGGGCCGGACAGAAGTTCATGAAGTTTAGCTGATGACTCTCCGATCTCTCCATTGTTTCCTGAATCGCCTATGATGAAAAAAGCAGGAGGCTGGCTCCTGTCCGTCCGAATCATCACGCCAGCATCGCCAGGTGAAGCATCAAACGGTAGCTTCCGCATCGCGGGCGGGAGGACAAAGAAGGGGACGACAAGAGGATCGAGTTGTGCGGCTTGAGTATCAGAAAAATTTGCTGCCGCTCCTGGGGGACGCACATACTTTGTCGACGTCCCGCTGACAAAGAAGTCCTGGTTAGGAGCCGTTTGTAACGGAGCGGAGAAGGTGGATCCACATCCACTGCCCACACCGACTGAACAGAATAGTTTCTTGGCTCCGGCAGGGGTTCCGTCCCATGCCCTGATGGCGGCGTTGCAGGCGTCAAAGCAGGCCCCTCGTGGTGCTACGCCCGCGCATCGAGGTGGATTTAGAGCGGAAATTCCGTTGCATAGACCGTCTATTCCCTGATCCCTCACGCCGTAAGTATGCGCATTTCCGTCTAAATCGAGGTTCATCTGGCTGGGGCGGAGCTTGAATAGTAGAGCGTCAGCAGTCGCACTAAGCGCAATCGGGACGCTGGTCCCGTTTTCTGGGAATTTAGTCGGTGGCGATGAAATGCCGCATGGCGGCGCGGCCTGGGAAGCAACCGTCATGGAAACGAGCGCTATCGTTAAAATGGTGCCAATTCGAAGCATGACTGTGTTCTTCTATGTTTCTTTGCCGTTCACTTCTGATAAGTACGATTCGGGTGGAGGGTTAGGCCGTGTGGACGGAATCCCTGCTATGCTTTTCTGACGGGTTCTCGAATCG
>JBBIQA010000189.1:0-7876 GCA_037442565.1 Rhodospirillales bacterium
TTGGCCTGCCATTCCTTATAGGGCATGCCGTAGACGATCTCCCGCGCGTCGGGGTCGGCGATGGTGATGCCGTGTTCGGCGGCGCCCTCGCGGTACCAGCGGCTCAGGCAGTTCCGGCAGAAGCCGGCGAGGTTCATCAGGTCGATGTTCTGCACGTCCGTGCGCTCACGCAGGTGGGCGACCAGGCGGCGGAAGGCGGCGGCTTCCAGTTCGGTGCGGGTTTTCTCGTCGAGGTCGGGTGCGGTCATGCGGCTCTCCTGCGCTCGGGTGGATGACGGGCCTTGGTCAGATGGCGTTGGCGGCCCGGTTTCGCCATACTCGCCGGGAACAGGGTTATGGGGAAGCGGGCGGATGGGATGGGATGATGCGCGGGCACGGACGGCGCTGCGCGCGGTGTTCGATGCCGCGGTGGCGGCGGCCGATCCGCTTCGGATGCTGGCCGGCCATCTGCCGGAAAAGCCCCGGGGGCGCTGCGTCGTGGTCGGCGCCGGCAAGTCGGCCGCGGTGATGGCCGCGGCGCTGGAGGCGGCCTGGCCGGACGTGGTGATGACCGGCGCGGTGGTGACGCGCTACGGCCATGCGGTGCCGACGCGGCGGATCGAGGTGATCGAGGCCTCTCATCCGGTGCCGGACGCCAACAGCGAGCGTGGCGCGCGGCGGCTGCTGGAGCTGGTGCGCGGGCTGGGGCCGGACGATCTGGTGCTGGCGCTGATTTCCGGCGGCGGGTCGGCGCTGCTGGCCTTGCCGGCGGACGGGCTGAGCCTGGCGGACAAGCAGGCGGTGAACCGGGCGCTGCTGGCCAGCGGCGCGACGATCACCGAGATGAACGCCGTGCGCAAGCATCTCTCCGCGATCAAGGGCGGGCGGCTGGCCGCGGCCGCCGCGCCGGCGCGGGTGGTGACGCTGGCGATCAGCGACGTGCCGGGCGACGACCCGGCGGTGATCGCCTCCGGCCCCACGGTGCCGGACGCGACCAGCTTCGCCGACGCGCGGGCCCTGGTGGCGCGGTTCGGGCTCGATCTGCCGGCGCGGGTCCTGGCGCGCCTGTCCCGGAACGAGGACGAGACGCCGAAGCCGGGCAGCCTGCCGAATGCGGAATTCCATCTGATCGCCACCCCCGCCATGGCGCTGCGCGCGGCGGCGGAAACGGCGCGCGGGCTGGGGCTGACGCCGCTGATCCTGGGTGACGCGCTGGAGGGCGAGTCGCGCGAGCTGGGCATTGTGATGGCCGGCATCGCGCGGTCGGTGCGCGACCATGGCCTGCCGCTGGCCGCCCCGGCGCTGCTGCTGTCGGGCGGGGAGACCACGGTCACCATCGGCGCCGGCAAGGCCGGACTCGGCGGGCGGAACACCGAGTTTCTGCTGGGTCTGGCTGTGGCGCTGCGGGGACTGGAGGACGTTTGGGCAGCGGCGGGGGATACCGACGGCATCGACGGCACCGAGGACGCGGCTGGAGCGATCGTGACGCCCGACACGCTGATCCGCGCCGCCTCGGCCGGACTGTCGGCGCGTTCGGTGCTGGATGCGCATGACAGCTACAGCCTGTTCGACGCGATCGGCGACCTGATCCGCACCGGGCCGACGCTGACCAATGTGAACGACATCCGCGCCATCCTGATCGCCTGATTTTCCCGGAAGGATTGAAGATGCCCCCTCGCATGAAGCTACGCCGCCGCCGGCGGACGAAGATCATCGCCACGCTGGGGCCGGCGTCCTCCACGGCCGAGGTGCTGGCGCGGCTGTTCCAGGGCGGGGCGGACGTGTTCCGGCTGAACTTCTCCCACGGCACGCATGAGGACCATGCGATGCGGGTGCGGCTGATCCGCGGGCTGGAGGACCGGTTCGAGCGGCCGATCGGCATACTGGCGGACGTGCAGGGGCCGAAGCTGCGGGTGGGCGCGTTCGGCGGCGGGCGGGTGCATCTGCAGACCGGCAGCGCCTTCCGGCTGGACCTGAACGCGACGCCGGGCGACGCGACGCGGGTGAATCTGCCGCATCCGGAGATCATCGAGGCCGCCGGCATCGGCACCACCCTGCTGCTGGACGACGGCAAGCTGCGGCTGCGCGTGGTGCGCAAGCGCGGCGACGGGCTGGAGACCGAGGTGGTGGTCGGCGGGCCGCTGTCGGACCGCAAGGGCGTGAACGTGCCGGACATGGTGCTGCCGATCCCGGCGCTGACGGCGAAGGACCGGGCGGACCTGGCCTTCGCGCTGGAGCATGGGATCAACTATATCGGCCTGTCGTTCGTGCAGCGGCCGGAGGACGTGACCGAGGCCAAGGCGATCGCCGCCGGACGGGCCTGGATCATGACCAAGATGGAAAAGCCGCAGGCGCTGGACAACCTGGACCCGATCCTTTCGCTGTCGGACGCGGTGATGGTGGCGCGCGGCGACCTGGGCGTGGAACTGCCGCCCGAGGAGGTGCCGCTGGCGCAGAAGCGCATCGTGCGCGCCTGCCGCCAGCTCGGCCGCCCGGTGGTGGTGGCGACGCAGATGCTGGAGAGCATGATCACCGCCCCCGCCCCTACCCGGGCCGAGGCGTCGGACGTGGCGACGGCGGTGTTCGACGGCGCCGACGCGGTGATGCTGTCGGCGGAGACGGCGGCCGGGCAGTATCCGTACGAGGCGGTCAACATCATGGACCGCATCATCGCCCGGGTGGAGCAGGACCCCGGCTGGCGCGACATGATCGAGACGAGCCGGGGCGAGCCGGAGAACGCCACGTCCGACGCGATCGCCGCCGCCGCCCGGCAGATCTGCCAC
This sequence comes from Rhodospirillales bacterium, assembly GCA_037442565.1. GTDB lineage: Bacteria > Pseudomonadota > Alphaproteobacteria > Acetobacterales > Acetobacteraceae > PALSA-911. The sequence continues at coordinate 2,763 of JBBIQA010000189.1, forward strand.
ACGATCGGCTCACGCACGATCGTCGCGTTCACCGCCTCCGGCAGCACGGCGCTGCGGGTGGCGCGCGAGCGGCCGGAGGCGCCGGTGCTGGGCCTGACCCCGTCGCTGGAAACCGCCCGCCGGCTGGCGGTGGTGTGGGGGGTGCATGCGGTGGTGGCGCCGGAGGTGCATTCCATGACGGACGCAGTGAACAAGGCCGGCCGGGCGGCGATTACCGAGGGGTTCGCAGTGCGCGGCGACGACATCGTGGTGGCCGCCGGGGTGCCGTTCGGACAGTCCGGCAGCACGAACGCGCTGCGGGTGGCGAAGCTGGCGTAGCGGCGTCGGAGGCGTGCTTGCCAGCGTAGGTGAGACCGAATTACGTTATGTTATAACATCTCTTCGGAGCCCCGGAATGCGCCGCCGCACCCTGCTTCTCGCCGCCACCGGCGCCGTATTTGCGGGCGCGGGCGTGGCCGCCGCCGCGCCGCCGCTACGGGTCGTGGCGACGTTCTCCATTCTCGCGGATATGGCCCGCGAGATCGGCGGCCCCGCGGTGGCGGTGACATCGCTCGTGCCGGTGGATGGCGACGCGCATGTCTATCAGCCCCGGCCATCGGATTTGCTCAGCCTGCGGCAAGCGGCGCTGGTGGTGATGAACGGGCTGGGGATGGAAGGCTGGATGGAACGGCTGCTGCAGGCCTCCGGCGCCGGCGCGACGGTGGTGACGGCGAGCGCCGGGATCGTACCGCGGAAGATGGCGGACGGGGTGGACCCACATGCCTGGCAGGACCCGGCGAACGGGGCGATCTATGCCGGGAACATCGCGGCGGGGCTGGCGAAGGCCGATCCGGCGCGGGCAGAGCTGTATCGCGCCCGGGCGCGGGACTATGCGGCGGCGATCACGGAGACCGGAACCTGGATCGAGCAACAATTGGCCGGGGTGCCGGCGGAAAAGCGGAAAATCCTGACCAGCCATGACGCGTTCCATTATTACGGCGCGCGCTACGGCATCGAGTTCCACGGCATCGAGGGGCTCGACACCGAGGCCGAGCCGTCGGCGCGGCAGATCGCGGCGCTGGTGAAGCTGATCCGGGCGGAGGGGATCCGGGCGGTGTTCGTGGAGAACATGACCAGCCCTCGCCTGGCGGAGATGATCGCGCGGGAAACCGGCGCGGTGCTGGGGCCGGCGGTCTATTCGGACGCGCTGTCGGCGGCGGACGGCCCGGCGCCGACCTATCTGCGGATGTTCCGCCACAACACGGACCTGTTCGCCAAAGCGATGCTGGCGAACTGAGCGGGGATCAGAGATCGGCGACGCGGATCCAGGCGGCGGTGGCGATGGCCGCGAGGAAGCCGGCGGCGAGCGTGGCGGTGGAGGCGATGCCGAGATCGCGGGTGACCGCCTCCCAGAGCACGAGCACGGCGGCGCCGACGGCGATGCCGCCGATCAGGCTGGCGCGGCCCTTCTTGATTTCGCCCTGAAGCTGCGCGGCCATCCCGCTATTCCGCCCCAACGCCGATTTGGCCAACGCGAATCTGGCCGGCCCGGACGTCGTCCACGGAGTGGCGGACCTTTTTCAAATTCACCATAACGTTGCCGGTGTCGTAGCCGTTGAAGATGTGGGCGAGCAGGCCGCATTTCAGGTCCGACGTGCCGAAGAACCAGTCGGCGACGGGATAGGTCAGGTTGAAGTTGCGCTCCATCATGATCGCCGGGTTGTGGTGGGCGATGTGGTGGCGGCGGATGGAGTTCACCAGCGGGATGTGGCGGACCAGGCTGTCGTCCTTCACGTGGCAGCAATAGTGGAACAGCTCGTAGTTCAGATAGAGCGCGACGTTGGTGATCAGCACCAGCCAGCCGGCGTCGGGCAGGCCGGACAGGTTCAGGACCAGCGCCGGCGGGATGGACAGGCAGATGAAGGCGACCAGCGCATAGGGCGGGAAGAACACGATGCGGAAATCGCGCAGGCTGTCGATCGTCGGTTCGGCGTCGGTGAAGAACTGGTGGTGCGCCAGCACGTGGCGCTTGTAGATGCCCATTCCGCCGCGTACCGGGCGGTGCATGATGTATTTGTGGATCCACCACTCGAACACATTGGAGACGCAGAAGGCTACGGGGACGACGAGCCATTCGTACCAGGCGGGATGGCCGACCTGGCGGGCGCAATAGAAGATCGTCGCGAATCCGATCGCCACGATCAGCGCGACATGCAGCGGGCCGGAATAGGCGCGGGCGATCTTGGCGCGGAAATCGGCGCGGAAGGCAAGCTGGCGCCTGGACATGCGGTCGGTGTTCATTTCGCCCTCCCTTATCGCCTGGAAGCGTAACGGGCCGCGTCGCTCTTCTCAAGCGATCATGCGATAGACGCCGCGCTCCAGCGCGTCGTACAGGCCGAGCACGGTGGGATCGGCCCAGGGCAGGATCTGCGTCATGATGGTGCCGCCGACGCCGCGCTTCGGGTCGATCCAGAAATAGGTGTTGCGCAGGCCGCCCCAGCACAGGCTGCCGGCGGAGCGGCCGCCAGGGACATCCTGCGTGTTGATCAGGAAGCTGAGGCCCCATTTCTTCGTCATGCCCGGCCAGAAATCGGCGGTGTTGGACAAGTTGGGGATGGCGGTGTGCATCACCTCCACATTGAGGTCGCCCATGTGGTTCTGGCCCATCAGCGCGACGGTTTCCGGCTTCAGCACCTGCACGCCGTCCAGCGTGCCCTGGTTCAGCATCATGCGGATGAAGCGGATGTAGTCGCCGGGGGAGCCGTACAGGCCGCCGCCGCCGAGGAAGGTGGCGGGGTCCATCGGCGGGTCGTAGGCGGTGGGGGCCAGCTTCCCGTCGGGCGCGCGCTGGTGCATGCCGGCAAGGCGGGCGCTGATCTCCGGGCGCAGGCGGTAGCCGGTGGAGGCCATGCCGAGCGGCTGGCAGACATTCGCCTGCATGTAGGCGTCGAGGCTCTGGCCGGTGACGGCTTCGAGGGCCTTGCCGGCCCAGTCGATGTTGACGCCGTAGGCCCAGCGGGTGCCGGGGTCGAAGGCCAGCGGCAGGCAGTCCTCCGGCTTGAGGAAGGTCTCGTGGCGCGGCATCGGCACGGCCTTGGAATAGGCCAGCATGTCGGCGTTCCACATGTCATAGGCAAAACCGGCGGTGTGGGTGAGCAGGCGGCGCAGGGTGATTGCGGTTTTGGCCGGGCGCAGGACCGGCTTGCCGGCGGCGTCGAAACCTTCCAGCACCTTGGCCGTGGCGAGCGCCGGCAGCCGCTTGCCGAGATCGTCGTCGAGGCCGAGTCGGCCCTGCTCGACCAGTTGCATGCAGCAGGTGGCGGTGATCGCCTTGGTCATCGAGGCGATCCAGAAGACCGTGTCCTTCTGCATCCTCGCGCCGCCGCCGAGGGAAGTCTCGCCGAACGCGGCTTCGTAGATCGTGTCCTTGCCGTCCGTGGCCATGGCGACCACGCCGGGAACGGCGCCGGTTTCGGTGGCGCGTTGCAGGGCGGCGTCGATGTCGGCGCGTGCGGTCATGGCGGTTCCCTCGGTTCTTTCAGAGCGCTTGCAGCGCTTGATCTATTTCCGCGCTGGTCAGTTGCCAGGCGTTGTCCAGTTCCGCCACCACAGCACGCATGAACGCCTCGCTCAATGCCAGGGCGCGGGACGGGTCGTTCAGATGATCGGCGAGCAAGGCGAGGGCGAGCTGGCGGGGGCCGGCACCCTCGTAGGTCCATTCGAAGCCCATGGGGCTGAAGCGGCTTATATCGAAGCGGGGGTCGAGCGGGGCGCCGTCGACGGTGACCACCGCACCGTTGAGGCCCCTGCCCCCTTCGTAGATCTTCACGCCGCGCTCCTCATGTCGGGCCGCCGAACTGGATGACGCTGCGCACGGTTTCGCCGCGCTTGAGGGCGGCGAAGCCCTCGTTGATGTCCTCCAGCCGGATGCGGGCGGAGATCATCTCGTCGAGCCTGAGCTGGCCATCGAGATAGGCGCGGGCCAGCAGGGGGAAATCCTGCGCCGGCCTGGCGCCGCCGTAGGAGGAGCGGGTGATGCGCTTTTCCTGCATCAGGCTGCCCCAGCGGAACTGCATCGGCTCCGACACGGCGATCTTGCCGAGCCAGACGATGCTGCCGCCGGGGCGCACCACCTCGGCCGACAGGGCGAAGCCCTCGGGCCGGCCGGCGGCCTCGATCACCACGTCCGCGCCGCGGCCGTCGGTGAGGGACCTGGCGAGAGCCTGCACCTCGGCGAGGTCGGCGCCGATCGCGTGGGTGGCGCCGACGGCCTGGGCAAGCTGGCGGCGGGCGGGGTTCGGGTCCACGGCGATGATGGTGCCGGCGCCGGCGAGGCGGCAGCCCTGCACGGCGGAAAGCCCCACTGCGCCGCAGCCGATCACCAGGGCAGCCGAGCCCCAGCGCAGATCGGCGATGCGGGTGGCCGCGCCGACGCCCGTCATCACGCCGCAGCCGATCAGCGCGGCGCGGTCGAACGGCATGTTGGCGGGGACGCGGATGGCGCTCTGGGCGGGGACGACGACGTATTCCATGAAGCCGCCGAGATACATCAGCTGGTGCATCGGGCCGGCGAGGCCGGGGGCGTCGCAGGCCAGGCGGGGCCTGCCGTCGAAATGGAAGCCCTTGGGGCCGTTGGCGAGGAACTGGGTGCAGAGGATCGGCTGGGCGCGGTCGCAGTAGAAGCAGGCGCCGCAATGCGGGTTCCAGGAGAGCACCACACGGTCGCCCATGGCGAGGCTGTCGACACCGGGGCCGAGCTCGGCGATCTCGCCGGCGGCTTCGTGGCCGAGCACGGCGGGGAGTTGCACGGCCAGGCCGCCCTCGATGGCTTCGAGGTCGGTGTGGCAGAGGCTGGCGGCGCGGATCCTCACCAGCACGTCTCCGGGCTGGAGCGGGCCGACCTGGACCGTCTCGATCGTCATCGGCGCGTTGGTTGCGCGCAGCACCGCGGCCTTGGCCGTCACCATGCCGGTTCCTCCCTTGGGGGCAGTTCGTTCGGTGTACGTTCGAACCTGGGAGCTATTTCAGCACGGCGGCGGCCTGTCAGGAAGCGGTGGCCTCGCGCTCGCGCTGCAGCAGCGCCCGCTTGCGCGGCACGCCCCAGCGATAGCCGGTGAGGTTGCCGTCGCTGCCGA
>JBBIQA010000190.1:0-7738 GCA_037442565.1 Rhodospirillales bacterium
GCCCAGCGCCGTGACCGGCATGCGACACGCTTGTCTCATCTTGTGTCCGGGCGTATGGGTCCGCGGCCCGGGAGTTGATGCTATGCTTGGCGGTGACCCGGTACCTCGACCCGCCGGCGCATGAGGCCGCAACCTGTCGCCCTGAGCGATCAAGGCACGATGGATTGAGGCAGAAATGGGGCTTGAGGCAGAAATGGCGCAACACCCACGGCCCTCCTGTACGCAATTGCGATCAAGCCGGGTCCGCCCGTGAGCCCCGCCCCAGCGAGCCCCGTCCCAGCAAGCACCGCCGATACCGTATCGGCGGTCCACAAGCCGGTCCCGAAGGCCGCGGCGCTGCTGGCCGTTCTCGGCGTCGTCTATGGCGATATCGGCACCAGCCCGCTGTATGCGTTCAAGACCAGCCTGCAGCTGTTCCACAACCTGCCGGTGACCGCGACCGAGATCATGGGCATCCTGTCCCTGATCTTCTGGTCGCTGATCCTGATCGTGACCGTTAAATACGTGCTGCTGGTGATGCGAGCCGACAATCACGGCGAGGGCGGCATCCTGGCGCTGATGGCGCTGGCCCAGCGGGTGTCGGCGGGGAGCGGCCTGCGGCGTTTTCTGGCCCTGGTCGGCGTCGCCGGGGCCTGCCTGTTCTTCGGCGACGGCATCATCACCCCCGCCATCTCCGTGTTGTCGGCGGTCGAGGGTCTGGTGATCGTCACGCCGGAGGCGCAGACCTATGTGCTGCCGATCTCGGCGGTGGTGATCATCACGCTGTTCGGCATGCAATGGCGTGGCACCGGCAGCGTCGGGCGGGTCTTCGGCCCGATCATGGCGCTATGGTTCGTCGCGATCGGGGTCCTCGGGCTGCTGGAGATCGTGCGACATCCATACGTGCTGCTGTCGGTGTCGCCGACCTACGCCATCGGGCTCTGTATCCAGTACAAGTCGCTGGCCTTCATCGTGCTGGGCGCGGTGGTGCTGTGCGTGACCGGCGCCGAGGCCTTGTATGCGGACATGGGGCATTTCGGCTCGCGGCCGATCAAGCTGACCTGGATGTTCTTCGTGCTGCCGAGCCTGGTGCTGAACTATTTCGGCCAGGGCGCGCTGATCCTGAGCGATCCGAAGGCGATCGAGAATCCGTTCTTCCTGCTGGGGCCGGACTGGCTGCGCCTGCCGATGGTGATCCTGGCGACCGTCGCCACGGTGATCGCCAGTCAGGCGCTGATCTCGGGCGCCTATTCGATCACCCGCCAGTCCATGCAGCTCGGGTTCCTGCCGCGCATGACCGTGCGCCATACCTCCAACACCGAGGAGGGACAGATCTATGTCCCGCAGGTGAACACCGCGTTGCTGATGGGTGTGCTGATCCTGGTGTTCACCTTCCGCAGCAGCGACAACCTGGCCGCCGCCTACGGCATCGCGGTGACCGGCACGTTCCTGTGCACCTGCGTGCTGGCGATGGTGGTGTTCCGACGGCAGTACCGTTGGTCTCGGCCGGCCGCGATCGCGGTGTTCGGCGGCTTCTTCATCATCGACAGTGTCTTTTTCGCCGCCAACGCCTTGAAGATACCGGAGGGCGGCTGGGTGCCTCTGGCGTTCGGCCTGGGGCTGATGGCGCTGATGACTTCGTGGAACCGCGGCCGGGCGCTGCTGCTCGATCGCTGGAAGCAGGACAGCCTGCCGCTGGCCTCGTTCCTGGCGCGGCTGCCGCAATCGCGCACCGTGCGGGTGCCCGGCATGGCGGTGTTCCTGACCGGCAACCCGGACTACGTGCCCGCCGCGCTGCTGCACAATCTGAAGCACAACAAGGTGCTGCACGAGCGTGTGCTGTTCGTCACGGTGCAGAACCTGGACGAGCCCGAGGCGGGACCCGAGCGGCGCACCGAGGTGGAGGAGCTGGCGCCGGGCATCCATCGCGTGCTGCTGCGCTACGGCTTCATGGAAAGCCCGAACATCCCGCGCGCGCTGGAAGACCTGAGGGAGCGCGGCGTCGCCTTCGATCCGATGCAGGCCAGCTACTTCCTGGGCCGTGAGGTGCTGGTGCCGTCGATGGTGCCGAAGATGCCGGTCTGGCGGCTGTGGCTGTTCCTGGTGATGGCCCGCAACGCGGTGTCGGCCACCGAGTTCTTCCGCATCCCCTCCGACCGGGTGGTGGAGCTGGGCGTGAGGGTGGCCATCTGATGCCGAAGATCCTTGCCCTGCTGGCGGCCGGCCCGGGGATGCCGACGGGCAGCACCGAGCATGGGCTGGAGCTGAAGGTGATGTTGACGCCGCAGGGCCAGATCGACCCGGCGGCCTATTTCGCCGATCCCACGCCCTGGCGGGCGCGCCGCTTCCGCCCAGGCCGGGCGGACTGGCGAGGCGAGGTGGTGCTGGTGGACGAGGGCAATGTCGAAGCCGGCTGGGCGCTGCAGGGCGAGCACGGCATGGACGAACCGGTCTGGACCCTGGAGGCGCGGATCTGCCGGCCCGGCGACTATGTCAATATCCGCCGGCCGGACGGCGAGGAACTGGTGTTTCGCATCGTCGCGGTCGAACAGGATGCTTGAACCGGTTGGACAATCGGACTAAATGACGGATGTCGGTTCCGTGAAAGCGGCGCTGTCCGTTCGGCCCCGGAAGGGCCGGGCGCGTGTCAACAAACCCTATGGATCACATGAAACCCCGACCTAGCAGCGAACCCGTCGAGCCGTACAGTCCGCGCATCGCGCGCGCTGTCGTTCCGACGGTCATCATTGCCCGGGAGTGCCGTGTGACCGCAATGTCGCGGACAGCCATCATCGGCTGACCGCACGCGGTCAACGCCTCCTGGGCCGGTCTTCAACCGGTACCCGCAAGGAGGCGTCGCAATGACCGCCCTGATCGATTTCAATCGTCCGCTCCCATCGGGGGCTTTCCCGTCCGTGCCGGCCTCGCCGGTGCGTTCGCGTTCCACCGTGCTCGACACCGCCACCCTGCTGGCGCGGTTCGGCCTGGCGCCGCATCTGGTCGCGCACTGGGTCCAGGATGGCGCCGGACGGCTGATGTGCGTCTGGCGCGAGGACATCGTGCCGCACCGGCCTTCCGTCGCCCGTAATCCGCGTCAATCGCATGAGGGAGCCTCCTGATGGAAGAAGGCTCTAGTCGCGGCCGGGCCATCCAGCCCGGCCGCCCGATCATGCTGCCCCGGATGGGCTGACAGCGCGCGCAATTCCCCCGCCGCTCCCCGTTCGGGTTTCCCCCGACGCCAGGAATGCGGTTCCATGACCCCAGCTACCTTGCCCCGGCAGATCCCTGCCTCCCGCCCCGGTTGGCGCCGCCGCATCCTGCATTTCATGGTGGTGGCCGGGCCCGGGCTCATTGTCATGGTCGCCGACAACGACGCCGGCGCCGTGTCCACCTATACCCAGGCCGGCGCGCAGTACGGCACGTCGCTGCTCTGGGTGCTGCTGCTGCTGCTGCCGGTGACGTATTTCGTGCAGGAGATGGTGGCCCGGCTCGGCATCGCCACCGGCCAGGGCCACGCCGCCATGATCTACCAGCGCTTCGGCAAATGGTGGGGCCGCTTCGCCCTGTTCGACCTGCTGCTGGTCAATCTCTTCACCCTGGTGACCGAGTTCGCCGCCATCGCCATGGCCGCCGCCCGGCTCGGCCTGGACCCCGACCTGATCGTGCCGCTGTCGGCCGCCGGGCTGATCGCCCTGGTGGGCACCGGCAGCTACCGCCGGTGGGAACGGATGACCCTGGCCCTGTGCGGGCTGAACCTCGCCTGGGTGTTCCTGGCCTGGCGGGTCGGGCCGGACGCGCGCGAGGCGGTTCGCAACACGCTGCTTCCCTCGATGCCGGCGGGCGGCCTGAGCGGCTCGCTGGTGTTCCTGGTCATCGCCATCGTCGGCACCACGATCGCGCCCTGGCAGCTGTTCTTCCAGAGCAGCTGCGTCGCCGACAAGCGGCTGCGCTTCGCCGACCTGAAGGCGGCGCGGCTCGACACGCTGGTCGGCGCCGTGGCCGTGGTGGGCTTCGCCGCCTGCATGCTGCTGGTGGGCGATGCCCTGCACCGGCATGGCGGCAGCTTCGAGGATCCCGCCCAGATGGCCATCGCGCTGCGGCCGCTGATCGGCGGGACCGGGTCCATCCTGATCCTGCTGATGATGTGCAACGCCGCGCTGCTGGGAGCGACCGCGGTTTCCCTGTCCTCGGCCTGGGCGTGGGGCGAGGTGATGGGCTGGCGCAACACCCTGCAGGCCAAAATCAGCGACGCGCCGAAATTCTATTCCGCCTACGCGGTCTGCGTGGCGCTCGCCGCCGCCGTCGTGCTCATTCCCGGCGCGCCGCTGCAGAGCATCATCGTCGGCGTGCAGGTGCTGGCGGGGGTGATGCTGCCCTCGGCCATCATCTTCCTGCAATTGCTGTTGAACGACCGCGAGATGCTGGGGCCCCGCTTCGCCAACCGCCCCTGGAACAACTGGGTGAACTGGACCGTGATCGCCCTGCTGTTCGCCCTGTCCCTGGTGCTCGCCGCCCAGGTCATCCTGCCCGATTATTTTCCCGCCAGCTGAGGAAAGGAACCCCGCCGATGTCCGATACCGCGCTCGACCTTCACCTGCCCCGGATCGTGCACCCGCTGGACGACGTGCCGGAGGAGAAGCTCTATCACCCCGGCCTGGGCCGCATGGCCCTGACCCCGGCGGTCCGGTTCTCGCTGTTCGCGCTGCGCGCCTATCTCGCGCTGATGATCCTGCTCGTGGCTTGGCGGGCCGTCGCCGGCTGACGCCGCGGCTCACGGATGCGCGCAGGCTGGCGGAAGGGCGCCCGTCCCCGCTGATTCTCGGACTGCATTGCATGATGCAATAAGTTACTTTTGCGCGCCGTCAACCCTGGGTAGAATGTACTCGCGTTAAATCACAAAACAGCGAGTCGGTGCTCGGTTCGGGCTGCCGATACAGGGAAAGGCGCTGCACATGGTTGCCAAGGACCAGGACGAGACACTGCTCCATCTGCTGCAGGGCACCGTCGCCGGCATTGTCCGGCGGGACAAGGCGGACCTCAGCGCCAGGCAATTGGCAATATTCCTGATTTGCTACCTCCACGAGCCCGCGCAGTCCGTGCGCGCGCTGGCTGTGTGCCTCAATGCGTCCGGCCCGGCGGTCACCCGTGCGCTGGATCGCCTGAACCAGTTCGAGCTGATCCGCCGCAAGCCGGACCCGGCCGACCGGCGCAACGTGCTGATCCATCGCACCACCGCCGGCAACGCGTTCCTGCGTGAGCTGCGCGGCATCATGAACATCGCCGCCAAGCCGCAGGCGGCGGCGCGCAAGCCGGTGTCGCGGCTGGCCGCCAGCCTCGCCGCCGACTGAATTTCCCGCACGCAGCGCTGTTCCCGCCGGCGTGCTCCTGGGATTATAAGGCGGCTGCCAGATTTCCCTTGGCCAGAAATCCCTTGGAACGCCAGGCATGCATGATCCCGCCCTCGATACGCCGTGGAACCGGGACGGTTCGCCGTCCGCAGAGAACCGGCGGGCGCTCTATGCGGACCTGGCTCAGGCGATCGGCGGGCTGCTGGCCGGGGAAACCGACTGGATCGCCAATACCGCCAATTTTTCCGCGTCGGTCTATCACAGCCTGCCGGCGCTGAACTGGGCCGGGTTCTATTTTCTCCGCGGCGGGGAACTGGTGCTGGGCCCGTTCCAGGGCAAACCCGCCTGTGTCCGGATCGCGCTTGGCAAGGGCGTCTGCGGCACGGCGGCGGCAGAACGGCGCAGCATCCTGGTGCCGGACGTGCATGATTTCCCCGGTCATATCGCCTGCGACGCGGCGTCGCGAGCGGAACTGGTGGTGCCGCTGCTGCGCGGCGGCGAGGTGCTGGGGGTATTCGACCTGGACAGCCCGATCCCGGGCCGGTTCGATGAAACCGACCGGGAAGGCTGCGAAAGCCTCGTCGGCGTGCTGCTGGGCGCTGCGCGGGGATAGGGCGGTTCGGGGCGGAGCCCCCGGCCTGCCGCCAACCTCCCCCAGACTTGCCTACTCCTCCTCGTGCAGCCAGCGCGACACGGCGCCGGCGATCAGCGCGCCGGCGATCGGGGCGACCCAGAACAGCCAGAGCTGGCCGATATAGTCACCGCCGGCGAACAGGGCCGGGCCGGTGCTGCGGGCAGGGTTGACCGAGGTGTTGGTAACGGGGATCGAGATCAGGTGGATCAGCGTCAGCCCCAGGCCGATCGGGATTCCCGCGAAGCCGGCGGCCGCGCGCTTGGAGGTGCATCCAAGGATGATCATCAGAAAGAAAAACGTCGCCAACACCTCCATCAGCAGGCAGGCGATCAGGCTGTATTTGCCCGGGCTGAGGTCGCCGTAGCCGTTGGAGGCAAAGCCGCCCATGACGAAGTCCGGCTTGCCGGAAGCGATCACATACAGCACCGCCGACGCGGCAATGGCGCCGGCAACCTGGGCGACCCAATAGGGGATGATGTCGCCGGTCTTGAACCGCCCGCCGGCCCATAGGCCGATCGTAACGGCCGGATTGAAATGGCCACCGGAAATATGCCCTACGGCGTAGGCCATGGTCAGCACCGTCAGGCCGAAGGCCAGCGCGACGCCGACGAAGCCGATGCCAAGCTGGGGGTAGGCCGCCGCCAGCACGGCACTGCCGCAGCCGCCGAAGGTCAGCCAGAAAGTGCCGAAGAATTCCGCGCCGACGCGGCGTGTCATGTCCATGTGGCCTTGCTCCCCAAATTGCAAACGCTATAGGTTTGCGGACTATCGATTTTGACTGTCGAAGATGTTTGACCGTTTAGCGATTCCACTCCCGCAAACCCCTGAGACGAGTGATTCTGACGCTCAAGAACAGATCCGCATTGGCATCGTTAGCAAACGTTTCGTGGTTGTCGCAAGCGCGGGCAGTGCCGTCGCGGAACACATCGGCGTAAGCCGTATGCGCAGTGACAGAGGATGGAATACTATCCGCGGACGAACATGAAGGGGAGCAGGCCTATGGACGCATCACTGAAAATCTTCGGCATTCCGCAGTCGCGCGCCGCGCGCAGCCTTTGGCTGGCGCGCGAGCTTGGCCTGGCGCACGAGAACGTGCCGGTGCATTTCGCCAAGACCCGGGAATCGCCGGAACTGCTGCAGGCCAATCCGAACGCCCGCGTGCCGGCGATCGACGATAATGGCTTCACGCTGTACGAGTCCATGGCCATCAACCTCTATCTCGCCAAGAAATACGGCCACGGCCACCCGATCGGCCTCAAGTCGCTCGAGGAGGAGGCGCTCGCGACGCAGTGGAGCTTCTGGGCGATGACCGAACTGGAGAAGCCGCTGCTCACCAACATGCTGCATGTCCTGGGCATGCGGCCGGTGGATGACGCCACGCTGGCGCAATGCAAGACCGACCTCGAGCGCCCGCTGCGGGTGCTGGAGGATCACCTCGCCGGACGTCCCTATCTGCTCGGCGAACATTTCACCGTCGCTGACCTGAACGTGGCCGCCGTGATGGCCTGGGCGAAGGCGGGCCGGTTCGACCTGTCGGCCTACCCCAAGGCCGCCGACTGGCTGAACCGCTGCACCGGCCGCCCGGCGTTCAAGGGCTGAAGAACGGCTTTGGGCTGAGCGCGTGCGCTCAGCCCACCCGGTTCGCCACCAGTTCGGTCACCACGCCGGGATCGGCCAGGGTCGATGTGTCGCCCAGCCCATCCACCTCGTTGGCGGCGATCTTGCGCAGGATGCGGCGCATGATCTTGCCGGAACGGGTCTTCGGCAGGCCCGGCGC
>JBBIQA010000191.1:0-7577 GCA_037442565.1 Rhodospirillales bacterium
CCCCGCGCCGCCACCCCAAATCCGCAAATGCGATTCCCCTGCCCTCGTGGGGAGGGCCGGGGTGGGGGGCATCCTCGGCAACCGCCGCCGTCTCCGCAACCAACCCCTCCGCAACCAGCCCCTCCGCCATCATCCCCAGCGCGGCATGCTCCGCCCACTCGGCCCGGCTCTGCGCCTGAGCGTCCTTCTCCAGCGCCCGTCGCTCCGACTGCGCCTTGATCAGCATCCGCCAGGCCCCCTTCGCCTCGCGCATGCAACTCAGCGCCTGCGCCTTGCACTTCATCGCCAGGCCGGTCTCCCGCCGCCGCTCCGCCGCCAACCGCAGGCAATCCGCCGCCCAGGCCTCCGCCATCACGAAATGCGCGGCCATCTGCCCCTCGGCCGCATTCGCGGGCTGCAACGACGCCACCGCCGCCATCGCCGCCCGCTCCCGCCGCCCCCGATCCTCCGGCGTCTCGTCATCCGACGATGGCATCGACCCGCGCAGCAGCCGGATCACCTCCCGAAAAGCCTCCCGGGGCAGCACCTGCGCCCAATCGGGTTGCGGATCGGCCGGCGATTTCTGAGGATTTTCCATCCGACCAACATACCGTCTTTTATGCTAACGTTTCAAGTTAATAAAAATCTCGCGTAGCGGGTTTCAACCCGCTGGCATTCGTACGTCGGGCTTCAACCCGCCAGCGCTCGTACGCCGGGTTTCAACCCGCCAACACAAGCCGCCTGCCCCTTCGCCGGCACCATCTGCCGCCCCCGGAAGCGGGATCGGCGCGCGTCGGACCGCCGGAATATCTCCTGTAACGCCTCTCCCCCTCCTGTGTCTGATCCTCGTGAGCACCGTTTGCCGGCCGGCGATTGTTCTCTCAGCAACGATCACCCCAACGAGAGGATCAACAGATGAAGTACCTTCCCATCGCCGCGCTCGCCTTCGGCCTCCTTGGCGCCATCGCCGCCCCTCCCTTCGCCCGACCCGCCTTCGCCGGCGAAAGTGTCGAGGTCTCCAACCTCGCCCCCGCCACGGTCCTGATGATCTCGCCCTCCGGCAAGGTCAGCAGCATGAAGATGACCGACATGAAGATGATGGACATGGCGGCCAAGGAGGGCACGCTGCTCACCGGCAACGTCATGCTGGTGATGACCGAGGGCAAGCTCTATCTGCTCCACGACAAGATGATGCCGGACGGCAAGATGCTGTCGGAATTCCTCTTCTCGGCCGTCCGCTAGCCGCAATTCCTGCCATGCCGGCCGGGCCGCAAACCCGGCCGGCATGAAGCCGGCCGCCCCCACCTTGGCCTCCGCCCCCGTCGGCGCTAAACCAATCGGACGACGGCCAAGGAAACCACCATGATCAACAAAATCGTCCAATCCATCGCCGATGCGATGGCCGGCATCCAGGACGGCTCCACCGTGCTGATCGCCGGCTTCGGCGCGGTCGGCCAGCCCAATGCCCTGATCGAGGGCCTGATCGAGCAGGGCGCGCGCGATCTCGTCGCCGTCGCCAACAACGCCGGCGTCGGCCATGAGGGCCTCGCCCGCCTGATGGAACTCGGCCGCGTGCGCAAGATCATCTGCTCCTTCCCGCGCAGTTCCGATCCAGTGGTGTTCGAAACCCTGTATCGCGCCGGCAAGATCGAGCTGGAGATCGTCCCCCAGGGCACCCTCGCCGAGCGCATGCACGCCGCCGGCGCCGGCATCCCCGCCTTCTTCACCGCCACCGCCGTCGGCACCCTGCTCGCCCAGGGCAAGGAAGTGCGCGAGTTCGACGGCAAGCAATACCTGATGGAAAAGGCCATCCACGGCGACGTGGCGCTGGTCGAGGCCTGGCAGGCCGATCGCTGGGGCAACCTGACCTACAAGCAGTCCGGCCGGAACTTCAATCCGATCATGGCGATGGCAGGCAAGCTGACCATCGTGCAGTCCCAGCATATCGTCGAGCTCGGCGACATCGAGCCGGAGAACGTGCACACCCCCGGCATCTTCGTGGACCGGGTGCTGCACGTGCCGTATGGTGATCCTTCAGGCTTTTAAGGGAGACAAATCATGGCCGACACAAAAGTCGCCCCATCCACGGCACAGGACTTCAAGCCGCTGTCACGTACCCAGATGGCCGCGCGCGCCGCGCGCGACATTCCCGAAGGCTGGTACGTCAATCTCGGCATCGGCATCCCCACCCTGATCTCCGACCACGTGCCGATGGACCGCGAGGTCATCCTGCACTCCGAGAACGGCATCCTCGGCATGGGCCCGCTGGCGCCGAAGGACGCGATCGAGCCCTGGCTGGTCAACGCCGGCAAGCAATACGTCACGCTGCGCAAGGGCGGCTCCTACTGCCATCACGCGGACAGCTTCGCCATGATCCGCGGCGGCCATATCGATCTCTGCGTCCTCGGCGGCTTTCAGGTGGCCGAGAACGGCGACCTGGCGAACTGGGCCACCTCGGAGAACGACACCGCGCCCGCCGTCGGCGGCGCGATGGATCTCGCGGCCGGCGCCAAGCGGCTCTGGGTGCTGATGGAGCACACCACCAAGGACGGCACCAGCAAGATCGTCCGCCGCTGCTCCTATCCGCTCACCGCCGTCGGCGCCACGCAGCGGGTCTACACCAACCTCGCCACGCTCGATATTTCCCCCTCCGGCTTCGTGGTCGTGGACATGGC
The DNA here is from genome assembly GCA_037442565.1 of Rhodospirillales bacterium. GTDB lineage: Bacteria > Pseudomonadota > Alphaproteobacteria > Acetobacterales > Acetobacteraceae > PALSA-911. The sequence goes on from JBBIQA010000191.1 coordinate 2,655, forward strand.
GCCGGGCCTCACGTTCGAAAATCTCCAGGCGCGCACCGACGCCCCGCTGCGCATGGCCGGCTGAGGAAGACAGAACCATGAGCGAAGCCGAAGACCGCAACGAAAACCTCCGCATGCTGCGCGACAGCGCGGCGGCGATCGCCCCGCGCACCGGAGACCTCAAGCGCATCCGCGACCTGCGCTTCACCGAGCCGGGTTTCGACAAGGCCGTCTGGCGCGAGATCTGCGCCATGGGCTGGCCCGGCCTGCATCTGCCGGAAGACAAGGGCGGCTCCGGCCTCGGCATGTCCGAGTTCTGCGCGCTCACCGAGGAACTCGGCGCGGCGCTGACCCCCGAACCGCTGATCCCCGTGGCGATGGCCGCCTCCCTGCTGCCCGCCGACCAGCTTTCCGCCGTGCTCGCCGGCGATCGCATCGTCATCCCGGCCTGGCAGGAAAAGCCGAATTCGATCGACCCCGCCGGCGCCACCGCCCTGTCCGGCGGCAAGCTGTCCGGCGGCAAGCTGTCCGGGCGCAAGATGTTCGTGCCCATGGCCGCCGGCGCAGACGCGTTCCTCGTCACCACCACCGGCGGCCTCGCGCTGGTGGAACGCAACGCCCCCGGCGTGTCGATGCATCTGGAACAGACCCAGGATGGCGGCAACTTCGCCACCATCACCTTCGACAACGCCGCCGCCGAAGCCATCGCCGGCGATGCCGCCCAGGCGCTGGAGGAAGCCGCGCTGGCCACCAGCGCCTATCTGCTCGGCGTGATGGACCGCGCCTTCGCCATGACGCTGGACTACATGAAGACCCGCCAGCAATTCGGCCGCACCATCGGCAGCTTCCAGGCGCTGCAGCACCGCGCGGTGGATTTAAAGATCCAGGTCTCGCTCACCCGCGCCTCGGTCGAGGCCGCGGCGGTTACGCTCGATACCAGCAGCCACCCCGCGCTCCGCCAATCCGCCGTCTCCCGCGCCAAGGCGCGCGCGGCGGAAGCGGCGATGATCGTCACCAAGCAATGCATCCAGCTCAGCGGCGGCATCGGCTACACGGACGCCTATGATGTCGGCCTGTTCCTGCGCAAAGCGATGGTGATGGCCCCCCTGTACGGCCCCGCCGCGCTGCACCGCGCCCGCTACGCCGAAGTGACCCCGGAGGACGACGATGAATGAGTTTTCGCGTATCGGCGAACCCGAGGACTACAACCTGCTGACCGACGCCGATTTCCGCCTGATGGTCCGGCGCTGGGTGGAAGCCAACTACCCACCGGAAATCCGCAACCCGCCCAAGCGCCTGCACTGGTCGGAAAACAAGGTCTGGTACTTCAAGCTCGCCGAAAAAGGCTGGCTGTGTCCCGCCTGGCCGCGCGAATACGGCGGCATGGGCCTGTCCTCGGCCAAGCAGCTGATCATGATCGAGGAGTTCGAGCGGCACGGCTGCGCCCGCACCAACGACCACGGCGTCGTCATGGTCGGCCCCCTGCTGATCCAGCACGGGACCGAGGAACAGAAGCGCCACTTCCTGCCGAAGATCCTGTCCGGCGACTATATCTGGTGCCAGGGCTACTCCGAGCCCAACGCCGGCTCCGACCTCGCCGCCCTGCGCACCGAAGCGGTGCTGGACGGCGATCACTACGTCATCAACGGCCAGAAGATCTGGACCACCCTGGCGCAGGACGCCAACTGGATCTTCTGCCTGGTCCGCACCGACAAAACCGCCAAGAAGCAGGAAGGCATCTCGTTCCTGTTGATACCGATGGACACCCCGGGCATCACCATCCGCCCGATCATCACCATCGATATGCACGACGAATTCTGCGAGACCTTCTTCGACAACGTCCGCGTTCCCGCCGCCAACCTCGTCGGCCAGGTCAACAAGGGCTGGACGATGGCGAAGGCGCTGCTCGGCTTCGAGCGCATCTTCATCGGTGCGCCCAAGCAGTCCCAGTACGCCCTCGCCCGCCTGAGGCAGCTCGCCTCACGCATGGGCGTCTGGGAGGACGCGGAGTTCCAGGACCGCTACACGAAGCTGCGCCTGGACCTCGCCGATCTACGCAATCTGCACGCCACCTACGTCGATCTCGTCCGCCGCGGCGAAACCCTCGGCCCGGACGTCTCCCAGCTGAAGATCTGGCAGACCGAGCTGTTCCAGCGCATCACGGAATTCAGCCTGGAGATCGCCGGCGAGAACGGCGCCCTGCTGGAACCGATGGAGGGCAACCGCGAGCTGCACCCGTCCGGCCTCTACCTCCAGGCCCGCCCCGCCACCATCTACGGCGGATCGAACGAAATCCAGCGCAACATCATCGCCAAGAACGTCCTGGACCTGCCGGACCGCTGAGAAGTTAAGGCCAGGGGCTCCGCCCCTGGACCTCGCTATGATTCCGCCGGTATCTGGGATAGACGTGGCCAGCTTTGTATTGTCGCCGATCTTGTCGGCGCCGGGCGACCGATAATATCGACGAAACAGAAGCGATTGGAGAATTCTAATGCTATTCGACGGTGGTTTCACGTTCACGAATTTCGTGACCGATATCTTCGCCGTTTTCATGTTCATCGTGTGGTTCTGGCTGCTGATCACGGTGATCGGCGACCTGTTCCGCCGCCATGACGTGTCCGGCTTCGCCAAGGTTCTGTGGGTGATCCTGCTGATCGTGCTGCCTTATATCGGCATATTCGCCTACCTGCTCACGCAGGGCCGTGGCATGGCCGAGCGGAACCAGGCGCGCGCCCAGCATGCACGCGAGGAATTGCGTCATCTGGTGGGGTTCAGCGCCGCGGACGAGATCGAGAAGCTGGACCGGTTGAAGGCCAGCGGGTCGATCTCGGAGAAGGAATACACCCTGCTGCGGACCCGTCTGGTTCAGTAGCTCGTCGAAGCGGCGCGTCGTTGAGACCGCCGCCGACACTGAGGCATCGATGTGAAAAAGGGCGAGACGGCCATGCCCTCTCGCCCTTTCTGTTTCCAACCCGGCCGGTCGGTGGTCTGGTTTAACCCGTCACCGCCTCAGCCATCTTCAGGAACCGCGCGGCCTGCTCGGATTTGTCCGCGAACGCCTTCCACGAACTCCGCGCCGCCACTTCCCGCCACTGGCCGAGCTGCTCGGCATTGAACTGGTGCACCTTCACGCCGGCCTTCTCATACACCCGGTTCAGCTCCACATCGTCCGCCTGCGCCTTGGCCAATGCCCAGGGCTCCAGCTCCTCGCCCACCGTCAGCAGCAGCTTCTGCTGCGCCGGCGGCATCGCGTCGAACACCAGCTTGGACATCAGGATCGGCTCGAGGATGAAGAAAAAGCTGCCGCCGGTGGCGCCGGTCATGTTCTTGCAGGTCTCCTCCAATCGGAACGAGATCAGCGACGTGGAGCTGGTAACCCCCACATCCACCGTTCCCGTCTGCATGGCGATGTACAGCTCGTTGGACGGCATGGTGGAAACCGTGGCGCCGGCGGCCTGGAACATCGTGTCCATCTCGCGCGACCCGCCCCGCACCTTCAGCCCCTTCACATCCGATGGCGACAGGACCGGCACGGTGCGCGACGCGATGCCGCCGGACTGCCAGACCCAGGTCAGGATCTTCACCCCCTTGGCTTCCAGCAGCTTGGTGATTTCCTGCCCGATCGGCGCGGTCTTCCACGCCATGCCCTGCTTGTAGCTGGAAACCAGCGCCGGCATGAACGTCATGTTCATCTCATGAATGTCACCGCCGGCATAGGCCGTCGGCACCAGGCCGATATCCAGCGCGCCCTTCCGGATGGCGCTGAACTGCGCGAACGTCTTCATCAGCGATGAGTTCGGATACACGTTGAACGCCAGCTCGCCGTTGCTGCGCTTGGTCACCTCGGCCGCGAAGCGCTTGCACAGCTGATCGCGGAAATCGCCGGTCTCACCGTTGCCACCCGGGAACTGGTGCGAGATGTTCAGCATGCGCGCCTCGGCCCGGCCAAGACGGGAAAATCCGATAACGGCCGGTGCCGCGAGCAGCCCGGACATGGCGGTACGGCGGGTAATGGATGCGTTCATGGGGTCCTCCCGGAGGATCGTGGTTTGATTGTTCGGATCGCGCCGTCGCTGCGGCGCTGGAAATCGGGTCAGCGCAGCTGGCTCGCCAGCCGCCGTCCCATCAGCCAGCCCGGCAGCGCCCCGGCCGGCGCGGCCGGCAACAGCAGCAGCCAGCCGATGTGCTGTCCGCCGAGGATCAGGCTGATGCCGATGCCCAGCATCATCCCGCCGAGCAGGCAGCCGGTGACGCCCGACGCAATGCCCAGCCAGAGTATATCACCGCGGTTCATGATCCAGGGTTCATCCGTTCCAACACCCGCCTGAGGTAACCCCCCGCCCAAAATTTGACAACCCCGGGACACCCCCCTATACGACCGGCCTCCACCCGCCGCGCTATCCGCACGGCGGGCAGGTTCCATTGCCGGGAACGTGGACGGGTCCGCTCGCATACCCCCAAAGGGGGCAGCCAGAGGGGCCCGCACCCGCCTCGCCGCAAGGCGCGGACTACCGGTGCAACAAGCCGACAACCCGGCCCCCGATCACCTGGGAGGAACCGGCGCGGCACAGACTGTAAAGGACACGCGCATGACCAAGCGCGCAGAAAGCAAGTACAAGATCAACCGCCGCCTCGGCGTCAATCTCTGGGGCCGCCCGAAATCCCCCGTCAACAAGCGCGAATACGGCCCCGGCCAGCACGGCCAGCGCCGCAAGAAGCCGAGTGACTTCGGCGTGCAGCTGATGGCGAAGCAGAAGCTGAAGGGCTATTACGGCAACATCGGCGAAAAGCAGTTCCGCAAATACTACGAGGAAGCCGTCCGCCGCAAAGGCGACACCTCCGAGAACCTGATCGAGCTGCTGGAGCGCCGGCTGGACGCGGTGATCTACCGCATGAAGTTCGCCATCACCCCCTTCGCCGCCCGCCAGTTCGTCAACCACGGCC
>JBBIQA010000192.1:0-7529 GCA_037442565.1 Rhodospirillales bacterium
CCGATCCACCTCCGCGCCCGGCATGCCGCCCGCCAGCAGGGCCTCCTTGCGCGACGCCAGATGCTGCCGCGACCGGCCCAGCAGGTATTTGCCGGTGACGCCGCTGGCGACATTGATCAGCATCGCCCCAAGCGCCAGCCAGGGCAGGATCGCGTTGAAATGCACGCCGGCGTGCACCAGCACCATCAGCGCGCCGAACCAGGTCAACAGCTCATGGCGCCGCAGCAGGGCACGAGGGTCGCCCGAGCGCAGGATCCGGCGCTTGTGCAGCGAATACTGCAGGGCGGCGAGGATCGCGATGCTACCGGGAATGCCGAGATAGCGGCCGACCCAGACCAGATCCAGCACATGCAGCAGTCCGTCCAGCACCAGCATGGTCACGATCAGCAGCACGAATATCCCGTAGAACGGGAGGATGTCGCTGCGAAAGATGGATCGGCGCGCGTGTCCGCTCATGCTGCTACCGTGGGGTTCGTCCTGCCAATTCCGCTGTCATGGCGGCCCCGACATTACGCGAATGCCTTGGCCAGCGTATACGCCGCGGCGGCGGCCAGGCCGCCGACGACCAACGTCTGCAACGCCGAGCGCAGCCGGTTGACCCCGGTGAACTGCCCCTTCACGGCACCGAAGATGGCCAGTGCGATGCCAGTCGTCAGCACCGATATCCGGAACGCGGTCGCCATCTCCGCTGCCATCATATAGGGCACCAGCGGAACCAGCCCGCCCACCGCATAGGCGCCGCCGATGGTAAGCGCGCTGGTCAGCCCGCGCCTCGGATCGGGCTTTTCCAGCATCAGCTCGAACTTCATCATGAATTCGAGCCAGCGCACCCGATCGGCCGTGATCGCGCCCACGACGGTCTGCAGCGCCTCCCCCTCCAGGCCATAGCCCTGCAGGATGCCCTCCACCTCGTGCACCTCACGGTCGCGCAGATGCTCGATCTCGTGGTTCTCCCGCGCCAGTTCCGAAACGTAATGCTCGGCATCGGTCTTGGCGGCCAGATAGCCGCCCAGCCCCATGGCAATGGCGCCGGCGGCGACCTCCGCCAGCCCCGCCGTCACCACGACGCTGGTGCTGCTGACCGCCGCCGACAGGCCGGCGGCCAGGGCGAACGGCACGGTCAGGCCATCGGACATGCCGATCACGACGTCCCGCACGGTCTCGGTGGCGGTGAAGTGCTTTTCGGTATGCGGGGTCGTGGGCATGGCGTTCCTTCACGGTTGACCGGTGGCCGCACTCCTACCCCGCCGCCGCCGTTCCGGGAATGACGCAGATCAAGCCTGGCGCGGTCCCCGCACCAGGCGCCCGGGAAACTGGCCGGTGGCCTGGCCGTCGCGATAGACCGGAACCCCGGAAACCAGGGTCGCGTCGTAGCCCCGGGTGCGCTGGATCAGCCGGCGTCCGCCGCCGGGCAGGTCATAGACCACCGCGGGCGCCGCGATGTGCAGCCGGTCGTAGTCGATGACGTTGATGTCCGCCTTGTTGCCGACGCGCAATAGGCCGCGATCGTTCAGGCCGATCGCCCTGGCGCAATCCAGGGTCAGCCGGCGCACGGCCTCGGGGACCGAGAACAGCCCGCCGCGGGCGCGGTCGCGCGTCCAGTGCGTCAGCATGTAGCTGGTGGAACTGGCATCGCACATGATGCCGACATGCGCGCCGCCGTCACCCAGGCCGATCAGGCTGTTCGGATCGGCGATCATGTCGCGCACGGCGTCGAGATTGCCGGCCGTATAGTTGGTCATCGGGCGATACAGGATGGCCTTGCCGTCCTGGCCCAGCAGCAGATCATAGGCAACCTCGTCGGGGCTGCGGCCCTCGCTTGCGGCACGGGCGGCGATGCTGGCCTCTGGCGGCGGTTCATAGTCGGGCGGGTCGCCGAGCAGGAAGATCCGGTCCCATCTGGCGGTTCGCTGCGCCATCGCCGCGTCGGCGGGCGCTTCCGACAGCAATCTGGCGCGGAAGGCCGGGTCGCGCAGGATTTCGATGCGCCGGTCGAACGCCAGCCCGGCGATCGCCTGATAGCTCGGCCGGCTCATGAACGGGTTCTGCGAAATCTCGAAGCCGAGCAGAACGCCGGTGGGGCGGTTGCGGATCTGCCCGGTGATCCGGGCTCCCGCCGCGTTGGCCTGCGCGATGCGGTCGAGCAGCCGGCGCCAGCCATCGGGGCGGCGGTCATATTGCAGCAGCGTGATCGTCATCGGCCGGCCGGAACGCTCCGCCAGGCGGCGCAGCAGGGCGAACTCCGCCTCGGGGTCGTCGAAATCCGAAACCACCTGCAGCCAGCCCGCGCCGGCGTCCTTCAGCGCCAGGGCGATGTCGGTCAGTTCCGCCTCGGCCGCGCCCAGCGTGGCGATCGGGGCGCCGTCGATGCTCCGGTGGTTCAGCGTGCGCGAGGTGGAGAAGCCGAGCGCGCCGGCCCGGATCCCCTCCCCCGCCAGCCGCGCCATCTCGGCCCGGTCGGCCGCCGTCGCCGGTTCGCGGTCCGCGCCGCGCTCGCCCATCACATAGACGCGCAGCGCCGCGTGCGGCACCTGGGCAACGACATCCAGGTCATAGGCGCGTGCGTCGAGCGCATCGAGGTAATCGGGGAAACTGGTCCAGTTCCATGGCAAACCCTCGGTCAAGACGACTTCGGGAATGTCCTCGACGCCTTCCATCAGCTTGACCAGCATGTCGCGCTGGCTCGGCCGACACGGCGCGAAACCGACGCCGCAATTGCCGATCATGGCGGTGGTGACGCCGTGCCAGGAGGTCGGACTCATGGCGTTGGCCCAGGTTACCTGGGCGTCGTAATGCGTGTGCACGTCGATGAAGCCGGGCGTGACGATCCTGCCGCGCGCGTCGATCTCCTCCTCGCCCTTCGGCAAGGCGCGGCCGATGGCGGCGATCCTGCCGCCGCGCATCGCGATGTCGGCCTCGAACGGATCGCCGCCCGAGCCGTCGATGAGGGTGCCGCCACGGATCACCCGGGTGATCGCATCGGACATTACCGCGCCTCCAGCTGTTGGTTGTTTTCCGGCGGATGGACACTGAAATACACCCAGGCAAGGTTCAGCCCGAGCAGGATCGCGGTCAGCAGGAACACCCAATGCAGGCCGAAGCTGGCGGCAACCGCCCCCCCGGTCACCGGGCCCAGGGAGTTGCCGAAAAAATAGGCCGAGGACGTCATGCCATAGATCGCACCACGCTCGGCCGAGGGGGTCTTCTTACCGATCAGCGCATTGGCGGCGGGCAGGATGCCGCCGACGAACAGGCCCACGGCGAAGCGCTCGGACACGAACAGCCAGTAGTTACCGACAAAGGCCTGCGGAACGGTCATCAGCGCCGCGCCGGCCAGAGTGAGCAGCAGCACGATGCGCTCGCCGAACCGGTCGCTGGCGCGGCCGAGCAGCGGCACCGCGACGACGCCGGCAAGTCCGGTGACGGAGAAGGCGAGGCCGCCAAGCGTGGCCAGGTTCGGCTGCGGCCCGACCATCTCCTGCACGAACAGAGTGACGATCGGGGCGATGGCCTGCACCGCGAACTGCGTCAACAGCAGCACCAGTATCAGCGGCGCCATGCCGGGGATGCTCGTCATCATGCGAAACGAGGCCAGCATCGTGGTGCCCTTGCGCTTCTCCTTCGGCGGGGTGAAGCGCTCGGGCACCAGCCACCAGCAGAGCGCGAAGGCGATCAGCGAGATGGCGCCGGCGACGAAGAAGGGCTGGCGATAGCTGCCGGTAAGGTCGGCAAGCCCGCCGCCCATCACCGGACCCAGCAGCGAGCCGACCAACTGCCCGCTGCTGAGCAGCCCCAGCGAATAGCCGAGCCGCCGCTCGGGCACCTGGCTGGCGACCAGGATGACAGAGGAAGACGTGAAGCCGGCGAATGCGCCCATCAAGGCACGCAGAGCGAGCAGATGCCAGACGTTCTGGGAAAACCCCATCAGCAGCGTGCAGACACCGATGGCGAAAGCCGAGCGCAGCACCATGAGCTTGCGCCCAAGCCGATCCGACATCTTGCCCCAGATGGGCGCGGCAAAGGCGGCGATGAACGAGGTCATCGACGCCAGCAATCCGGTCCAGAATTCAACCTGGGAGAGGCTGCCGACACCCAGATGGGGAAGGAACAGCGGCAGGACCGGACTGAGAAAGGTGAACGCGCTGCTCATGATGAGCTGGACCGCCACCATGGCCCACAGCGTCACCTGCCATTGCGGCGAGCCATCGATTGCGTCTTGCCGATCGGTCGCCTGCCCGGTCGTCGCCTCGCCGATTGTCGTCTCGCCTGAGTCCACCCTGATCCCCGCCTAATCCTCGCAAGGCAGGTTCGGCCCGGTCCGCCGGTCTGTAAAGACTGCTCTTGTTGGCTACAGGAACCCGATCGACAGCCAGGGGAAGGCCGCAACGATCACCAGCGCGACGCACAGCGCGAAGATATACGGCCAGATGCGGCCGATGGCGTCGTCCGGCGAGATCTTGCCGATCGCGCAGGCGCCGTAGAACCCCACCCCGAAGGGCGGCGCGAACAGCCCGATGCCCATCGCCAGGATGACGATGATGGAATAATGCACCTCGTGCACGCCCATCGAGCGCGCCACCGGCAGCAGCAGCGGGCCGAATAGCAGGATCGCGGGAATGCCTTCCAGCACGCTGCCCAGGATGATGAAGGCGACGATGGTGATGGCCAGGAACCCCGCGGTGCCGCCAGGCACCGCGGCCATGCTGGCCACCAGCCATTGCGAGAAGCCCGATTGCGTCAGCCCCCAGGACATCGCGGTGGCGGTGCCCACGATCAGCATCACCGCGCCGGTCAGCGCCACGGTTTCCACCAGCAGCGGATAGATGCGCTTCCAGTCGAATTCCCGGTACACGAGCAGGCCGAGCAGGGCGGTATAGACGACGCCGACGGTGGAAACCTCGGTCGCGGTGGCGATGCCGCGCACCACGGCGAAGCGGATGACGAAGGGCAGCGAAAGCCCGGGCGCAGCGACCAGCAGCGTGCGCCAGATCTCGCGTGCCGGAGCGCGCACCCGCCCGCCGGTGTCCTCCTTGCGCGCCCGCCACCAGGCGACCGCCACCAGCGCCAGCGCGGCCACCAGGGCCGGCAGCAGGCCGCCGGTGAACAGCGCCGAGATCGAGACATTGGTGACCGAGCCGATGGTGATCAGCACCAGGCTGGGCGGAATGGTTTCCGACATCGCGCTGGATGTCGCGAGCAGCGAGGCGAGTTCCCCCGGATGCTGGCCGCGCTTGCGCATTTCCGGAAACAGCACCGGCGCGACCGCGGCCATATCGGCCGCCTTTGAGCCGGAGATGCCGGAAACCAGGTACATCGCGCCGAGCAGCACATACGACAGGCCGCCCTTCACATGGCCAACGAGCGCCACGAGGAAATTCACCATCACGCGGGCGATGCCGGTCATTTCCATGAGCAGCCCGAGAAACACGAACATCGGCACCGACAGCAGCAGCAGATTGGACATGCCGTCGTCCATCCGGTTGACCACGACCGACAGCGGCGTGTCGGTGGTCAGGGCCAGATAGGACATGGTGGAGATGCCGAAGGCGAAGGCGATAGGTACGCCGATAGCAACGCAGGCGCCGACGATGAGGATGAAGAATACCGCAAGGCTGCCAAATCCCATGGCGATCAGCTGCGGCTGCAGGGCCCAGAGCAGCGCGCTGACACCACCGACCACCAGCACGGCGAGAACGAAATTGCGCCAGCTGGTATGCTCGACCAGACGCAGGATGGAAATGATCGCTGCCAGGCCCATGCCGATCAGGATCGACACGGAGCGGTACTGTTCCGATATGCCGAGCGTCGTCAGATCCACAAACTGCGTCTCGGCGACGTAATCACGCGCCGGCAGCAGGATTTCGACCACGAAGGCCACCACCACCAGCGACGCTACCGCATTGAACCACCGCCCCAGCGCGGGACGCGAAAAATTAACCAGCGTGGTCAGGCGCATATGCCCGTCGCTGCGCAAGGCAACGACGGTGCCAAGCATGGCGAGCCAGAGGAAGAGGAAGCCCGCCAGTTCATCGGTCCAGATGATCGGGTTGTCGAACACGTAGCGCGACACCACGCCGGCGAACAGGATGCAGGTCTCGGCGACCACGATAACGGCGCCGAGACCTTCGCAAAAATGCCCGATCCAGCGATCGAGATAATAGGCGGCGCGGCGTAGCCCGGACGCTTCCGACAAGTTCATGGCCGCCAGCGGCGGCTCCGAGACGCCAACGCTCATCCGGGTACGCTCCTGTCAGCTTTACGATGATCCGGGCAGATGAAACCGTATCAGGCGAGCTTGCCGGTGTATTTCTCCAGCATCGACCAGGCCTCGTCGCCCATCTTCGCCTTCAGGTCCGTATAGTAGCCGTTCTTGGCGGCCAGGGCGCGGAACGGCGGGATCTCCGGCGTATTGAAGATCATGCCGTGGTCCTTCAGGGTCTGCGCCACGGTTTCGTTGTTGCGGATCCAGTCGGCGCGCTCCAGCACGGCGGCCTCGGTCAGGTATTTGCCGACGGTGTCCTGGATGTCGGGCGGGAGCTTCTTCCAGGCCGCGAGGTTAAACGAGCAATGCAGGCCGGTCCAGACATGGCCGGTCATGCTGATGTATTTCTGCACTTCGTAGAACTTGGCCTCTTCGATCAGCTGCAGCGGATTTTCCTGGCCGTCGACGATGCCGGTCTGCAGCGCGCTGTAGACCTCGCCGAAATTCAACGGCGTGGGCGAGGCGTTCATCGCCTTGAACAGGGCGATCAGCGTCGGCGCCACCGGCAGGCGGATCTTCATGCCGTGCAGGTCGTCGGGTGTGTTGATCGGCTTGCTGCGATGGGTGATGTTGCGGAACCCATGATCGAACGCCTTCGGCAGCGCATACAGCCCGACCTTTTCCGCCAGCGCGCAATACCACCGGCCGAGGTCGCCATCCATCGCTTCCCAGTTCTTGCCGTAGCCGTCCCAGGCAAAGCCGACACCGAGGATGCCCCCGGCCGGCGCGCGCGGGGCCATGATGTCGCCGGACAACGAATACATCTGCAGGGCGCCGGAAATCGCCTGGGAGATCATCGCGGTATCGCCGCCCAGCGCGCTGCTCGGATAGACCTTGTACTCGAACTTGCCGTGGGTGGCTTCCAGGATCTTCGGCGCGGCCTCGGCGATGCGCGCGTTCATCGGGTGGGTGATCGGCAGCACGCTGCCGTATTTCCAGGAAAACTCCGCAGCGTCGGCGGGCCAGTGCAGGATGTTGACGGCGGTGATGCCCGCGGCGCCAGTCAGAAGTTTCCGGCGCGACAGCTTCTTGTGCAGCATTGTAACGACTCCCTAGATCTCCGGGCTTTGGCGCCCGGTTACGTCGAAGGAGCCTCCTGGCTTTATTTGGCGGTGTCAACCGGCGCCTGGAAGCGACGGTGCCTCGGTTTCAGGGCTGCCCATCGACAAAAGCGGGCTTTGCGTCAGGCTTAAGGCTTGCCGCCGGACAGTGTTGGCGCACGCATGACCGGACAAACATCGAGGCTGCTCGTCAGTTTTGTTCCGAT
>JBBIQA010000193.1:0-7496 GCA_037442565.1 Rhodospirillales bacterium
CAGTACTGGGGCCGACGGTCCTTCCGCAAGCGTCCGGGCACCATCCACATCGCCATCCAGCCGCCGATCCCCGCCGGTCTGCGCCGGCAGGAACTGATGCAGCGCCTGGAAACCGTCTTCCACGGCGAAACACCCGCCTCGGTAGTGGCCATGAAAGGCCCCGCCGCGACGGACGGGGCTGTGGATAAAGCTGTGAGTTGACGGGTTTTCCCGCTCTCAGATTAACTTATGTTATCGTTTTAATATATTGATATGATTGATATTATGATCAATTTCTGGCTACCGGAACGACTGTTGCCGGCCATGGGGACGAATACGTTCCTACGGAGTTCTGTTGGGTAATTGGAATGAGAATTCAACCATCGCGCGCCCGCAAGCCGCGTAGGGCCGCCTGGCTGGCGTTGTTGGGCTTGCCGGCCGGTCTGGTCACGCTGCACACGCTGTACTGGCAGTGGACGTGCCGCCGGCTGGACGATGGCTGGCAGGCCTGGACGGCACGCCGGAGCGCGGCGGGCTGGCGGATCGCGGCCGGCCCGGCCGTCACCGGCGGCTGGCCCCTCGCGGCGCAATTGACCTTCCCCGATCCGGCGGCGACAGCTCCGGACGGCTCCCGTTGGGCCGGCGAGCGTGCCGTGCTGCGGGTCAGCCTGCTGCGTCCGGATCGCCTGCTGGTGGATGTACCCGGCGCGCAAACGCTCCGTTTCGGCAATGGCGACCGGATCGGCTTCACGGCGGACCGCGAGCATTTGGATCTGCCGCTCGATCGCACGGACGCCCCCGGGGAATTCGCCCTGGCTGCGACCAACGTCTCCCTGCCGACGTCCTGGCGCTCGCCATTCGGCCCCTCGGTGGCATCGGTGTCGGCGGCAGGACGGATCAGCCATGTCGGCGCCCTGCCGGACGCCGGCATTGCCACGCTTGCCCGGCAATGGCGCGATCGGGGCGGCAGCCTGGACCTGCACGAATTCGCGCTGCTGTGGGGGCACCTGGATGTTTCCGGCCGTGCCACGCTGGCGCTGGACGACCGGTTGCAGCCGGCAGGCGACGGCACGGCCGTGGTGTCCGGGTTCGCGGAAGTCATCGCACAACTGGCCGATGCCGGCAGCATGCCACGCCAGATGGCCATGCTGGCCACCGGCGCACTGGGCCTGCTCTCCGGCGGCACCGGCATTGCGGAAGTGCCCCTGCAACTGCATGCCGGCCGCCTGTCCGTAAGCCGGATCCCGCTGCTGCGCCTGCCGGAACTCGCCTGGCCCTCCCGGTAACCGCCAAACCAGCTATCGTCCAATGATAATCGCTCACTTCAGGATGTCCCGCCCGGCCTTATCGTGGCCGCTGTGCCGGCACCGTGTGAACGTGCCATTGTAGTCCTACCGAATGGTTAATCGACTCGACGGGATCTGGATGCCTCGGACGCCGCCATGCTGCATTTGACCAAGCTCGCCGTCGGCGTGCGCGATATCGCGCATCTCGCGCAGGTGCAGGCGCGGCGGCTGGAGCAGGATCCGCCGCTGCGCCACCAGACGCGCAACTTCCCCCGACGCGCGGACGAGATCCTTGACGGCGGCTCGATCTACTGGGTGATCGCCGGGGCCACCCTGGTGCGTCAGCGCATCCTGGATATCCGCCACGAAGCCTGGGATGACGGCAGCGCCTGCGCCGGCCTGGTGCTGGACCCGGTTCTGGTGCCGGTGGCGGCGCGCCCGACCAAGCCGTTCCAGGGCTGGCGCTACCTCGCGCCGGAAGCCGCGCCGCCTGACCTTGGCGCCATGCCGCACGCGGCCGGCGCGGACGAACTGCCTGCGGCGATGCGCCGTGAATTGCAGGCGCTGGGACTGCTGTAGGCGGCTACATCCCCCAGCGGCGCACGAACCAGCTTTTCACCAGGTGGGTCATCACCGCGTAGGTCACCATCATGCCGGCGACCAGTGGCCAATAGAGCCCCGGCAAGGGCTTGAAGCCGAGCGCGGTGCCCAGAAGCGTGTAGGGAATGAGGCCGCCGATCGACACGATCGCGATCGTGGTCACGATCAGCGGCGTGCTGGCCCGGCTCTGCAGGAAGGGTATCCGGGCCGTGCGGATGATATGGATGATCAGGGTCTGGGTCAGGAGCGATTCCACGAACCAACCGGCCTGGAACAATCCCGGGTTATTCCAGGCGCCAAACACGAACAGCATCATGAAGAAGGTCAGGTAATCGAAGATCGAGCTGATCGGACCGATCAGCAGGACAAAGCGGGTCAGGTTGCCGATGTCCCATTGGCGCGGCACCGCCAGGTATTCCTCGTCCACGTTGTCGGTGGGGATGGTGGTCTGGGAGAAATCGTAGAGCAGGTTGTTGGTCAGCACCTGGATCGGCAGCATGGGCAGGAACGGCAGGAAGATGCTGGCGCCGAGGACGCTGAACATGTTCCCGAAATTCGAGCTGGCGCCCATCTTGATGTATTTGACGATGTTGCCGAACACCTTGCGGCCCTCGATCACGCCGTCGCGCAGGACCATCAGGTTCTTTTCCAGCAGGATGATGTCGGCCGATTCCCTGGCGATATCCACGGCGGTGTCGACGGAGATGCCGACATCCGCCGCCTTCAGCGCGGGGCCGTCATTGATGCCGTCCCCGAGATAGCCGACCACGTGGCCACGCAGGTGCAGCGCCTCGATCACCCTGGCCTTCTGCGCCGGGGAGACCTTGGCGAACACCGAGGCCTGTTCGGCGATCGCGCCGAGCTCGGCATCCGACATCGCTTCCAATTCGCGGCCGAGCACGATGCGTTCCACCGGCAGATCGACCTGGCGGCAGATGGTGCGGGTGATCACATCGTTGTCGCCGGTCAGGATCTTCACGTTCACGCCCGCGCTGTTCAGCAGCTTGATCGCCGCCATTGCGGTTTCCTTGGGCGGATCGAGAAAGGCGATGTAGCCAAGCAGCGTCAGGCCGGTCTCCACGTCCACATCGTAGGCCGGGAGGGGCTCGGGAAATTCCTTGAAGGCGACGGCCACCACCCGGAAACCCTCGCCGTTCAGCCTCGTCATCTCGGCCTTGGCGTCCTCCAGGTGGCTGGGATCGAGCCGCCCGCCGGTATCGCCGAGCACGTAGCGGTCGCAGACTGACAGCACTTCCTCGACCGCGCCCTTGGTGATCATCAGGTGGCCGCCGCCATCGGGCTTCAGCACCACGGACATCCGCCGACGCTGGAAATCGAAGGGGATCTCGTCGATCTTGGTGATCGCGGCGATGCGCCCGACATGCTCGGGCCGGTTCGCATGGCTGAGCACCGCCTCATCGAGCAGGTTGCGCAGGCCGGACTGGTGGTAGCTGTTGAGATAGGCGTATTCGAGGACCCGCTCGCTCTCCTCGCCCTCGAAATCCAGGTGGTATTGCAGGATCACGCGGTCCTGGGTCAGCGTGCCGGTCTTGTCGGTGCACAGCACGTCCATGGCGCCGAAATTCTGGATGGCGTTCAGCCGTTTCACGATCACCTGCCGGCGCGCCATCTGCATCGCGCCCTTGGCGAGGTTGACGGTCACGATCATCGGCAGCATTTCCGGCGTCAGGCCCACCGCGACGGCGACGGCGAACAGCAGGGCTTCCAGCCAGTCGCCCTTGGTCAGACCGTTGATCAGGAACACCGCCGGCACCATCACGCAGATGAAGCGGATCATCAGCCAGGTGAAGCGGGTGATGCCGCGGTCGAAGCTGGTTTGCGCGCGCCTGCCGACGACACTGTCCGCGAGCTTGCCGAAAAAGGTCGATGTTCCGGTCCGCAGCACCACCCCGGTGGCGGTGCCGCTGACGACGTTGCTGCCCATGAAGCAGAGGTTCTCGAAATCGAACGGGTCCTCCGGGCCCGCCGCCGGGACGGCCTCGGCCTTGTCCGCCGGGACGGCCTCGGCCTTGTCCACCGGCATCGCCTCGCCGGTCAGCGCAGACTGGTTGACGTGCAGGGTCTTGGCGGCGAGCAGGCGCAGATCGGCCGGCACGAGATCGCCGGCCGCCATCCGCACGATGTCGCCGGGCACCAGTTGGTCGACCGGGATCTCCAGCCCGCGGGCGGCACCCGCGGCGGCGCGGCGGCATACGCTGACCCGGGTTTTTACCATGGCCTGCAGCCTGGCGGCGGCCTGGTTCGAGCGGTGTTCCTGCAGGAAGGCCAGCGTGATGCTGAGCACCACCATCACGCAGATGACGGCGGCCGCGCGAGCGTCCCCGGTGATCCACGACACCGCGGCCAGTGAGAGCAGCAGCGCGTTCAGCGGGTTTTTCGCCCGCCCGGCGAGTTCCTGGGCAATGGTCTGCTGCTTTTCCCGGGCGACCTGATTGGGGCCGGTGCGGACCAGCCGGGCGGCGGCCTCCGTGTCCGTCAGGCCCTCCATGGAGCTGCCGAGCCGCCGGAGCAGATCCTCGGCCGGCATACGCGCCTCAGCGTCCAGGGAACCGTCTTGCCCGGCCTCCCGGTCATCCGGCCGAACGCCCGCCGGACGCAGGCCGAACCTTTGCCGAAGCCATCCCAGCCAGCGAGGACCTGTCGCGGACGCGCCGATCGTCAATGGAAAGGCCTCTTCGTCTGATAGGGACGTTTCACTCTACAGCAAACCGCCGGCCGGAAAAATTCCGGATGGGCCGGGGGGGGCGGGCGCTGTTATCTGGTGAAGCTGCCGCCGGCGGCTAGAATGATCCAATGGTCCGAACCGGAATCCTGCTGGCCCTGCTTTCCGCCGCCCTGTTCGGCGCCAGCACGCCGTTTGCCAAGTTACTGCTCGGCCAGGTCGATCCGTGGATGATGGCCGGCCTGCTGTATCTCGGCGCCGGCGGCGGCCTTGCGGTGATCCATCTGTCCCGACAGGCGCTTCGGCTGCCGGCCATCGAGGCGCCGCTGCGGCGGGCCGATCTGCCCTGGCTGGCGCTGGTGATCGGGATGGGCGGCGTTCTGGGGCCGCTGCTGCTGATGGCGGGGCTGGCCCGCACCGATGCGTCCGGCGCGTCGCTGCTGCTGAACCTCGAGGGTTTGGCGAGCCTGGCGATCGCCTGGGTGTGGTTTCGTGAGAACGTGGATCGCCGATTGCTGCTGGGCGCCTTCGCCATCCTGGCGGGCGCGGCGCTGCTCTCCTGGCAAGGCCAGGCGTCGTTCCATTGGGGCGCGGCGCTGATCGCCGGGGCCTGCCTCTGCTGGGGGATCGACAACAACCTGACGCGCAAGCTGTCCTCGGCCGACCCGGTGCAGATTGCCATGCTGAAGGGGCTGGTGGCCGGTGCGGTCAACCTGGCGCTGTCTCTGCTGAACGGGTCGGCGCTGCCGGGTGGCGGCACGATCCTGGCGGCCGGCGCCGTCGGCTTCTTCGGCTATGGCGTGAGCCTGGCGCTGTTCGTGCTCGCGCTGCGCCACCTCGGGACCGCGCGCACCGGGGCGTATTTTTCGCTGGCGCCTTTCGTCGGCGCGGTGCTGGCGGTAGCGATGCTGGGCGAACCGGTCACTCCGTTGTTGCTGATTTCCGGCGGGCTGATGGCCCTGGGCCTGTGGCTGCATGTGTCGGAACGGCACGATCATGAGCATGTTCACGAGCCGCTGGAGCATGAACACCGGCATCGTCACGACGCCCACCACCAGCATGAGCACGGTCCGGATGTCGTTGTCGGCGAGCCGCATACGCATTGGCATCGACACACCGCGCTGGTGCACCGCCACCCGCATTACCCCGATCTGCACCATCGGCATGCCCACGGCCATCGCGCCCGCTGAAGGACCACGGTGGCGCGCCATGTCGGCCTATCCGGCGCCCCCGGCCCATCCTGCCGCCACTCTCCTATGCGCGGTTATGCCGAATCCCCGCTTGCAAAACGCGGCCGTCTATCGCATCTGAACATCCCAGGCACACCGGCTACATTCGGTCGGTCATTTGTTCGGGCGCGCGGGGCACGGGTCTCGCGGCGCCCGCTGTCGTATGGAGGTTCACTTGGCTACTTCACTCGAAAAGATCCGCAATATCGGGATCACCGCCCATATCGACGCGGGCAAAACCACCACCACGGAGCGGATCCTTCACTACACCGGCGTCTCCCACAAGATCGGTGAGGTCCACGACGGCAACACCACAACCGACTACATGGACCAGGAGCGTGAGCGCGGCATCACCATCACCTCCGCCGCCGTCACCTGCGAGTGGAAAGACCACCGCATCAACATCATCGACACCCCCGGCCACATCGACTTCAACATCGAGGTGAACCGCAGCCTGCGCGTGCTCGACGGCGCCGTGTTCATCATCGAGGGCGTCGCCGGCGTGCAGCCGCAATCCGAGACCAACTGGCGCCTGGCCGACCGCTACAACGTGCCGCGCATCATCTTCATCAACAAGCTGGACCGCACCGGCGCCGATTTCTTCCGCGCCTTCGCCACCTTGAAGGAGAAGCTGGACATCGTCGCGCTGCCGCTGCAGCTGCCGATCGGCATCGAGGACAAGTTCGTCGGCGTCGTCGACCTCGTGGAAATGAAGGCCATCATCTGGGAAGGCGGCGATCTCGGCGCCAAGTTCCATGACGAGCCCATCCCGGCCGACCTGGAAGAGCAGGCGAAGGAATACCGCCAGCTCCTGCTCGACACCGCCGTCGGCGTCGACGACAAGGCGATGGAAGAGTATTTCGAGAAGGGCGACGTCGATGTCGCCACCCTGAAGCGCTGCATCAAGATCGGCACCATTTCCGGCGCGTTCCGCCCGGTGCTGTGCGGCACGGCTTTCAAGAACAAGGGCGTGCAGCCGTTGCTTGACGCGGTGCTGGACTATCTGCCGAGCCCGGTCGACGTTCCCGGCATCTCCGTCGCCGCCGAGGAAGGCGAGGAGGACGGGGAGTTCTCCGACCGCCGCCGGATCAAGGCCGACCCGAACGCTCCGTTCGCCGGACTGGCCTTCAAGATCATCAACGACAAATACGGCGCGCTGACCTTCGTGCGCGTCTATTCCGGCACGTTGAAGTCCGGCGACACCGTGATGAACACCACCAAGGACCATCGCGAGCGGATCGGCCGCATGTTCCAGATGCACGCCGACAAGCGCGCGGAAATCAAGGAGGTCTCCGCCGGCGACATCGCCGCCTTCGTCGGCCTGAAGGACACCGGCACCGGTGATACGCTCGCCTCCAACGAGGACCCGGTGGTGCTGGAGCGCATGTCCTTCCCGGTGCCGGTCATCGACATCTCCGTCGAGCCGAAGACCAAGGAAGCCGTTGAAAAGATGACCCTCGGCCTGCAAAAACTGGCCGGCGAGGACCCCAGCCTGCGCCTGCGCACCGACCAGGAAAGCGGCCAGACCATCCTGTCCGGGATGGGCGAGCTGCACCTGGAGATCATCATCGACCGCCTGCGCCGCGAATACGGCGTGGACTGCAACATCGGCGCGCCGCAGGTCGCGTACCGTGAGACGATTTCCAAGCCGGTGACCCACACCTACACCCACAAGAAGCAGTCGGGCGGTTCGGGCCAGTACGCCGAAGTGAAGATCGT
>JBBIQA010000194.1:0-7473 GCA_037442565.1 Rhodospirillales bacterium
GGGGTGTGGGCGATGCGGTCAGGCGTGGGCACGCGGCCCATCATGCCGGGGTCGGACCAGAAGAAATGCACGTGCGGGCGGACGGTCCAGCCGGATTGCGCCCAGGCGATGGCGGGCTGGACGATCTCGGACCAGGGCAGGGTGCCGAAGCTGCGGTGCGCTTCGTGGTAGGCGGCGAGGCTGGCCGGCACGCAGATGGACTGGTAGCCGACATCGTTGACGTTGCCGTCGAGGATGAAGCCGTAGCCGTCCCGCGCTTCGGACTGGATGATGTTTTCCCACATGTCCGGCCGCGCGGCGCGCGGGGCGGGGGAGTGGAAATCGAGATAAAGATGCTCGGCGCGGCCGGGCAGGTAGATGCCCATGGAGCCGAAGCCGGCGATGCCGCACATCAGCGGGTCCACCACGGTTTGCACCAGGGCGCAGGCGATCGCGGCGTCGACGGCGTTGCCGCCGGCGCGGAGGATCTCGACGCCGGCTTCCGCGGCTTCGGGCTGAGGGGCGCAGATCATGCCTTTGGGGCTGGGCATTGGCTTTGGCTCCTGGACGATGGCGGGGAGCATGGCAGGAGCGGGGTCGCGTGGGCAATCGGGTGAAGGGAAAGCAGGCCAGGGGCGCTGCCCCTGGACCCCGCTAAGGGCAAGCCCTTAGAACCCGCTACTGGTTTGGGAGTGCAAGGAGGGCCTACGGAGACCTTGCAAAGTCCGAATAGGCCCTCCTTGCACTCCCAAACAAATGGATGGATTCCAAAGGCTTGCCTTTGGCGGGGGTCCAGGGGGCAGCGCCCCTGGCCTTACTTCCTTCCACCGGTTGCCCTGCAGCCCGCCCGGCGGGAGGTAGCCGCCGATCGGCACGGGCCGGGGGCGGATCGCCCGCGGCCTGTTGGTTTGCGGTTTTCCGGCGGGCTTGTTATTCGGGGCCTTCGGTTGTCGGCGTTATCGGCTGCCGCAGAACGGCCCGGTCAGGACGACAAAGCGGCATTCGGCGCCGATGGGCGCGGCCATGGAAATCCGTGCCGGCCGCTGCTTCCACAACAGGCATGCCATGGACCTATGCTTCACATGATCTCGATCCGTTCGCATGCTGTTTAGCTCCATCACGTTTCTGTTCTATTTTCTGCCTCTGTTCCTGCTGGCCTATGCCTGCCTGCCCTGGCGCAACGCGGTGCTGTTGATCGCCAGCCTGATCTTCTTCGCCTGGGGCGATCCGCCCAGGATCACGCTGCTGCTGGCCTGCATCGTGCTGAACTGGGGCTTTGGCCTGGCATTGGCGCGCGACGTGGGGCGCCGGCCGATCACGCTGGCGTTCGGGGTGGCGGCCAATCTCGGTCTGCTGATCTGGTTCAAGTATCTCGGCTTTCTGGGGCAGCAGGCGAACGCGCTGCTGGCGGCGATCGGCGGAGCCCCGGTGAGCTTTCCCGAAGTCGTGCTTCCCTTGGGAATTTCGTTCTTCACCTTCCAGGGCATTTCGTACCTGATCGACGTGCATCGCGGCGATGTGCGCGCACAGCCGAGCCTGATGAAGTTCGCCGTCTACAAATCGATGTTCCCGCCGCTGATCGCCGGCCCGATCGTTCGCTACGCGACCATAGCGGGCAGCCTCGACGTCCGGCGCGTCAACAGGATCGACCTGCGTGAGGGGGCGCAGCAATTCATCATCGGCCTTGCCCAGAAGGTGCTGCTGGCCAACACCATCGCCGGGCCGGTGGACCGGCTGTTCGCGCAGCCGCCGGGATCGCTGGACATGCTGGCCGCATGGGTCGCGGCGGCGGGCTACGCGCTGCAGATCTATTTCGATTTCGCCGGCTATTCCAACATGGCCATCGGCCTCGGCCGCATTCTCGGCTTCACGTTCCCGCGCAATTTCGACCGTCCCTATGCGTCCCGCTCGGTCGGCGAGTTCTGGCGGCGCTGGCATATGACGCTCTCGGCGTGGTTCCGCGACTATGTCTACATCCCTCTGGGCGGCAACCGGCGCGGTTCCCTGCGCACCGGATGCAATCTTCTGGCCGTGTTCCTGCTCTGCGGCCTGTGGCACGGCGCGAGTTGGAATTTCGCCATCTGGGGCCTGTATCATGGCGCCTTCCTCGTCGCCGAGCGGATCGGCCTGGGACGTGTCCTGGCGCGGCTGCCCCGCGTCCTGAGCCACGCCTATCTGGTCCTGGTCGTTGTCGTTGGTTGGGTGCCGTTTCGGGCGGATACGCTCGGCGACACCGCCAGCATGCTGGCTGCGATGGCGGGCCTGAGCCCGGGCGGGTTCGCGGCCGGCCAGGTGCTGGGCAACAGTGTTCTGGCTGCCCTGGTATCCGGCGCGATCTTCTCGGTACTGCCGCTGGCGCCGCGAACGCGTGCGCGGCCGGTCATGCAGGCCGCCTGTCTCGTGCTGTTCGTGCTCTCGGCGGCAAGCCTCGCGGCCGGCACCTATAACCCGTTCATCTACTTCCGGTTCTGACGTGAAACGGCTCTGGCACGCGGCGCGCAGGATCGGCTGGTTCAACCTGGCATTCCTCGGCTTTCTGGCCCTGCCGGGCCTGGCGCAGCTGGTGCTGCGCGACAAAGGCGTGACGACCGAGAACCGGGTGCTGGCTCCGGTGCCGGCGATGCCAGCGGACCTGCCGGCCGCGCTGCATTGGCCGAAGCAGGTGGACGCATGGCTCGACGACCATTTCGGCCTGCGCGGCAGCCTGGTCATGCTGAACAACTGGGTGCGGTGGCATGGCTTTGGCGAACTCGCGACCACGCGGCTCATCAAGGGCGGTCATGGGCGCCTGTTCATGGGGTCGCATGACGGCGGCATCGCGAATTCGTTGATATTGGATGTGTGCGGGAAGACCCCCGAGCCGTTCCCCGACATAGCGGCGTCGGTCACGCATCTGCTGGATCGCACAAGCGCGGCGGGGCTGCGGCCGACGCTGATGATCGTTCCCACCGCCGCGCGCCTGTATCCGGAGGACATTCCCGAACCGCTGGCGACCGAGTGCCGCGGCGCCACGCCCGCGGTGGACGCGCTGGTCGCGCGGCTGGGGCGGCCGGAGGTGTTCTATCCGGTGGCGGAGATGCTGGCCTTGAAGCCTCGCATGGAGGTGATCCCGCGCCGGCATTTTCATTGGGTTGGCGAACCCCCGTTGCGCGTGGCCGAGCTGCTCGCCGGACAACACTGGGGACTGCCCCGCGTCTTCCCGCTGGCGTTGAAGCCGACCTATCGGGGTTCCGACCTTGCGGAGATCAATCCCGGCCTGGGCTTGGAGGACGCGGTCGAGGCGCCGCAATATCGCGAAGCCGGCGTGCATGATTGCGAGGGCGCGCACGGCCTCGCCCTCTGCGGACCCATTCCAGGCATCCCCGACACGGCGGCTTCCGTGGTCGCGCGGTACGAGCGACCTGGCAAGGGACGGTTGCTGGTGGTGGCGGACTCATTCGGCGATGAAATCGGCCATGACTTCATCGAGTATTTCGGTGAGGTCTGGATGGTTCATCTCAATACCATCGGCATCCTGTCCCCCGCGGACCATGCCATCCTGGCGAAGGTCCTGCTGGCGCGGTTCGCCGGCGATCGTGTCGTGTATGTCGTTCACGACGCGGGCGCCCTGAGCGGGATGAGCCGGTTCGAGGACGTACTTTTCCCCAAATGAGCGGGTCCGCCCGGCGCTGCGTCCAGGTGACAGCGGCGGCCGTCGCGACTAGCCTAGCTGGTCGGGAACATGGAGCGAGCGGCATGGCGACAATTCCGGAGAAATTCCTCGATCTGCTGACGGAGAAAAAGGCCTTTGCCCATCTGGCCACCACGATGGCGGACGGATCGCCGCAGGTGACGCCGGTCTGGTTCGACTACACCAACGGCGTCGTGCGGGTGAACACGGCGAAAGGACGGGTGAAGGCACGGACGATGCGCGAAGGGGCAAAGGTCGCGATGTCGATCCTCGATCCCGATAACGCTTATCGCTATATCCAGATCCGCGGCCATGTCAGCCGCGTGAGCGAGGCGGGCGCGGATGCGCATATCGACAGCCTGGCGAAGAAATATCTCGGCAAGGACACGTATCCCTATAGCCAGCCTGGCGACGTGCGGGTGATGTATGAAATCACGCCGGACGCGGCGCAGGTGATGGGCTGATCGATGCCCGCTCCCGCCCTTGCGGCCGCCTTGTGGCCTAAGGCCGGGACAGGGGGCAGATTATCGGGAGATGCGGGATTGGAGACGCAAGCCACTGCACGGAACGCCGCCGGTAGACCCGGCGCGGCGGGCCACGTGAGGCTCGCGCTGGTTCTCCTGGTCCTGCTCTCGGGTTGCGCCACGCCACCCCCGGCCAGCGATCCCGAGGCGCTGGCCGAATACGACGGCAACAATGATCCGGCCGAACCGACCAATCGCGCGATGTACGAGGTGCATGACGCGCTCGACACCGCCGTTATGCGGCCGGTGGCGGCCGGCTACCGGGCCGTGGTGCCGGGGCCGGCGCGCACCGGCATCCACAATGCGCTGCTGAACCTGGGTTCAGCCGTGCGCCTGGGCAACGACATGGCGCAGGGCAGCCCGCGCCGGGCCGGCGATACGCTGATGCGCGCGCTGATCAACTCCACCGTCGGCGTGCTCGGACTGTTCGATGTCGCGGCGGATTGGGGCTACCCCCTGCACGAGACCGGTTTCGGCGACACGCTGGCCCTATGGGGCCTGCCGGAGGGGCCGTACCTGTTCGTCCCCGGCCTCGGCCCGCGCAATGCCCGCGATCTCGGCGGCTTTCTGGTCAATGCCACCGCCGAGCCGGTCTACTGGATCGGCCAGGGGGTGGCCGTCACGGCCGCCCGCTGGAGCGCTACCGGTGCCTACGTCGTCGACCAGCGCTATCATCTGCTGGATACGATCGATTCCGTGAAGAAGACCTCGCTCGATCCCTACGCAACCTTCCGCAGCGCCTATCATCAGCAACGGGCCGCTGAAATTCAGGCGCTCGAGGACGACAAGGGCAGCACGATTCCGGTCTGGTTTCCCCAGTCCCAGTCCCAGCCCCAGCCCCAGTCGCAGCCGGTCCGGCGCTGACGCGTGCCGGCTGGGTCCGGCCGGGCCAAGCCGGCACGCGTCAGCGATACGGCTGGCGGTGGCAGGCGCCGCAGCCCTGCTGCTCGGTCCGGTCCAGGGCGGCTGCAACCGAGGCGCGATTGCCGCTGCGCATGGCGGCCGACAAGGGCTCGATGGCGGCTTCCATCGCCGCGGGGGCGTCGCGGGCCATGTCCGGTGTCATGTCAACGTATAGCCGGGAGGCTTCCTCGGGCGGGAACAGGGCGGCGATGTGCGGGGTCCAGGATTCCAGGTCGCTCATCGCGGCCTCGGCCTGCGGCTTCGTGGCCTTGCCGTCGGCGTAGGCGCGCAGCTGGTCGACATCCGCCAGCATGCGCACCATCGAGTCGGCCTGCGGCGTCCGTTGGCCGGCATGCGGCGGCTTCTGCGGACCGCAGCCCGCCGCCAGCGCCAGCACGGCGCCGCACAGGCTGGATAGGCGGACCGCGGCGCGCGCGCTATTTGTGATGGACATCGTCGACGATCTTCCACTCGCCGGATGCCGTCTTGCACCAGGTCAATGTATAGTGCGCCTGCGGGCGATCGGCATTCTCCGGACGGGTCGTATAGGCGATGCGCCGGCAGGGCATGCCCTTCAACACCGGCTTGGCCATCAGCTTGACCGACCCGGCGTCGCCGGTATCGGGGTTGCGCCAGCGCTCCACAGTGCCGATCGAGCGGCCCTCGTAGAGCCGGGCGGCGGCGGCACCCATGCGGTCCAGGCTCTGCTGATCGATCGTAGGCGCGTGCTGCGGCGGAAAGCCGGGCACGATCTGCGCACCCGCCATGTCCGGTATGGCCAGGATCGGCAGGCCTGCCAGACCGGTGATCAGCGCGAAGCGGGCGAACGGGCGGCGTGGCGGCATGGGTCATCATTCAGCGAGATCGAGGCCCCTGTCAATCGCATCCGGAAGGCCGGCGGGGGTGGATTTTCCCGATGAATGAGGGGCTTGATGCCGGGTGTACGAACCGCGAGCGCAGAAGGAACCGCACGGCATGGATATCGGGGTTATCGGGCTGGGACCGATGGGCAGCGCCATGGCACGCCGCCTGATGCGCGCGGGCCATCGGGTCAGCGTGTTCAATCGCAGCCCCGGCAAGATCGGCGCGCTGGCGCGCGACGGCGCCATCGCCGCCGCCAGCCCGGCGGCGGCGGCGGACAACGATGCCGTCATAACCATGGTGGCGAACGACGCGGCGGTGGAGGCGATGGTCACCGGGCCGTCCGGTGTGATGGCGGGGATGCGAAAGGGCGCGGTGCATCTGGCGATGAGCACGATGTCGGTGGCACTCGCCGACCGGCTGGCGGCGCTGCACGCCGAGGCCGGGCAGGGCTTCCTGTCCGTGCCGGTGCTCGGCCGGCCGCCGGCGGCGGAGGCGGGGCAATTGTTCCTGATGGCCGGCGGCGCGGGCGAGCGGATCGCGGCGATGCGGCCGGTGTTCGACGCCGTCGGGCAGCGGCTGTTCGTGGTCGGCGAGCGGCCGAGCCAGGCGAACCTGATCAAGCTGTGCGCCAATTTCCTGATCTTCTCGACGATCGAGCAGCTCAGCGAGGTGTTCGCCCTGGCGGAGAAAGGCGGGGTGGCGCCGGCTTCGGTGTTCGAGATCCTGACGGAAAGCTTCTTCAGCGCGCCGGTGCACAGGAATTACGGCAAGTTGATCGTGGACAAGGCGTTCGATCCGCCCGGGGCGAACGTGCACCTCGCGGCCAAGGACACCAGGCTGGTCCTGCAGGCGGCGGAGGCCCTGGCGGTGCCCCTGCCCTTCGCGTCGATCCTGCGCGACCGGTTCCTGGCGACCGAGGCGCGCGGTGAGGGGGAGCTGGATTTCGCGGTCATTTCCCGCCGCGCCGCGGAGGATGCGGGGCTGTGACCACCGGCGGGACGGCCGGATGCAGCCTGGCCGGATGCAGGGGGGCCGGACGCAGGGGGGCCAAGCGGGGGGCGGCATTGACCAGCCAGCATCCGGCCGAGGCAACGATCAGGCCGGCGACCGCGAGCGGGCTCAGGCCTTCACCGAGGAACGCCCATGCCAACAGGGCGGCGGTGCCGGGAACGAGATAGAAATTGGCGGTCGTGCGCGCGGCGGTGCCATGGGTCAGCATGAGGAAATAGAGCCCCATGCCGCCGAGCGAGACCATGATCGTGTTCCAGGCCACGGCGGCAAGGGCGGGGGCGGAAAAAATCGCATGCGGCGCCTCGATCAGCCATGCGCCCAGTGCCGCAACGGCAGCGGCGGCCAGGAACTGGGCGGCCGCCCCGGGCAGCAGCGGCACCCCGCGGCAGAAGCGGCCGAAATAGAGCGTTCCGGAAACCAGGCCCAGCACGCCGACGAAGGCAAGTACCAGCCCATTGAAACGGGCAGGGCTGTGCAGGGCCGCCTCGCCGACCACGAGCCCGACGCCAGCCAGGCCCAGCG